>JBAMLJ010000082.1:0-4557 GCA_039793615.1 bacterium
AAAACCCAGTCTTAAGACTGGGTTTTAATTAAACTTTATTTTTTACAATCTTTTTTAAAATTTTGTACTAATCTTTTTTAAAGCAGAAATAAAAGCTGCTTCTTTCAAATCTACTTTAAATTCTTGGCTGATCTCAAGAATTTCTTTTAAGGCGATTTTTAATTGTTCTTCTAATTTTTGATTGACTTCTTCTTCCGTCCATTTTTCATTATTTTTATTTTGTAGCCATTCAAAATAAGAGACAATGACTCCACCGCCATTAGCTAAAATATCTGGCGCGCTAATAATCCCTTTTTCTTCTAAAATAGGATAAGCCTCTTCGGTAATTGGACCATTAGCCATTTCAATAATAATTTTGGCTTTAATCTTAGAAGCATTATCTTTATTAATTACGTTTTCTAAAGCAGCGGGCACTAAAATATCAACTGGTAATTCTAATAATTCTTCATTAGAAATAACTTTACCATTAGGATAATCACTAACTTTTCCTGTTTCTTCTTTTACTTTCATTACTTCTTCTGGATTTAAACCATTTTCATTATAAATACCGCCTTTCGAATCAGAAAGAGCAACAATTTTATAACCTTTCTCATAAGCAATCTTGGCAAAATAATAACCAACATTACCTAATCCCTGAATGGCAATTGTTTGATAATCTTTATTTAACGTTTTTAACAAATTATCCATCACGATTACTCCGCCGCGACCTGTTGCTTCAGTTCTGCCTAAACTACCTCCTGATTCAACTGGTTTGCCAGTAAAAGTTGCGGGAGATTTTTTCCCGGTTGTTTTTTCGTACTCATCCAACATCCACATCATTATTCTTCCATCAGTATTAACATCTGGTGCTGGCACATCAACATCTTCGCCAATAAAAGGAGCGATAGCTTTAGCATAAGAGCGCGATAATCTCTCTAATTCTCCTTCTGATAATTCTTTTGGATTAACAATCACCCCTCCTTTTCCTCCTCCTAAAGGTAAACTATTAGCCGCACATTTCAAAGTCATTAAGGTAGATAAAGCAATAACTTCTTCCCGAGATACATTTTGATGAAATCTAATTCCTCCTTTATAAGGGCCTAAAACATTATTATGCTGAGAGCGATAGCCAACAAAAGTTTTAATCACGCCATTATCCATTTTTACTGGGACTTTTACCTCAATTACTCTATCCGGCTGAATAAGAAACTCGATTTCTTCTTGGCTGAGATTTAATTTTTGCCCAGTCTTTTGAATTAATTCCTGGGCAGTTTTTAACATTTCATTTTGAGTGTTAATCATATTTTTATTTTTTAATTTTTTAAAGTTTTCGACCTTTTTATTATTTTATTATTTTTTTATTATTTATTTTTAAAACTCTTTATTAAAATTGACAAAACAAAAAGCAAGACACCAATAATAATGATTAATGGTCCGGTTGGCAAGCGAGAGAAATGATTTAAGAAAATTCCAATAATTGTAGCCACTATTCCAGAAACAACAGACCAAATTTGATAACTTTTTAAATTAAAACTAAGATTTCTTCCAATTGCTGCAGGAATTGCTATTAAAGCCGCAGTGATTAATCCTCCCACTAAATATACTCCTAAAGAAACAATTAATCCGATATTCAATAAATACAAAAAATTGTATAAACTCACATTTGTTCCTTCGACTCGAGCTAATTCCTCATGAATATTTAAAAGCATTACTTTAGAATATATTTGCCGGGTTAAGTAAAATACCAAAATAGAAATTGCCACTACAATTAACGTTTCCTTTAAGGAAATAATGTTAATATTACCAATTAAAGCCTCTTCTGCTTTATCAATTGGCAAAATTAAAAAAGCACTTCCTACTCCAAAAGCAAAAATAATAGCGGCTAAATTTTCCATGGGTAATTTCGTTTGTCTTTCTAAAAACCAAATTAAAATCACTCCAAACAAAACAAAGGGAAAAACTCCAACAAATAAACTCCATCCTAAAATAATTGCAAGCGCTGCTCCTGGTAAAGTTAAATGAGCGAGGGGTCCAGCTACAACTGACATTTTTCGGGAAAGCATTAAAGTACCCAAATAACCTGCTACCCCGCTAATACAAATACCGCTAATTAAACTAAGTAATAATTGAACACTCATATTTTAAAAAATTAATGTTCGTAAAATTTTATTTTACCGCCAAAAACTTCTTCTAATTTATTAGGAGATATTACATCATTTGGTGGCCCAAAACAAGTATGGGTTTTATGAGCTAAACACATTACTTTATCGGTAAAATCGTAAACAATATCAAGATCATGTGTCACTAAAATAATTGTTAAATTTCGTTCTTTTTGAATTTGTTTTAATAAAGTATAAATTGTTTTTCCTCCACCAATATCAATTCCAGTAGTGGGCTCGTCAAGAAATAAAATTTCTGGATCTCCAATTAATACCCAAGCAATTAATATTCTTTGAAATTCACCACCTGATAAATTTCCAATTAGTTTATTAAGAACATCTTCTCTTAGCCCGACAACTTTTAAACTTTTTATAATTTCTTCTCGAGTTAAATTTTTCTGTTTTAAACGAAAGAAATCTTCCACTGTTAAAGGTAGACCCTTAAATAATAATTGGTTTAAACCCTGCGGTAAATAACTAATACGATATTTTTTATCCCAAATTATTTTTCCCTGATAAGGAATTAAACCTAAAAGAGCTCTTAAAAGAACACTTTTCCCTGCTCCATTAGGACCAAGAATTGTTAAAACCTCGCCTTGATTTAAGGTAAAAGAGATATTTTTTAAAATCTCCTCTTTATCTAAAGAAATAGTTAAATTTTCAACTGTTAAAATCATATCCATTATTAATTAATAATTTTTATTGCTTTTCCTTTTACTAACGCTTCAGCAATTTTTTTATAAGCCGAAGATAAAGTTCTTTGAAAAGTTGGTTGCGAAATGCCCATTTTTTTAGCTGCTTCAATTTGATCTAAACCTAAGAGGTGCTTTAATCTTAAAGCTTCTGCCTCTTCTATTGTTAAAATTACTAATTCTAAATTTCTCAAGGGAATACCTTGAGGTTTAAAAAAGCACGATTTTAAGCGACAACTAATACGACGGTAAATTCTTGGCCGAGGCATATCCTAATTAAATTTTTAATTTTTAATTTTTAATTTTTAAGCAGTAATGACAAATTCCAAATTCCAGATTTCAACTTTAATCGCCTCTTATCAAAGGAATTTTGCAATGAGGGCAAATTAAGTCAGGACAAGGTACTCCCCTTTGATGTTCTACTTTATAACCACACTGAGGACAAACGCAATAGCCTTCTGGACCCCTACCCTGAGCATTCTCTAATTCTTTTTTAAAACGCCCCTTTCTTTGCCAACCAAAACCATGACCCCAAAATGGTTGATAGAAATTATTTTCTAAATCGTGACTTTTAATTTGAATAGCAATGTATTTTAAATTATTAATTTCTTTCATTAATTCTTCCCTTAAATTATTAGAAACTTTAGTCGCCTCTTCTACTGTTAAATTATTAGGAAGAATTATTTCTAAATTAGCGGTAATTATTGAACCCTTCTTTTGAGTTTTTAAAGAACCCAATTGGATATTTTTATTATGTAAAATATTTTTTATTCTTTCTTCTATTTCTTCACCCGCAGAACTATCTAATAAAGAATCAATTGCTTCTTTCCCGATAGAAAATGATTCAACAATAATATAAAGTCCCACCAAAATAGCTAAAAGAGAATCAAGATAAATCCAGTAACGACTAAAAATTAAACCAATAAAAATAACTAAGGAAGAAAAAACATCTGTTCGATTATGAACTCCATCTGCTAATAGCACAATCGAATTTTCTTTTTTCCCAAAATATAGTTTTAAACGAGACATTACTTCATTAACAACCGCTGAGAAAAACATTGTTATCAAAGCCAAAATAGGTATTTTAATAAGTGAGGGTTCTAAAATTTTGTGATAAGCTTCAATAATAATAAAGATACCAGTGGTTAATAAAATAATAGTAATAAAAAATCCAGCCAGGACTTCAAATTTATAATGACCATACGGATGTTTTTCATCTTCCGGTTTTTGAGCAATTCTAATAGCTAGATAACCAACCCCAGAGGACACGACATCAATAAAGGAATGAGCTCCTTCAGCTAAAACAGAAGTGGAATTAGTAATAATACCACTTATAATTTTAATAATAGCTAGAACAGTATTAACGATAATTGAAACAAATGCTATTTTTTGTTTCATATTATTTTAAAATAATAAACCGGCTCCGCATTAAAAAGAGCCGGTTTACTTAATACTTATTTTTGGCCCTTTAATTCCTTATCTAAAGCTGCTTTCTCTTCTTTTAAAGCTTTTAATTCTTCTTCTAAAATCTCAATTTCATTTTCCAAAGCAGCAATCTCATTTTTAGGAGAAGCAAAACGGCGATAACCATAACCATAACCATAGCCATAGCCATAGCCTCTACCACAAGGGCCTAAACCACGGCCAGTTCTTGGGCCTAACCCCATAGGACCTGTTCCATCAAATCTTGGCATAGTAGTAATGTTTAATTATTTATTTTAATCTTT
>JBAMLJ010000083.1:0-1462 GCA_039793615.1 bacterium
CAACAGTGAAACTGTATATAGTCGGGGGTCAGGTTTTGAGGTTTTTTTGTCTTGACTTTTGGATTAAATTTGATAAGATGATGGAGAAAGTTTGAATTGGTTTAGTTTGAGCACCTATGAATACATTAAATATTATGGCAAACGAAACATTAAAACAAAATATCCCCTTAAATTTACCGGACATTAATTCTGTTCTTGAAGGAACGGTTTTAGAAAAAAAGAAAAAATATTTATACGTAGATCTTTCTCCTTATGGTATTGGTGTAATAAGAGGACCAAATTATTTAGAAGCAAAAGATTACATCAAACAGTTAAATCCCAATGATAAAGTTTTAGTTAGAATCTTAGAATGGAATAATGAAGAAGGAAATATTGAATTAGCATTAAAAGATGCTTCTCAGGAAAATACTTGGAAAAAAATCTACGAATTAAGGGATTCTAAAACAACTTTTCCTTTATTAATTACTGACGCTAATGTTGGTGGTTTAATAGGGAAACTATATCGCGTTCAAGGCTTTATTCCTGTTTCTCAATTATCTTCAGAACATTATCCCAAAGTAGAAGGCGGCTCTAAGGCAAAAATTTTAGAAAAATTAAAAGAATTTGTCGGAAAAGAGTTAATGGTTCAAATTTTAGATGCCGATCAAAACACCAATAAATTAATTTTCTCGGAAAAATTAGTGGAACTTGATCAAATTAAAGAGATTGCTAAAAAATATAAAATTGGCGATATTGTTAAGGTAAAAATTACTAAAATTGTTAATTTTGGTGCCTTTGTAAAAGTTGATGATACTCCTGTTGACGGTTTAATTCATATCTCAGAAATAAGTTCTGCCCCCAATGTAGATATTAAAAAAATTCTTCAGGAAGGAGAGGTAAAAGAGGCAAAAATTACAAACATTGATGACGGAAAAATATCTTTATCATTAAAAGCTTTGGAAAGTAAAAAAGAAGAAAGTAAAAAAGAAGAAAGTAAATCCGTTGAATAAAAGGAACAAAAAGTAAAGCAAAGTAATGCATAAAATAATTCTTTAACAAAAAAGCCGCTTCATGCGGCTTTTTTGTTTTATAAATTGTTTTTAAAAAATTTATTTTACAGCTTCTTTTAATGCTTTACCAGCTTTAAATTTAGGAACAGTCATAGCGGGAATATTGATTTTCTCGCCGGTTTTAGGATTAACACCTTGACGAGCAGCTCTCTTTTTAACAGCAAAGGTGCCAAAACCAGTAATAGTAACATCCTCTCCTTTAACTAATGATTTCGTAATGGCATCAATTACTGCTTCTAAAGCTTCAGCAGCATCTTTTTTAGAGCAATTAATTTTTTTAACAATTTCCTCAATTAATCCTTCTTTTGTCATAAAATTATTTATTAAAATTTTATTAAATTATAAAGGCTCGACCTTTAACCTTTATAATTATAGCATTTTTAACTTCTTCAAGCAAGAAATACAAGCCCTAA
>JBAMLJ010000083.1:1562-30324 GCA_039793615.1 bacterium
AACCTTTATAATTATAGCATTTTTAACTTCTTCAAGCAAGAAATACAAGCCCTAATCATTATAAACACCTTAAAACATTTTAACAAATTTATCTGGCAATTTCTACTATTCTTGTTTCCCGAATAACAGTTACTTTTATTTCGCCTGGATATTGCAATTTTTCTTCTATTTGTTGAGCAACATTTCGTGCTAAAATTAAAGCATCATTATCATCAATTTTATCAGGAAAAACAAAAATTCTTACCTCTCTTCCTGCTGAAATTGCATAGGCTTTTTCAACTCCTTCAAATGAGGTAGCAATTTCTTCTAAACTAGCTAATCTCTTAAGATAAGCCTCTAAATTTTCTTTTCTAGCACCTGGCCGAGAAGCAGAAATTGCATCAGCTGCATTAATAATCGCGGCTTCAATTGTTTCTGTAGGATAATCACCATGATGAGCCTGCATTGCCTTTATTACTGCATCATCAATCTTATATTTCATTAAAATTTTTCTTCCTAATTCAATATGAGTTCCTTCTACTTCTTGATCAACTGCCTTTCCAATATCATGCAATAATCCTGCCTTTTTTGCTACTTCTACGTTAGCCCCTAATTCTTCCGCTAAAGCACCTGCTAAAAGAGAGACTTCTATTGAGTGGGTTAAAACATTTTGTCCATAACTGGTTCTAAAATATAAACGCCCTAAAAGATGAACTAATTCTGGGGGTAAATCTAAAACACCACTCTCGTAAACAGCTTCTTCTCCTTGTTTTCTGATAATTTCCCTTGCTTCTGCTTGAGCCTCAGCTACTTTTTCTTCGATTTTTGCTGGTTGAATCCGACCATCTTTAATTAATTTTTCTAAGGCAATTCGTGCTATTTCTCTTCTGATGGGATTAAAAGAGGAAAGAATAATGGTAGTGGGAGTATCATCTAAAATTAGTTCTACCCCAGTTAATTTTTCAAAATGTTTAATGTTTCTTCCTTCTTTACCAATAATTTTACCTTTTACATCTTCAGATGGTAAATCTAAAGTAGTGGTAGTTATTTCACCAACACTATTATGAGAATAACGCTCAATCGCGTCAATCATAATTTCTTTTGCTCTTTTTTCTAATTCTTCCCTTCTTACTGTTTCTAATTTTTTAATTGCCTCAACAATATCCTCCTTGTATTCTTTTTCTATTCTTTTGAACAATTCTTCTTTCGCCTCATTAATTGTCATGTGACTAATTGTTTCTAAAGTGGCTAATACTTTCTGCTTTAAATTATTTACTTCTTCTTGGGCTTGTTGTAACTTTTCGTACAAAATCTTGTTTTCTTTTTCTTTTTCATTTAATTCTAATTGTCTTTTATCTAATAGCTCTTCCCTTTCTAATAAGCGACTCTCCATTTTATCCAATTGTAACTGACGATTTCTCTCCTCTTTCTTTGCTTCTTCTAATAATTTATCTGCCTTTTCTTTTGCCTCTAAAATAATATTTCTTGCTTCTTCTTTTACCTTTTCTATCCTTTCCTTTAATTTACTTTCTATAGAATTGGCTTGATTTTGAGCTATTTTTTGTCTGATAAAATAGCCGCTTAATATTCCGAGAATTAAACTAATAATAGTAATTAAAATAAATAAGACCATATTAGTAAATGGACTATTATTTATCGCCCTTTAATTAGAATTAAAATCAAAATTAAAAAACTTCCGCTCGTTTTCCGATCGCTTTTTCTTTAAACAATTCTAAGAAATTGAAATTTTGAATTAAAATTTTAATTTCAAAAAAAGAATTCATAAATGATTAAATAATACTTCTTTTCGGACCTTAACTATCATTTTATCTTTCTCTCTAGATTATTAAGGCTAATAAATAACAGTCTAATTAATTAAATTTAGTTTGACCTTTCGGGGTTATTTTATTATACCAAAATTAATCTTGCTTTGTCAAAAAAAGAAACTTATAGTATAATAGCATAAACTATCGAATATATGTTTTTAAGTAAAAAAATCTGTTTGGTTATTTTAGATGGTTGGGGTATTGGAAAAAAAGATTTTACGAATGCTATTTACCAGGCCAAAACTTCAAATATTGACGAAATTAAAAAATACTACCCCATGACAACACTCCAGGCTTCTGGAAACGCCGTTGGTTTACCTTATAATGTAGCTGGAAATAGTGAAGTCGGTCATTTAACTATTGGGACTGGTCAAATTTTGTATCATTATAGCATTAGAATTTTAAATAGTATTAAAAACAAAACTTTTTTTGAAAACCCACAATTAAAATCAGTGTTTGAACACGTGAAAAATAATAATAGTACTATTCATTTTATTGGTTTACTTTCTTCAAATCTTGTTCATAGCTCCTATAGTCATTTATTAGCTCTTTTAGATTTCGCCCAAATAATGGGAATTAAAAAGGTGAATCTTCATCTTTTTACTGATGGCCGGGACTCACCTCCTACCAGTAGCGTGGAAATGTTAGAAAATTTAATAAAAGAATTAGAATCAAAACAATTAGGCCAAATTGCAACCTTATCTGGTCGTTTTTACGGAATGGATCGCGATAAAAACTACGAACGCACCCAAAAAGCTTATAATGCAATTGTTTTTGGTAAAGGACAAAATTTTACTAATCCTGTTCAGTATCTAAAAGATTCTTATCAACAAAATATTACTGACGAATTTATTATTCCTGCGGTTAATAAAAATATTTCTTTCCCAACAACAATCGAAAATAATGACGGAATCATTTTTTTTAATTTTCGCGAAGAAAGAATGAGACAATTATGTGAAGCTTTTGCTTTTAAAAATTTTGATAAATTTCCACTTAAATTAATAGAAAATGTTGATATTGCGACTTTTACTCAATACCGAGAAGATTTCCCCTTTAAAGTAGCTTTTCCTCCTCAAAAAATTAATATCAGTTTGGCTAAAATTCTTTCCGAAAATAATAAAAGGCAGCTTCATTTAGCAGAAACAGAAAAATATGCCCATGTTACATTTTTCTTTAATGGGTTAAATGAAAAACCTCATCCTGGAGAATATTGGATTATGATTCCCTCAATTAAAACTTTGCATTTAGAAGATTTTCCGCAATTAAGAGCTCCGGAAATTACTACTAGATTACTTCAAGCTTTTGATGAAAATATTTATGATTTTATTGTTGTTAATTATGCTAATGGTGATTTAATTGGCCATACAGGTAATATAGAGGCAGGAATAAAAGCGGCGACTATTATTGATGAAATGCTAGGGAAAATTATTCCCTCTGGTTTTAAATATGATTATACTTTCTTAATTACCGCTGATCACGGAAATCTGGAAAGAATGGCTAATCCCATAACTGGCGAAATAGAAACCGAACATGATTCTAGTTTAGTTCCATTTTATCTAGTTGATAAACGATTGCGCTTAACTAATCCAAGAAGTGATTTTGATATTCAAAACATTGAAAATCATAGTGGTGGTATGCTGGCTGATATTAGTCCAACTATTTTATCTTTGTTTAATCTCCCTATTCCAAAGGAAATGCTTGGACAAAGTTTATTACCTCTTTTAAATATTTATTAAAATCTGAATAAAATTTGATTTTTTAAACATTTTTTAGTATACTAATTTAATAAAAAATGATTACTTTTATAAAACGTTTAGTTTGGGGAATCATTTTAAATTCATTAGCAATAATTTTTCTTGGAAAATTATTTAATTATTGGTTTAATGATTTCTTTTTTAAGGGTGACTATGTATCTTTAATAGTCTTCGCAATTATTCTCACCATCTTGAATTTCCTTTTAAAACCTATTTTAAGATTTGTTTTTTTACCAGTAATTTGGCTTACTTTAGGAATTTTTGGATTAATCATCAATTTATTAATATTAAAAATTGCCACAATTATTATTCCTGATATTTTGATAATCAATTCCTTTTTAACTTGGATTTTAGCTTCTTTTTTCTTAAGTGTAGTAAATTCTTTTCTAAAATTTGTTAAATAATATGAATCTTTTTAATCTTATTACTATTTTGCAAATTATTCTTGGTATTACTTTAGTAATTTTAGTAATAATCCAACAACGCGGAGGTGGTTTAGGCGTTTTAAGTGGTACTTCTACTCAATATTACGGTACAAGACGAGGTTTAGAAAAATTGGTCTTTATTGGTACAATTATTACTGGCGCTCTTTTTATTATCTTAAATCTGCTTTCTTTTTTAGTGAAATAATCTTGACTAAAAAATTCAATTTAAATGTTGCGTTTTTTAAATTCATTTTTATATAGTTGGAAGACTTTTTCACTTAAACAAAAAATACTTTTTGTTATTTTATTAATACTCTTTTTAACAGGTTTGGTTTTATCAATTATAAATCTTATTAATAAAATAACGATAATAGTTCCTAAAAAAGGAGGCTCCTTAAAAATAGGTGCAATTTCTCACATTAATTCTTTAAATCCCATATTAACTATCTCAAATGATACTGATTATGATCTAATTAACTTAATTTATAATGGTCTTTTTGAAACTGATGGTAAGGGCAATCTTATTCCTTCTTTAGCCGATAAAGTGGAAATAAGTTCTGATAAAAAACAATATACCATATATTTAAAAGAAAATGTTTTGTGGCATGATGGAGTTCCTTTTACTAGTGATGATGTTGTATTTACAATTGAAAGTATCCAAAATCCTTTGATAAAGAGCCCTTTATATTTAAGCTGGCAGGGAGTTATAGTAGAAAAAATTAATAATAGTGTAGTACGATTTCATCTCTCAAACCCTTATGAACCATTCCTTCAACAACTTACTTTAAAAATCATTCCAAAACATATTTGGGAAGATATTAATCCCTATCAAATTTATTATAATGAATACAATATTAAACCCATTGGTACTGGCCCTTATCTTTTTAATAGTCTTGAAAAAGATAAAAAGGGAAATATTATTTCTTATTCTTTAATTGCTAATAAAAATTATTTCTTGAAACAACCAAAAATTACCAGTTTAACATTTATTTTTTATAAAAATTACGAATCCGCTAAAGAAGCATTACTTAAAAAACAAATTGACGCATTAGCGCCAATTCCTATTAATGATTTTGAATTTTTTGAAAAGAAACAAAACTTTACCATTTACCCCCTGTATCTTTCTCGTTATTATGCCGTTTTCTTTAATTTAAATAACAATCTCTTCCAGAATAAAGATTTAAGACAAGCCTTAAATTTGGCGATTGATCGTAATTATATTGTTCAAAATATTTTTAAAAATCAAGCTTTTCCTTTAACCACCCCTATTAGCCCCAATTTCTTTGGTTATGCAGAAATTAAACAAGAAACAAATCTCAATAAAGCTCAGGATTTGATTAATAAAATAAAAAATTCTAAAAATGGGCCAAAAGAAATAAAATTTGATTTATATCTTCCTGATTCAAACGAAATGATCCAAGTAGCAAATTATTTAAAAGACAGTTGGAATAAAATTGGAGTCGAAGTAAATGTAAAAACACTAGCGATATCTGATTTGCTAAAAGACATTATTGCAAATCGAAAGTACGATGCTTTACTTTTTGGTGAAATAATTAATCAGGACCCTGATCTTTTTCCTTTTTGGCACTCAAGTCAAATAAATGATCCGGGATTAAATCTTTCTGGATATAAAAATAAAGATTTAGATAAATTATTGGAAGAAGTAAGGCAGATATCTGATAATAATGTAAGGAAAGAAGATCTTTTAAAAATTCAAACCATTTTATTTAATGATTCTCCTGCTATTTTCCTTTATAATCCATTTTATTTGTATCTTTTACCAAGTAAAATAAAGGGAGTTAATTTCTTATATGCCAATACCTCTTCCGAACGTTATAACGATATAAATAATTGGTATTTATTTACTAAAAGAGCTCTAAAAACGTTTTAACAGAAAAAACCTTAATAAAGAAAAATGATTTTAGTCCTCGTGGCGGAATTGGTATACGCGCAGCGTCCAGAACGCTGTCCATTTTATGGTTGTGGGTTCGAGTCCCACCGAGGACACCATCTTAATTAAAAATTCAGAGTACAAAGCATTTAAACGAATAATCTAATCTTTTTTAAAAGATATAATAACTTTTAATCTTTAAATTTTATTTTATTCACCATTTATTTTTATTATTTTAAAAATAAATACCAATTAAATTAATAAAAAAACTAAATTAATAAAAAACAAATAAAACTTATGGACACAGAAAATAAAGAAACACGAAATCAAATTCATCAACCTATTAAATTACAAGTTAAAACTTATAATCTCAAAGATAATCCTAAACCAGAATACAAAAATACTATAAAACCCTTAAAAATTATTCCCTTGGGTGGCTTAGAAGAGATCGGTCGCAATATGACTCTTTTTGAATACAATGATCAAATTGTAATTATTGATATGGGATTACAATTTCCTGATGAAACAATGCCAGGAATTGATTATATTATTCCCAATATCGAATATCTTGAGCGTAATAATAATAAAAAAATACAAGGAATTATTATTACCCATGCTCATTACGATCATATTGGTGCTATTCCTTACTTAATTGATAAATTAAATTATCCTACTATTTATGCCACTCCTTTAACTAAAGCAATCATTCTAAAAAGACAGGAGGATTTTCCCTATTTGAAAAAACTTGATTTAAGAACAATTGAAACCGATTCATCGAAAGAAATTAACTTAGGTGCTTTTAGTTTTAAAACTTTCCATTTAAATCATAATATTCCCGATACAGCTGGTATTGTTTTAAAAACACCCGTGGGAGCAATTTTTTATACAACTGATTTTAAATTTGATTTTCACCCTATAGCCGATAAACCCGCTGATTTATCAAAAATTGCCCAATTAGCTCAAGAGGAAAAACCCCTTCTTTTAATGTCTGATTCTACTGGCGCAGAAAATCAGGGCCATTCAATTTCAGAAAAAACAATTATGGAAAACTTGGAGCGTATCTTTGCTGAAGCCCCGGGAAGAATAATTTTGGCCACATTTTCTTCCTTAATTTCGCGCTTACAACAAGCAATTTGGTTATCAGAAAAATATGGAAGAAAAGTAACTATCGAAGGTTTTTCCATGCGCACCAATGTTCAAATTGCTGAAAAACTAAATTATTTAACAATTAAAAAGAACACTATTATTACTTGGAAAGAAGCAAACAGAACGAATCCTCAAAAATTAACTATTTTATGCACCGGAGCTCAGGGAGAAAGTGATGCTATTTTAATAAAAATTGCTAATAAAGAACATAAGTATTTAAGCATTCAAAAAGGTGATACGGTTATTTTTTCCTCCTCTATTGTTCCCGGAAATGAACGCGCTGTTCAAAATTTAAAAGATAGTTTGATTAAACAAGGAGCAAAAGTTTATCATTATAAAATGCTTGATATCCATGCTTCAGGACATGGTTATCAAGATGATTTAAAAACAATGATTAATTTAGTACAGCCCAAATTCTTTATGCCAATCCATGGTCATTATTCAATGTTAAATGCCCATGCAGAATTAGCAGAATCAGTTGGTATTCCTAAAAGCAATATCGTTATTGCTCAAAACGGACAAATAATTGAATTAACCCCAGAAAATATTGTTTTAACAGAAAAATTTGTTCCTACCAATTATATAATGGTAGACGGTTTAGGAATTGGTGATATTGGCGAAGTTGTTCTAAGAGATCGTCAAACATTAGCCCGCGATGGAATTTTTATTATTATTGCAATTATTGACCGTAAAACTGGATTATTATATAACCCTCCTGAAATTGTTTCTCGCGGTTTTGTTTACATGAAAGAATCAAAAGAATTGCTAAATAATGTTAAAAAATTAGTAACTGATATTATTCATCGCGCTACTAAATCTCGCTCCGTTAATGAAATTTATTTAAAAAATACCCTTAGAGATGAAATTGGTGTCTATCTTTATAAAAAAACTCAAAGACAACCAATGGTTTTGCCAGTAATTATTCAAGTATAGAAACATCAATTAAATTTTATAATTCTTTATAACTATTTTACTTACAACTCTATTCCAAATACTCTTTTTGTATTATTAAAAGTAATTTTTTCTATTTCCCCAACTGACACATTTTTTATTTCTGCTATTTTTTGTGCTACTTCTTTTACATAAAGAGGCTCATTTCTTTTCCCTCGATAAGGAATTGGAGCCACATAGGGCGAATCAGTTTCAATCAACAATCTGTCTAGAGGTGTATTTTTAATAACCTCATTTAATTTATTACTATAGGTTATAATTCCTGAAAAACTAATAAAATAATTAGGATTTTTTAAAATCTCTGCTAAATCATTTAAACTTCCAGTAAAAAAGTGAAAAACAGCTTTGCCTTTAAAATTATTTTCTTTCAAAATATTTAATGCTTCTTGATAAAGTTCTCTTAAGTGTAAAATTAAAGGCACATTAAATTTTAAAGCAGCTTTAATTTGTTTAACAAATTCTTCTTTTTGTAACTTTTTAGCTCTTTCTTGTTCCTCTGGTAATAAATCTTTTAAATAACTATAATCTAAACCGCATTCCCCAATTGCCACTATTTTTTTATTATTCTCAATCAAATCTTCAAAACGTTTATTCCATTGTTCCACTATCAATTCATTAATTTCATTTTTATCTAATTGATTTATCGGTTGATTAAAAGTATGGGATGGATGTAATCCTACACTTGCCCAACAATTAGAATATTGATTAGCTATCTCGACTGCTTTTTTAGAAGTTTCAAAACATGTTCCAATATTAATAAGAAAAACACCCTCTTGAAGATATTTTTTTAAAATTTTCTCTCGATCTAAATCAAAAGCAGCTAAATTTAAATGAGCATGAGAATCAAAAAGCATAAAATTAGAATTTAGAATCTAGAATATGAAATAAATTTTTAATTTTAAAACTTTTTAAAATTTTTAATTTTTAATTTTTAATTTTTAAACATTATTCCTGATTCCTGATTCCATATTCCAGATTTTGAATTATTTAATCTATTAATCATTCATCTAAAATTTAAAATTCTAACTGCGGAAATAATGGTTTCCGAATTTTCAATTGAACTTTTAAATTAAACCAGTTTTGTTCTGGCACATCCAAACACAGGGCTTGTAAAATTTTTTGACTAGTTTGAGGCATCACCGGAGAAAGTAAAACAGCTACTTTTCCTAAAGACAAAATTAAAGTTGACATTTGTTGTTTGAATCGCTCTTCATTATTTTTTATCGTTTCCCATGGTTTATTATCAGTAATATATTTATTTAAAATATTAACCAAATCCCACAGACGACTTAATGCTTCATTAAAACGATATTCATTCATTTTGTTTTCATAATCATTTTCAATTTCGCTTTTTATATTTTTTAATTCATTAAAATTTAAAGTAATTGGTTTTTGATATTTTTCACCCAATGCTAGTATCCTATTTAATAAATTACCCAATCCTTGAGCCAAATCACTTGTGTATCTTTCTTTTAATCTTTTAATTGAAAAATCACCATCATCAGTAGCGGAAAATTCTCGAATAAAAAAATATCTTACCACTTCAGAACCATATTTATTGATTAGATCAAAAGGATCAATTACATTACCCAAACTTTTTGACATTTTTTCTCCTTCAACAGTTAAATAACCGTGAATAAAAATAGTTTTTGGTAAAGATAATCTAGCCGATAAAAGCATTGCGGGCCAATAGACAGCATGAAAACGAGAAATTCCTTTACCGATAATATGAATAATTTCTGTTGTCTCGTTCCACCAATTTTTAAATTTATCATCTTCATTAAAATAATTTAAAGCAGTAATATAATTACTCAAGGCATCAAACCAAACCCAAATTTTTTGAGTCTTATCATTAGGCACATCAATTCCCCAATTATGGGCTCTAATGCTAGAACGAGAAATGCAAATATCTTCTAAACCAGAATTAATAAAACTTAAAATTTCATTTTTTTTTGATGAAGGAATAATTTTTAATTTATCAGACTCTATTAATTCTTTTAATTGTTTTTCGTATTTTGAAAGATAAAAAAAATAGTTCTCTTCTCTTACTAATTCTGGTTTTGTTTTATGTTCTGGACATAAACCATTGATTAATTCGTTTTCTTTATAAAATTCTTCGCAACCAGTACAATATAGCCCTTCATAAGTTTTTTTATAAATATCGTTTTCGCATGCTTTCCATAATTTTTGAACACCTAAAATATGACGTTTTTCCGTTGTTCTAATGAAATCATTATTTGACAAATTTAAAGCTTTTACTAAATCAATAAATTTTTGTGCATTCCGGTTAACTAAATCAGCTACCGGAATCCCATTTTTTTCTGCTGATTGAACATTTTTTAAACTATTTTCATCAGTACCAGTTAAAAAATAAACATCATTTCCTTTCATTCTTAAATAGCGGGCTAAAACATCAGCTAAAATCTTTTCAAAGGCGTGACCAGCGTGAGGAGATGCATTAACATAATCGATTGCTGTAGTAATATAGTATTTCTTAGTCATAATTAAATTAATTCTTTTTGGATTTTAAATTGCTCAATTTTACCATCATGCAAATCTTTTAAAAACTCTATTAAAATTGCTGATACTGGCAAAGCAATAATTACCCCTAAGGCACCAGCAATTTTTTCTCCGATAACAATTGCAATAATAATTAATAAAGGATTTAATTCTAAAGAACGCGCTCTAATAATCGGGGCAATAACATTTTCAATAAATTGAATTAAGCTAAATAAAATTATTGCCGATACACTCAAAATCAAATCTTCGCTTTGACTAAACGCGAACATTGCCGTAACAAAACCAGCAACAGCTGGACCTAAATAAGGAATAAAATCTAAAATTGCTGCTAATAACGAGAGAAAAAGAGCATTATAAATACCTAAAATTTTCAGACCAGCAAAAAGTAAAATTCCTACCAGAATACTTAAAATTAATTGGCTATAAAACCATTGGTCAATCTTTATTTTAACTCGTTTTAACAAATAAACAGTATACCGCTCATATTCAGCTGGCGCTAAAAATCTTACAAAACTTTCTATACTCTTTGATTCAATATTAAAGAAAATTGTTAGAATAATAACAAAAAATAAAGAAAAAGCACCACCACTAAAACGAGATAAGAGATTAAAATAATTGATAACTGTTTGTCCAATGAGATTTTTTGAATTTTTTGAAGGAAATAAAATAGTAATTAAATCATTGTTATTTAATTTATTTAAATTAATTTTTTCTAAAAATTGAATAATACTAGTATAATCCACTAGAATATTAAATCTGGTAATTGCTGTTTCCAAAGCATTTAGAAATAAAGGAATACTAAAATAAATTAAAACTGCCAAAGAGCCTAGAACAATTAAGTATGTTAAAGCAATGCTGATTCCTCTTTTTTTAAATTTCCTATTAAAGAAATTAATTGGTGTTTCTAAAAGCAAAGCGATTATAAAAGCAACTAAAATTAATAAAAGCAATTGTCGAAAATACCAAATAAAAAATAAAATAAATAATACCAATAAAACTCGAAAAATACTCTGCCAGGAAATATCAATAATTAAATGATTGTTATTAAAAAAATTCATTATTATTTTAATTTATATTATTAAGTTTTTTATTATTGTATATTTAATTTACTATATTTTTAGTAATCTGTAAAATGGTTCTTTTTTCTTAAATGGACCAATAAGAGCCAATTTAAATTCTTTATTTTTAAAAAGACTTTGAGAGATTTTTTTTATATCATAAGGAGTAATTTGATTAATCTTTCTAAAATATTCTTTTGGTGTCTCTATTTCTTTTTTTATAAGTAGTTGATAACCATAATTATCTGCTAATTCATGAATATCTTCCCATATTAAAGATAATTTTCCTTTAAGATAATCTTTTGCCTTCTTCAATTCCTTTTGCGAAACCTCAGTTTCTGTAAATTTTATTATTTCTTTTAATATTTCTTTTATCACAAAAATTTTATTACTGTCAATTCCACCCAATATTTCATATTCACCATGATCACTATAATTTATAAAAGTACTGTTAATATAATAAGCCGCCCCTAATTTTTCTCTTACTAATTGATATAACTTTCCTGACATCCCTCCATCAAAAATAGCATTAAAAACACTTAAAGCATATTGTCTTTTATCAAAAACATTTATTCCGTAAGTTCCTAAAACAAAATTAGTTTGTTTTAAAGGACGGTATTCTAATAATACTTGCGGCGTTTTTATTTGTTTAAATGGTTGTTTGTTATAGGCTTTTCCTTTTTTAATTGTCTTAAAATATTTTTTAATTAGATCAATAACTTGCTTTTCTTTAAAATTACCACTTAAAATTATAAGTGTTGATTTACTTCGGTATTGTCTTTCCCGATAAGTAATCAAGTTTTCTCTTTTAATTTTTTTAACATTTTGAATAAAACCACTAATAGGCCAACCAGCTGGTTGATCACCAAATAATAATTTAGCCCAAAGTTCTCGAACGTGAGTTTTAGGATCATCATGATACATTTTTATCTCTTCTAAAATCACACCTCTTTCCTTTTCAATTTCTTCTTCAGGAAAACGAGAATTAAGATAAATATCAGAAACAACATCAATAGCTTTTTCAAAATAATTAGCCGCAACACGAGTAAAATAACCTGTTAATTCATTAGTAGTGAAAGCATTATAATAAGCACCGATACTATCTAATTCTTTGCTAATTTCATAATTATTTTTTCTTTTTTCGGTTCCTTTAAAACAGAGATGTTCTAAAAAATGAGAAATACCATTATTTTGTTTATTTTCAAAATCAGAACCAGTATTAACTACAATTGTAAATTGAAAAGACAAGGATTCTTTTGAAGGAACCATCAGAATTTTTAAACCATTATTGAGTGTTTTTACTTTATACTCAAACATGCAAAAGTAACCTTAGATTTAGAATTTAGAATTTAGAATCCGGAATATGATAATAAATTTATAATTTTAAACTATAATTTCTAATTTATCTTTAATAAAAGCTTCGATCTCTTCGATTTTAATTCTAATTTGCTCGGTAGTATCTCTTTCTCTAACAGTAATTGTATGATCTTTCAAGCTTTGATGATCAACTGTAATACAGAAAGGCGTCCCAATTTCATCTTGGCGACGATAACGACGACCAATTGAACCTGTTTCATCATAATCAATTAAATAAGGTAATTTTGCTTTTAATTCAAAATAAATTTTCTTGGCTAAATCTACTAACAGGGGATTATTTCTTAATAAGGGCAAAACAGCTAATTTTACCGGCGCTAATCTTGGATCTAATTTTAAAACTACCCTAATTCCTTCTTTATCTTTTTCTTCATGGTAAGCATCAAGAAGAAATGCTAAAAGAGATCTTTCTACTCCACTTGATGGTTCAATCACATAAGGCAAATAACTTCGATTTTCCTCTTTATCAAAATAAGTTAAATCTTTTTGAGAATACAATTGATGATTTTTTAAATCATAGTCAGTTCGATTAGCAATTCCCTCTAATTCTCCCCAGCCATTTTTACTTATAAAAGGAAAACGATATTCAATATCAACGCAACTAGCTGCATAATGAGCCAATTCTTCTTTGGAATGTTCTCTTAAACGAATATTTTCTTTTTTAATTCCTAAATTTAAATACCATTTCATTCTTTCTTCTTTCCAATATTCATACCATTTGTAAGCTTCGTTTGGTTTTACAAAAAACTCTAATTCCATATGTTCAAATTCTCTAGTACGAAAGATAAAATTTCCCGGTGTAATTTCATTACGAAAAGACTTACCAATTTGTGCGATTCCGAAAGGTAATTTCTGACGTGAACTATTCAAAATTTGTTTAAAATTAATAAAAATACCTTGCGCTGTTTCTGGTCTTAAATAAACAATACTAGCGGAGTCTTCAACTGGTCCAAAATAGGTTTTAAACATTAAATTAAATTTTCTCTCTTCTGTTAATTCGCCACCACATAAAGGACAATGAGGATAACCGTCTTTCATTAAAATTTCTCCGTATTTTCCTTCTTTTAGATCATCAGCACGAAAACGAGTATGGCATTTCTTACATTCTACTAAGGGATCCGAAAAATTTGAAACATGTCCTGATGCTTCCCATACTTTGGAATTTAAAATAATTGCTGAATCTAAACCCACAACATTGTCTCTTTTAATAACCATATACTGCCACCATAATCTTTTAATATTATTTTTTAATTCAACTCCTAAAGGACCGAAATCCCAAGTATTAGCTAAACCTCCATAAATTTCAGAACTAAGAAAAATAAAACCTCTTCTTTTACTCAACGAAATTATTTTTTTCATTAAATCCTCCATAAAAGTTATTTATTATTTATTATTTATTAGTTATTAGTTAAATTTATCTTAAATTTTGTATTTTTTCTTAATTACCTAAGGACGAACAATACCATCAGATGGTAATACTGTTTTATCGGTTAAATTAGTCGATAAAATACTTGGATAAGTTAAATTAATCGTTTGTCCTGTAAAAGTATCTGTACCAGTAACAGTGGTTTCGTTAATAAGAACAATTGATGAATTAGCTTGAGAAGAAGAAGGTGTAATTCTTATCTGAAAAATTGCCTCTAATGGTTTGGTCAAGGTTCCAGAACCGGCATTTACGACAGGGATTGCCCAAGAAACTGTTCGCGTACTCTCATCGTATTGTGGAGGATTATCACCATAATTTCCAGCAACTTGATTGGTCCATCTCGCCCACACTGGTAAAGTAGTATTTATCAAAACATTATTCACATTATTATAAGTGTTCATAACTTTAAAATGAATAGTAAAATCAGTTGGTTGATCAACCTTTAATGGTAAACTACCACTATTAGCAATTAAAGCAGGAGGATCACGATAATAAGCTTCGACCAACACCTTAAAATCACTATTTAATTTAATAGTATTAATAAACGAGGATTGAGGCAAAGTTTCATAAGTAACCCCCTCTGGGACAGACTTGCTTTGAAGATTTGTTTCAATTTGTAAAACAATATTTTTTTGTGCCAGACTTAACATCGGCCAATCTTTTTTCAATCTTACGGTAAATCTTAAATTATCTTGTTGGCCTGGATTTAAAACATATAAAGAAGGAACTTGATCACCCATCCATGTAATTGTTTGCAAACGATAAGAAAAAGTTCCTTTTGGTGCTCTTAAAGTTGAGAGATCAAAAACATTCCCATCTAAATGAACTGTTAAAGTTAAATCTCTTAAACTTGAATTATAATTATTAAGATAGGTAATATTAACATCAAGATTATCTCCTAAATTAGCAATATAATCGCTATCACCATTTACAGAAACATTTAAAACTAAGGGATTTTTTACTAAAACAACATGATTTTCGGTTTTATTTAATACCAAAATATCATCTTTCTGTTTCACTACTAGTTTAAAAACGATTATTTTTGATTCGCCATCTTGACCAGTTAAATTTCCTTGAATATTAATTTTACCCTCTCCATTAGCACCAATTGCACCAATAACCCATTCATTATTTAACCCATTTTCTTTACTAACATCAGGATTAGAGCTTGATAAGGAAAAGCCTGTGGGCCATTCTGCTATTAATTCTACTTGATTAAATGATTTATTTGTTAAATTTGTCCAATTAACAACAATGGGAAAATTTTGACCAATAAAAACTTTTTGAGGTGTATTAACATTAAGATTAAAACTAGAACCACTAATAATAATATTTTTGTTTGCCTGTTTTATAAATGTTGATGTTAATCCTTTGGGACGATAACTTAAATTAACTTCAATATTTTTTGCTGTCTGTTCTTCGCCAATAATCATTAAAGAAATATTTTGATGAATAGTTTTCTTTTTGGGTATTTCACCAATATTTAATTCAATGTTATTTCTATTAATTTCCCCTAAAGGAAAAACTCCTTGAGGCAAATTTATTGATAAAATCGCGTCCTCTAAAATAAGGTTAGAATTATTAATAATGCTAATATCTAAATCTGCCTCGCCACCAGAATTAATATCAGAAGAACCATTAATAACTAAACTAACATTTCCTTTGGCAAAAGCTGTCCAAATAAAATAACCAATAATTAATAAAATAACAACAAGTAGGGCTCCTCCCCAAAAGCTGGTAAAAAATTTTTTTAATGACATAGTTTTAAAAAATTATTGAATTATTTAAACTATATCAGATTTTATAATTAATGTAAATTGATCTAAAATAAGTTCCAAGGTCTTTTTATTTTTTAAAATTTCTTTTATTACTTTTAAAGAAGAAAATTTATTTAAAGGAGCATCAAAAAGAAGTTTTAAGTCTTGTTTTTGTGACATCGTTAAAGGAATATCCTCCTTTTTTGAATGTTTTTCACAAACACTACCACGCAATCTTAAACTAAAATGAGTAGTATTATTATTTCCACATTCAACACAATTATTTATTGGAGGTGCATAGCCAAGTATTTTTAATAATTGAGCTTCAAAATAAAGCCAACTAAAATCTAAAATTAATAAATCTCTTTGATAATTATTATTAATAAAAAATAAAATATCATTTAA
This sequence comes from bacterium, assembly GCA_039793615.1. Lineage (GTDB taxonomy): Bacteria > Patescibacteriota > Minisyncoccia > UBA6257 > UBA6257 > JBAMLJ01. Next base: position 18,075 of record JBAMLJ010000083.1, read on the forward strand.
AAGCTGAAAAATGTCTTCATCTTTTTGATTTAAAATAGTTAAATCATCAATCAAGGAATTAATACGAAAAGCTAAAGTTAAGGCATGTTCGCTTTGCTTAATATTTAAATAGGGTTCTATTTCTAAAGTAGAAATTAATCGTGGCGTATTCTCTAAAACAAACATTAAATCTACCAATGCTGGCGGCTCTAAATGTCCACTTAATTTTGCCAAAATATCGCGACTTCCTTTAGCAATCAAATGTAATTTCCCAAAATTTTTGGTATAAAAATGATAAACATTATCTCGCTCTGATAAAAGTTCTTTTCTTAAAACAAATGCTTGTGTTTGATACTGATTCATAAGACTGATTCATAAGATAGTTTATTCTAACTCATTTTTACTTCTTTCGCAAACTTTGCTTTTATAATAATTTTTAGATATAATTTAAAAGAATTTGCCCCTGTAGTTCAATTGGATAGAACATCTCCCTGCGGAGGAGAAGGTTCCCCGTTCAAATCGGGGCAGGGGCACTCTCTCAGTGTATTACTATGACCTTAAAATTAAAGCTTACTGATCCAGTTAACAAAGTTCGTGGAGTAGGGCCACGTTATTTAGAATGTCTTCATAAAATGGGAATTGAAACAGTTGAAGATTTATTATGGCATTTTCCTTTTCGCTACGAAGACTTTTCAAAAATCAAAAAAATAAACGAACTCCAACCCAACGAAACTTGTACTATTGTAGCTACTATTACCAAAATATATCTTCGTCGCAGTTTAAGAAAAAGAATGTTTATTATTGAAGCAAAAGCTCAAGACGATACTGGTGAAATAAATATTTTGTGGTTTAATCAAACATTTATTATTAAAAATATCCCTCCGGGAACTACCATTTCTTTATCAGGAAAAACGAAAGCTAAGGGTAAAAAAATAATTCTAGTAAGCCCTTCATATGAAATTATTTCACGTGAAAAATTAGAAAAGGATTTTTTAAAAAATTTAAAACATACCGCGAGGTTAGTACCAATTTATTCGGAAACAGAGGGAATAAGTTCCCGTGTTTTTCGTTACTTAATTAAACCATTATTAAATCAAGTTGATTTAAAAGAATACCTCCCTAATTTTCTTCTAAATAAATACAACCTTTTAACTTTAAAAAATGCTCTAAATCAAATTCACTTTCCTGATTCTTTAGAAAAAGCTAACCAAGCTAAACATAGATTTGTTTTTGAATCTCTACTTTTTTCTAAAATTTATCTTTTAAAAATAAAACAACAAACAAATATTTTGCCATTTCCAAAAATAAAAGTCGATTTACCATTAATACAATCATTTGTTAATTCTTTACCATTTGAATTAACTTTAGCTCAAAAAAGAAGTATTTGGGAAATTGTGCAAAATATGGAAACAAACTTAATGAACCGTCTTTTAGAAGGTGATGTTGGTTCGGGAAAAACAATTGTAGCAATTTTAAGCAGCTTGGTGGTTTATAATTCCAATTATCAGATTGCTCTTTTAGCACCAACTGAAATTTTAGCTACTCAACATTATGAAAAATTCAAAACTTTCTTAAAAAATTATAAAGTAAGAATTGCTCTCTTAACTTCCAAAAAAACAAAAATTTATGATGATGGTTTAGAAGGGAAAATAAGTAAACGTAATTTAAATAAAATTATTGGTTCTTATTTACCAATTATTGTGATTGGCACCCATGCTTTAATCCAGAAAAATATTCAGTTTAATAAATTAGGTTTAGTAATAGTTGATGAGCAGCATCGTTTTGGAGTAGAACAAAGAAAAAAATTAATTGCTAATCCTAATAATAACCAAGAAATTCCCCACCTATTATCTTTAACAGCAACACCTATTCCCAGAACTTTAGCTTTGGTATTTTACGGCGATATGGATATTTCCATTTTAGACACTTTACCACAAGGAAGAAAACAAATTATTACTAAAATTATTCTTCCTTCGCAAAAGAAAAAAGTTTATGAATTTATTAGAAGCGAAGTACAAAAAGGACATCAAGCTTTTGTAATCTGTCCACGAATTGAAGAAGAAGAAATTAATTCTTTAGATATAAAAATTAATAATTTATTAAGTTTGGCAGAAAAACTTAATTACGAAGTAAAGGCGGTTAAAAAAGAATACAAAAAATTAAGCGAAGAGATATTCCCTGATCTAAAAGTAGCAATGCTTCATGGCAAAATGAAAACCGAAGAAAAAGAAAATATTATGAAACAATTTCAAGAAAATAAAATTAATATCTTGGTATCTACTTCAGTAGTTGAAGTTGGCATTGATATTCCTAACGCCACTGTAATGTTAATTGAAGGAGCTGAACATTTTGGTTTAGCACAACTCCATCAATTTCGAGGTCGCGTTGGTCGTTCCAATTTCCAATCTTATTGTTTTTTATTTACTGAAAGTAATAATCCCGCAGTTTATAATCGCTTAAAAGCTTTAGTAGAATATAATGATGGTTTTAAATTAGCAGAAATAGATTTATCATTAAGAGGACCGGGAGAATTATTAGGAACTCGACAATCGGGTATTCCTGATTTATTAATGAGATCATTATTAAATAAAGAAATGCTTTCTTCTGCTCAGGAGGCAGCTAATCTAATTTTAAAAGAAAATTCCAATTTAAAAAAATGGCCTCTTTTAAAAGAGGCTTTAAATCGTTTCGTGCAAAAAAATCATCGCATAAAATAAAAATCATTCTTTTAAAATAATATCTATCGTCTTTAATTCTTTTTCTCTTAGAAAAAGAATTTTTATTTTATCACCATAATGCAAATCATTAACAATCTCGTTCATTACTTCTTGATTAATTATTTTTTTACCATTTATTTCTAGAATAATATCCCCTTCTTTTAATCCCGCTTTCGAAGCTAAACTATTAGGAATAACACCTTTTTGTCCAGGAATAGATTCAAAAATAATAAAAGCACCATAATCAGAATTTAGATGGTGCTCTTCTTTTAATTGAGGGTTAATGATTAAATAACGAATTCCTAAACTAGGACGATAAAATTTACCATATTTTTTGTATTCGTTTAATATTCTTTTTGCTTGATTAATCGGAATAGCAAAACCAATATTTTCTACTCCTAAAACTGTGGCCATATTAATACCGATCACTCTTCCTTTTAAATCAATTAATGGTCCTCCAGAATTACCAGGATTAATAGCTGCATCTGTCTGAATTAACCCAAAAAACTTTTTATTTTTATTTTCTAAATCAGTTTTAATATTGCGAGACAAACCAGAAATAATACCTCTTGAAACTGTATTTTCAAATTCTGATAAAGCATTACCAATTGCAATAACGGTTTGCCCTAATTTTAATTGATCAGAATCGCCTAATTTTAAACAAGGGGTATTAACTGCTTGAATTTTTAAAATAGCGACATCAACTGCTTCATCTTTTACTAAAATTTCACATTTATAATGGTGATGCTGCCAAACCACTTCATATTGAGCATTATCTTCATCAATAACATGGCGATTAGTTAAAATTAAACCATCATTAGAAATAAAAAATCCAGAACAATTCGATACTTGAATTAAATTATCTTTATTCCGAGGTAAAGATTCTATTAATTCCGGATCAACTTTTCCTCTTAATTGTTTCTCTTCTTTAAAAACTAGAATCGCAACTACAGCTTTTATTGCTTTGTTAGTAACTCTAATAGTTGCCTGGTATTCGTTAAAAAAACACATAAAATATTAAAAAGATTAAAAGAGATAATAAAAAAATTATTTAGTTATCTAATGAAGTGCCTTATTAAAAAGTAAGATTTGAAATAAATAAAAAGGTATTAAATTTATTATTGTGCCCGGGAGAGGATTCGAACCTCCAAGGGATTGCTCCCATTGCCACCTCAAAGCAACGCGTGTACCAATTTCGCCACCCGGGCCTAAATCGCGCTGTTTTCTTCTGAGAGACTTTCGGTTTTTTCCTCTTTATTTTCTTTATTTTCAGATTCAGAAGTATTTTGCTCTTTAATACTAATATTTTCTAATAATTGTTTTTCTTGAGGAGCTACTTTTAATTTTTTACGAATTTCTTTTGAGGATTTATTTCTTAAAAAATATAATTTGGCTCTTTTAACCCGAGCATTACGAATTAATTCAATTTTATCAATTAAAGGAGAGAATAGTGGTAAAATCCATTCAACACCAACTCCATCCATTACTCTCCTTAGAGTAATAGTTGCTCCTGGCTCATTATTATGTTTTCTTGCTAAAACAATTCCTTCAATTCTTTGAATCCTTTCTTTATCGTTTTCTTTTATTTTTTGAAAAACCCTAATATACATTCCGGGTTTGACATCTTCTTTTTTTATTTCCGCCATAATTCAAAATTAATTTTATCTTTATAATATTTAAAGTTTATCACAAACTACCCTTTTTAGTCAATTGATCTAAAATTTGAGAAAAATCTTGTGGTAATGGAGCTTTAAAAGATAACATCTTATTATCAAAATAAGGAAAAGAAATTTGAAAAGCATGGATCATTTGGCGAGGAACTAATTGTTTTTCTTTGGCTTTAATTCTCCCGTATAAACGATCGCCTAAAACTGGGAATCCAATACTGGCTAAGTGAACACGAATTTGGTGAGTTCTTCCTGTTTTAGGTATTACTTCTAAAAGGGTATAATTCTTAAAATTTTTGATTACTTTAAAAATTGTTAAAGCTTCTTTTCCTTTAACTGCTGTATTTAAAATAACTTTTCTTTTAGGAAAGTCTTTGGCTTTTCCAATTTGATAAGAAATACTTCCTTCTTTATGTTTTAATTCGCCCTTAACTAATACTAAATAGATTTTTTGAATTTTTCTTTGTGAAAACAAATTCTTAAAATATTGAAAAGCTTTCTGATTTTTAGTAAGTATCAAAACACCAGAGGTATCTTTGTCTAAACGATGGACAATTCCTGGTCTTAAAGGATCATCACCTACATCTTTAATTTGGGGATATTTAAAAAGAAACCAAGAAACAATTGAGGGTTGGGATAAAGAATTCTTTGTAGGGTGAACTAAGATATTAATTGGCTTATTAATCACTAAAATATTTTCATCTTCGTATAAAATATCTGGCTCGGGAAATAAGGATAATGGTTTTAATTCTAATTTTTCTTGAGGAAAATTTTGAGAAAAACTAATAACATCATATTCCCTTAGAAAATAACCTGGCTTTGTTTTTTTGCTATTAACTAAAATTAACCCATTCTTAATATAATTCTCGATTTTGTTACGGGAAAGATTATTAAAATAATTTTTTAAAAATTTATCTAATCTAATACCACTTTGTTCTTTGGTTACTCTAATTTCATTTATTTCAATCATAAAAACTTGTTTTAAAAACAGAAACAATAAGGGCTTTTATATTTTTGTTTTTTGTGCGCACGACAGGATTCGAACCTGTGACCTTCCGCACGTCAAGCGGACGCTCTAACCAACTGAGCTACGCGCGCTTTCTTTCTATATATAATACTTTCTCTTAAAAAATAATAAATGTCAAATTACATTATACCTAGTCGGCACGGCAGGGATCGAACCTGCGACCCTCGCTTTATAAGAGCGATGCTCTGCCACTGAGCTACGTGCCGAATAAAATATCATAAATAAGTAAATTGAATTAATACACGCTCTTACCATTTTGGCTATATACCTAGATTTATTTTTTTAAAGAAAATAATCACTGATAGTTTTTAGTGCCATTAATTTTTTCATACATTTTTTCCATATAACCTTATCTCTAAATCTTATATTGCAAATCTTCTAACAAACTCTTCTTTACGATTTATAGATCATAATAAACTTTTCTTTATATAAGATTTCAAAATTATTAAAGAATAATTAAAATATTATTCTTTAATTAATTCCTCAACCTCTTTTCTTTCAAGCGTTTCTTTTTCTAATAATTTTTCCGCGATTTTTTCTAAATTTTTAATATTCTCTTTTAATAATTGTTTCCCCTTTTTATAACAAGAATCAATTATTTTTTTCACTTCTTCATCAATTAAAATAGCGGTATTTTCTGAATAATCTTTTTCAGTGGTAATTTCTTTTCCCAAGAAAACAAGATCTTCGGTTTTCCCAAAAGTTAAGGGCCCTAATTTTTCACTCATACCGTATTTAGTCACTAGAGCTCTCGCAATATCAGTTGCTTCTTTTAAATCATTACTTGCTCCTGTAGAAACATCCTTAAAAACCAATTCCTCAGCAATATAACCACCCAATAAAGTAGTAATATCAGCTAAAAATTCAGAACGTGTTTTTAAATATCTTTCTTCTGTGGGCAGTCTTAAAGTATAACCGCCGGCTTGCCCGCGAGAAATAATAGATACTTTTTTTAATTCGCTACTTCCGGGAATTAATAATGACAAAATAGCATGACCTGCTTCGTGATAAGCAGTAATCTTCTTTTCCTTTTCGTTAAAAACACGACTTTTTCTTTCAGGACCAAGTAAAACCTTTTCAATAGAATTTAATAAATCTTGTTGGGTAATTTGTTTCTGATTATGGCGAGCTGCTAAAATTGCGGCCTCATTAACTAAATTAGCCAAATCAGCACCAGAAAAACCAGGAGTTCTTTCAGCAACTTCTCTTAAATTTACTTCAGGACTTAATTTCTTATCCCGAGAATGAATTTTTAAAATTTCTTCTCTTTCATTAATATCTGGCAAATCTAAAACAACACGACGATCAAATCTTCCTGGTCTTAATAAAGCTGGATCCAAAATATCAGGCCGATTAGTGGCAGCTATTACAATTACCCTGGTATTTCTTTCAAAGCCATCCATTTCTACTAAAATTTGGTTTAAAGTTTGTTCTCTTTCGTCTTGACCTCCCCCAATTCCCGCCCCTCTTTCCCTTCCAATAGCATCAATTTCATCAATAAAAAGAATAGAGGGAGCAGCTTTTTTAGCGGTATCAAAAGCATCTCTTACCCGACCAGCACCAACTCCAACAAACATTTCTACGAATTCGGATCCAGATATATGAAAAAAAGGAACATTGGCTTCACCTGCAACAGCTCTTGCTAATAAAGTTTTTCCTGTTCCGGGAGCACCCATTAATAAAACTCCTCTAGGAATACGTGCCCCTAATTCTTCAAATTTTTTAGGATTCTTTAAAAATTCGACAATTTCTTGTAATTCTTCTTTTGCTTCTTTTAAACCAGCAACATCATTAAAAGTTACTCTATCTTTATCAAAAGAAAACAATTTAATATTAGAACGCGAAAAAGAAAAAATTTGCATCGCGTTCTGATTACTCTTTTTAAACAAAATCGAGAAAAAAATAATAAAGATAATAAAAGGCAAAACTATTGGCAACAACAAATTTAACCAAAATATCCAGCCATTTTCTTCCTTGTAAGTAATTGATAAATCAGCAATCTGTGCTTTAGAAACACCAAATTTATCTAATAAATCTACAAAGGAAGTATTGGGATCACTTTGAGTAGTATAAATAATTTTATCATTCCCTTCTAAAATTACTTTGCTTCCGCTAATAGTGACTTGTTTTATTTTATTTTCCTTAATTAAATTAATTGCCTCGCTTAATGAAATATCTTTTTTAATATTATTAAAAAAAGTATTATTGGTTAAAGAAAAAAGAACTGCTAATGCAATGAAAAGAAAAATAATTCCAATTATTTGTTGAGTTAATTTATTCATGTTAGTAATAACTATTTTAACTCAAAAAAATAAAAAAAGCAATCTGAGCACAGATTGCTTTTTAAAAAAATTTTATTAATTATTAAGGATAAATCGGTTCGCGTGCTCCCTGTAAATGATTAACGGCACTATTAATCGATTCTAAAGAAGAACTGATAATTAGATAGTTATTAAAGAAGGCATACCCAAGAGCTGCTTCTTTTCCCTTATAAGGCAGATACCTAATTTCAGCGCCGTTAATGGTTTCTGATTTAAAAGTTTTACTTAAAGTTCTCGTCGGTGGCTTAATAACCCAGAAATTAGAAAGATTACTTAATATTTCTGACTTTTCCCAATTAGCAAATTCTGTTTTGGCAAAATCCACTTGATTTTGACCAATATCAACAATTAAACCTAAAGAAGGATTAACGTTACCATAATAAGCATAAACTAAAGTCTTTCTTCCGTTAGTAATTGTTTTAAGATTTTCGGGTAATTTAGGAATCAAAGCAGAAATTATTTCTTCGCTTGATAAAATATAATCTTTAAACTTAGGAATTAAAATAGTAAAAGTTTGTGGAGCGGCTGTTTGTTGAGTAATAGCATTTTTAAAAGAAGAAACAATTATTTGACCGGGTATTGTCAGGGCAATACTTTGTTTTTCATAAGGAGGACTAATCAAAGGAAAGGGACTTGGCGGCAAAACAGTAGTTGTAGTAGTTGTACTTTCATTAAGGGTTGTGGTCGTAGTTGCCATAGAAACTTCTTTTTTACTCAATAATTTAGGGAATAAAATAAAATAACCCAAAATTGCTCCTAAAATAACGGTAGTAATAATAATGATAATCGGAATTAATTTATTTGTTTTTGGAGCGGACTGTGGTTGAGTAAAAGTAGCTAAATCACTAGGAGAATTGCCCAAACTAGGACCTGTTTCAAAAGGAGTTTGAGAAAAATTAGGCCCTTGAGGATTAATAAACGGTGATGGTTCTTGCGAAAAAGAAGGGTTATCAATTGAAGGAGAAGGAGTAGAAGTAGGATTAAAAGAAGATGGAGATGCTTGGCCAAATGGTGTTTTTTCGCTTTCTTGTGCTTTATTCAAATCGGTTTCTGAAGTACGAATAAAAATATTGGGAGGCGGAGGAGCAAATTTATTTTCTGGTTCTGGTGAAAAAGAAGGAACAGTACCATTCGGATTCCCTACATTAGGATTATTAGGATTATCTAAATTAGGATTGATAAAATAATTTTCTGGCATAATTTAAAATTAAAATTTTATTATCTTTATTATAGCACAAATTTATTTGTCAAGCACTACCATTTACTACCATTTCCTTTTTTGTCTTTTATTTTGAAAACGAGTTGTCTTTGGTTGATTTTCTTTTTTATTTCCTTTATTTTCGTTGAGATGAGTAACATCTTTTAAAGATAAAGAAATTTTACCATTTGGTTCAATTTTTTTCACTTTTAATTTTAATTCTTCACCAGGATGAACTATATCCTCAACACGATTAACACGATAGGGCGCTAATTCAGAAATGTGAAGCAATCCTTCTTTATGTGATCCCAAATCAATAATTGCCCCAAAATCTTTTATTGCCATTACTTTACCATTAACAATTTCTCCTTCGGTATATTCTTTTAAAACTTCCTTTATTTCTTCTAAAGCTTTTTCTGCATTTTCTTTTTTATCGCTCGTTACATACACTGTTCCATCTTCCTCAATACTAATTTCAGTATCGGTTCTTTGAATAATTCCCTGAATAATTTTACCACCAGGACCAATTAATTCTCCAATTTTTTCTGGTTTTATTTTAATAGTATAAATTCTTGGGGCAAAAGGAGAAAGTTCGCTACGTGGTTTATTAATTGTTTGATTCATTTTTTCTAAAATAAACATTCTCGCTTCTCTTGCCTGATCCAAAGCCTCGGATAATATTTTACTATTAAGTCCTTTTATTTTGATATCCAATTGTAATGCGGTGATACCATTTTTAGTACCAGCAACTTTAAAATCCATATCACCGTAATGATCTTCTGGACCCTGAATATCGGTCAAAATTTTATATCTTCCACTATCATCACTCATTAATCCCATTGCAATGCCAGCAACCTGCTCTTTAATAGGAACTCCACTTGCCATTAAAGCCATTGAAGAAGCACAAATTGAGGCCATTGAAGTTGACCCGTTTGATGACATTACTTCAGAAACAACCCTAATCGTATAAGGAAATTCATCTTTAGAAGGAATAACTGGTAATAAAGCTTTTTCTGCTAAAGCTCCGTGACCAATTTCTCTTCTACCTGGCCCTTTCAAAGGAGCAATTTCTCCCGAAGAATAACCTGGAAAATTATAATGATGCATAAATCTTTTTTCTCCCACAAATTCGATTCCCTGAAGCATTAAAGTATCCTGGGGAGAACCTAAAGTTACGACTGATAAAACATGAGTTAATCCCCTCATAAACAAAGCTGAACCATGAACTCGTGGTAATAAATCAATATAAGTTTCGATTGGCCTAATTTCTTTTGGAGTTCTTCCGTCCGGTCTTTTTTCTAACTCAATAATATTTCTGTGTACTAATTTATCAATTTCATCATCAATAATAAACTGAATATCTTTAAAATATTCTTCAGAATATTGTTTCTCTTTAAGGAAGTTTATCAGATCCTCTTTTAATTTTAAATTTAAACTTAACTTATCCTGTTTATTTTCATTACCATAAACAATTGATTCGAGTTTGTCTTTTACAAATTCTCTAACATCTTTTTCAAAATTTTCATCTAAAGTTTTTAACAAAACAATTGCTTTAGGCTTTCCATTTTCTTTAATAATTTGTTCTTGTTGTTTATTGAGTAAAGCAATTTGCTCTTCGCCAATTTTTAAAGCTTCTTTTATTATTTCTTCTTTTACCTCAGAAGCGCCAGCCTCAATCATATTGATTTGATTCGATGGTCCAGAAACAATAAGATTTAATAATAATGCTTGACGTTCATTATAAGTAGGATTAATAATAAAACCTTTTTCTTCTGACCATCCAATTCTTACTGCTGATACTGGGCCATCAAAAGGAATATCAGAAACGCCTAAAGCTATTGAACTAGCAATAATCCCTAAAATATCAGGATCATTTTCTTCATCAATTGATAAACAAGTTACTACTACTTGAACATCTCTTCTCATCAAAGAAGAAAATAATGGTCTAATAGTGCGATCAATTAAACGAGCGGTTAAAATAGCGGTTTCGCTTGGCCGAGATTCACGTCTAATAAAGCGACTTCCAAAAATTTTACCAGCAGCATAAAATTTCTCTTCATAATCAACTAATAAGGGAAAAAAATCAAGATCATATCGATCCTGATTACCCATTACGACATTTGCCATTACTACTGTACCGCCCATTTTAACCAAACAAGAACCATTGGCTAACTCTGTTAAATTTGAAAGCTCAACTTCAATGGTTTTATTATTTATTTCTAATTTAAATTCTTTCTTAATCATATTAACTTATTTAATTCTTATTATTCTAGGAAATCTTTTTATTTTTTTATCTTCACCCTTTAAAAGAATATTCTCGGTTTTTAAATCTAAATCAATAAAGTTATCAACTATTTCTTTTAATAAAGTCGCGGTTGTTCTACCAAAAGCAGCAATTTCCACTTGAACCCCTTGATTAATTAAATAATCAACCAAAGGAATAAAATCCCCATCACCACTGGCAATAATAATTACATCAACTTTATTACTTAATCTTACGGCATCAATCGCCAATCCAACGTCCCAATCGCCCTTTTTAGTTCCATCAGGATATACTTGTAAATCTTTAATTTTAGGTTCAATACCAGCTTTTTCTAAAGCATCAAAAAAAGAAGCCTCTCCAGGCTCATCTGCCTTAACAACATAACCAATTGCTCTAATTAGATGTCTTCCCTCGACAACTTCTAATAATAAATTCTTAAAATTTACTCGTGCGCTATATAAATTTTTCGCTGAATGATATAGGTTCTGAATATCAATTAAAACAGCAATGCGCTGATCCTTGTGTTTAACTAACATAAATTTAATATATAATATATAAAATAAAAAAATTAAAAAATTAAAAAAAATAAAAGCTAAAAATTAAAGAGCTAATTTTTTGGTAATTAAAGAATAACGTCGTGGATACTTTTCTTTTAAATAATTCAATAATTTTCTTCTCTTGGATACCATTCCTAAAAGACCACGACGTGAATGAAAATCCTTTGGGTGTTTCTTTAAATGTTTAACTAGTTCATCGATTCTTTTTGTTAATAAAGCAATTTGAACTTCTGGAGAACCTGTATCTTCTTTATGACGAGAAAATGATTTAATAATTTTTTCTTTAGTTGTAGATTTTAGCATATCTTTTTTATTTTCTATTTTATCATACTTATAAAAACAGTGCAACTTTCATTTTAATTTTTTAAAAAATTAAACAAATACTAGTTTAAATTTTAATTTAACGAATATCTAAAAAATTAGAAAATTATTTTTTATTTATTATCTAATTAAAAGCTTAGTAAAAGAATGATTTTTTACTTTGATTTTTTACTCCCCTTGCTCGCTTTGCTCGCTGCGGA
>JBAMLJ010000084.1:0-4244 GCA_039793615.1 bacterium
TATGTTACAAGAGGATTGTATTTTTTGTAAAATTATTAAAGGTGAAATTCCTACTAAAAAATATTACGAGGATGATAATTTTTTAGCTATTTATGATATCAATCCGATAAGTGAAGGACATCTTGTTTTATTTTCCAAAAATCATACCACCAATGTTTCTGAAATGCCAGAGGAAGAATGGCAAAAAATAATGAGTTTAGCCCGCCAGTTAGCAGAAAAAGAAATTAAAGAATTAAATGCTGATGGTTATCATTTATTGATTAATCAAGGAGAGGCAGCTCAATCAGGAGTTCCGCATCGTCCTCATATTCATATTATTCCTCGTCGTTTTAATGATAATTTAAAAATCGACCCGCGTGGTTAATGATAATTAAATATTATGATTAATGATAATTAAATATTATGATTGGTTCAGCTTTGGCCTCTCCTTATCTTGTTAAGTTATTAATTAACTCAAGAATTTTGAGATTTATATTATTAATTCCTAGTAGTTATTTTGCTTATTTTATTGGTTTAATTTTACTTTTTTTCTTTTTGCGATTATTTTTTTATTATTTAGTTTCTTTAAAATATTGGAAAAAACAAGAAAACCTTACCTTTGAAGAAATAGAAAAACTAGCAAAACAAGAAAATAAAAAAATTCCTCACTTTACAGTTTATATTCCTGCTCGCGAAGAAGCAGAAGTAATTGATACAACAATTAAACGATTAATTAATATTAATTATCCCTTTAAATATTACAATGTAGTTATTATTACTGATGAAAAAGAAAAAAAACATAAGAAAGAAGGTAAATTAACTACTCAAGAGGTAGTTTTAAACACAATTGAACAATTAAAAAAAGATCAACCAAATTTTCAAATTAAAATGGTGGAGGTGCCATATGATTTTGATGGAAAAATTAATGGGCAATGCGTTGGTTATGAAGTGCCTTCTACAAAAGGAAGAGCATTAAATTATGCTTTATCTAATATTTTTCAAGACACTGATTTTTGTGCCTTTTTTGATGCGGAGGCTAGTCCTAATTTTAATTCATTTTTAGCAATAGCTAAACATTATCTTCAAAAAAATGAATTAGTTTATCAATTACCAGTATTTCAAGTAAGAAATTTTTGGTATTTAACTCCTTTTTGTAAAATTGCTGCTTTAGGCCAATGTTTTTCTCACCAATATGCTTTGCCGTTTATTTTTTGGTTTATGCCTTTTTTGGGTGGAACCAATATGTTTATTCATAAAAGTTTATTAGAAAATCAAGAAGGTTTTGATAATAAAATTTTAACAGAAGACGTTGAATTAGGAGTAAGATTATATATAAATTTTAATCAGTGGGGGGTATATTTACCTTATCCCTCAACAGAACAAACCCCACGGAATCAAAAATTGTATTTTAAGCAACGCTATCGTTGGGGTTATGGTTTAATGCAAACAATACGTAAATTACGAACGCAATTAAAAAACACTAATAAAACGTTAGACAAAGAAAAATGGAAAAAAATTCGCAATATGATTTTAAGTTTGATTATTCATGGTCCATTAGATTGGATTATTTATTACCCCCTAGTAGTATCTGCGACTATTATTTTTGCCACTCGTTTATTTAAAACTATTTTTTCTATGATTTTAATGTATAAATATTCTGCCTTAGGATTAATCCCTTGGCATCCTATTAATGATTTAATGAGTTTATTCGTAATGTTCATTCCAATTCCTACTCTAATTTTAATTTTAATTTTTCTAAAGAAATATTGGTCTTATATTAATTTTACTAATATTGATTCTCGAGAAAGTAAAAAACAATTACTTGAATTGGGTGTTTATATTTTATTTGTCGCTCCATTTTTGGCTTCTTTTTATGTTTATCCTTATCTAAAAGCCCTAATCGATTTTCTTAAAAATCCTTATAAGCAAACTTTATGGGTAAAAACAGAGAGAACAAAAGAATAATTGAAATTCAAAAAAAGAGAGCTTTAATTATTGATTTAATTCGCGAATTTTTTAAAAAGCGTGGTTTTTTAGAAGTTCAAACACCAATTTTAACTAAAGGGATGTCAACCGAACCCTATATTGATCCTATTAAAGTAGAGTTTTTTGATGATAAGAATAAAAAATATCAAGGTTATTTAATTACTTCACCAGAATATAGTTTAAAAAAATTATTATCTTTGGGTTTTCCTAATATTTTTGAAATTACTAAAGCTTTTCGTCAGAGGGAAAGTTTTGGTAAATGGCATAATTTAGAGTTCACTATTTTAGAGTGGTATCGTGTTCATTCTGATTATAAAGACATGATGAAAGACACCGAAGAATTAGTAAATTATTTAGTGAAAAAATTATTTCATCGTAATTTTATTATTTTTCAAAATCAAAAAATAGATTTATCATTACCATGGCAAAGATTAAGTATAAAAGAAGCTTTTTTAAAATGGGCGAACATTGATCTTGATAAAAATATTCGATTAAAAAATTTCAAGGAAACTATTAAAAAAAAGGAATATGCAAAAAATATTGATTTAAAATTTTTTGATTGGAATGATTGTTTTTATTTTGTTTTTTTAAATGAAATTGAAAAAAATTTACCTCGAAATAAAGCTATTATTTTATATGATTATCCATTGCCTCAAGCGGCTTTAGCAAAACGAAAAAGCAAAAATAGCTTTTATGCAGAAAGATTTGAGGCTTATATTGGGGGAATTGAAATATGCAACGCTTTTTCTGAATTAACTGATTGGCAAGAACAATTAAAAAGATTAAAAGAGGATCAAAAAACGAGAAAAAAGCTTAAAAAAGAATTTATTCCTATTGACAAAACATTTATTTGTGCGTTAAAATCAAAATTGCCACCTTTAAGTGGTAATGCGTTAGGTGTTGAAAGATTAGAAATGCTGTTATTAGATATCAAAAATATTGATGAATTATTACCTTTTTCTATCAACAAAATGTTCAATTCATATTTAAATTTTAAATAAATTTTAAATTTTAAATTTTAAAACATTTATATTCAATCTCAATACATAATACTCAATACTTTTTTAAAATTTAATCATTTATACTTCATTAAAAATTAAAATTTAAAATTGATTATTATATGATTTCTACTTCAGAATTTGAAAAAGGCATGGTTTTAAAAATTGATAATGAACCGTGGCAAATAGTTGATTATGAATATGTGCATCCTGGTAAAGGGGCTGCTTTTGTTAGGGTAACTTTAAAAAATTTAAAAACAAATAAGGTTTTAGATCGTTCTTTTAAAACTGGAGAACGATTTGAAGAATTAGAATTGGAATATAAAAAAGCTACTTATTTATATAAAGATCGTCGTAATGCTGTCTTTGTTTTAAAGGATACTAACGAAAGAGTAAATATTCCCTTGGAAGATATTGAGAATACAGTAATATATTTAAAACAAAATTCTGATATTGATTTAATTTTTATTGGTGGTGAATTAAATGGCATTAATATGCCCAAAAAAGTTGCTTTAAAAATTACTGAAGCACCACCGGCAATAAAAGGTGATACTGTTACTGGCGCAATGAAAACTGTTACTTTAGAAACCGGTGCCAAAGTAGATGTTCCTATTTTTATTAAAGAAGGTGAAACAATCTTCATAAATACAGAAACAGGGAAATACGCGGGTAGAGCAACTGAAAATTAAAATTGATTTTTTAATTTTAAAATGTTATTATTTTTATTATGTTTTTATCTTTAATATGGTCAGTAATAAAAGATTTATTTTTGGCAATGAGTTTAGGAATTATTATTGGATTAGAAAGGAAAATTATTCAGGGGGAAGCGGGAATGAGAACCTTTAGTTTAATTTCTTTAGGTGCTTCATTATTTATGATCATCCCTAGAATCTTTCTTGTGACTTATTTTAAAACTCTCGATTTAGAAACGATTAGAATGTTAATGTTAATTTTCGGTCAAATAATTGTGGGAATTGGTTTTCTCGGCGCCGGAGTAATTATTTTTCAAGAAAGAGAGGGAAAATTAAAGGGATTAACAACTGCTACCGTAATGTGGGTTACTGCTGCAATTGGGGCGGGAATAGGATTACAGCTTTATTATATTTCTATCATAGCGACAATTTTAGTTCTTTTGATTAATATTGTTCTTTTGCCAATCGAGAAAAAAATTCAAGAAAAGATTGGATGAGATGAAATATAATAATTAATTTTGAATTTTTAATCTATTTTAAATTTTAAAAATTTAATCATTTAATCATTTATTTAAAATTTAAAATTTAG
>JBAMLJ010000085.1:0-4186 GCA_039793615.1 bacterium
GAAATTGTAAATTGGCGGAGGGTGTGGGATTCGAACCCACGGACCGCTTTTTGGGCGGTCACGGTTTAGCAAACCGCTGCTTTGGACCACTCAGCCAACCCTCCTTTAAAACTTTTTTATTTTAACTTAAAATTTATTTTATTGCAAACTTTCTCTCTAAAATTGATAAAAAACTTGACAAACTAAATGAATATGATAAAATAATAGCATCACTCCCAATTTTGGGAGTTTTTAAATAGATAAAAACTATGATTATTTCAAATCAACAAGAAACCCCTCTAAGTAAGCGGCTTTCGGCCGTTTCTCTTCAAAAAATCAATAAAATAATAAAAAGTTTAATAATATTAATTGTATTTTTTACATTTTTAAGCCCATTTTCTGGGTCAATTGCCGAACAATCTTTTGCTGATACTGACGGAGATATCATTGATTACCCCAACAAGGAGTTAGTAACTAAATATAATATTACTAACCAAACTAATCTTTTAGCCAATTCCTTAATTACTGAATCTCCTCCAGTTATCAAAAAACTCGTAGCTATCACTGCTTATTCTTCGACCCAAGATCAAACTGATGACACTCCCTTTATTACTGCTTCAAATACCATTGTTCGTGATGGTGTAATCGCTGCTAATTTTCTTCCCTTTGGTACAAAAATTAGAATTTCTCAACTATTTGGAAATAAAATTTTCATCGTCGAAGATCGAATGCATCACCGCTATAAAGATGACCATATCGACATTTGGTTTCCGACAAGAGAAAGTGCTTTAGAATTTGGTATTAAATATGCGGAAATAGAAATTTTACCTTAAAAGATTATATTTAAAATATATTTAAAACAGCCGCCTAAAGCGGCTGTTTTAATGTAAATTTTGTTTAAAAATCTTGCGGCGCTTTCTCTAATTTAACCTCAATTGTCTTTTCTTGTCCTTTATGAAGAATTTTTAATTTTACAATATCACCAACTTTTTTCTGGCTAATAATCTGAGCTAAAGACTGATCAGGAGTTAATTTTTTACCATCAATTTCTAAAATAATATCGTTTTCCTGAATGCCAGCCTTATCAGCTGGGGATCCGGGTATTACTGCCAACTCATCAGAATTATTTCCTCTTAATACTAACACCCCATAATTAACGGGTAAATGATTTTTTTGTTTTAAATTATCATCGATTACTACATAACGAATACCTAAATAGGGTCTAATAATTTCACCATATTGTTTTACTGATTCAATAATTGGCTTTAAAGTATTAATTGGCAAAGCGAAAGCAATATTTTCTGCACCACTTTCCATTGCTACATTAATACCAATTACCTTTCCATTTAAATCTAATAAAGGTCCGCCAGAATTTCCGGGATTAATAGCAGCATCAGTTTGAATTACTTCATCAAGAGATTCTACATTACCAGTATAATCATGGGCTTTAATAGTTCTTGATAGACCAGAAATCACTCCAACTGAAACAGAATTTCTAAATTCACCCAACGCATTACCAATAGCGATTACTGTCTGTCCTAATTTTAATTTACTAGAATCACCCAAAGTTAAATAAGGAAAATTATTTCCCTTAATTTTTAAAATTGCAATATCCAATATAGAATCTTTTGCTAATACTTTAGCATCGTATTTTTTACCATCATTGGTTAAAACAGTATATTCGGCATTATTGTCCTTAACCACGTGTTTATTAGTAACAATTAAACCGTCAGAAGAAATAAAGAAACCTGTTCCACCACCAATTTCTTCTTTTTTAAATCCTTTTTGGCGAAATTGAGGGATAACAAAACCAAAATTATCACCAAAAAATTGATTCCAAAAATCATCACCAAAAGGATTAAATCTTTCGTAATATTGTTCAATTAAGGGAACATTTTTAGTAATCACGATTGACACTACAGCAGGATTAGTTTTTTCTACAATACTCACAACTCTTGCTTCTTCGGGAACTACCTCATATGAAGGTTTTTGGTTAGTATTTAAATTAATATTACTTCTGTTTAACAAATAAGTAACTAAAGCAGAACTTAAATTTTTATTATAAACAAATAAAAGAATAATGGCACTCAAAAGAATTGTAAATACTAATAAAGAAATAATAAAAGCAATAAAAATTGAGCCTTTATTTTGTTTAATAAAATTGATTATTTGTTTCATACTTTTAAATTTTTATTAAAAGTGCCTAGGATGAACCTTTGGCGAAACTATTTTGTGCCCAGGGTGGGACTCGAACCCACAAGCTCGAAAGAGCCAAGGATTTTAAGTCCTTTGCGTATGCCAATTCCGCCACCTGGGCAATTAATTTTTATATTTTAACCTTAAAAAGAAAAAAGTCAAGTAAGAGGCCATGGTGGGATTTGCACCCACGAATAACGGTTTTGCAGACCGCAGCGTTAGCTACTTCGCCACATGGCCCTTATTAAAATTTTATTAAATTTTTTGATAAAACTCAAGTAAATCATCTTTTTCGATCAAACGATTACAATCAATTAATAAGCCACATTCTAAACCTGTATTCACTTCGTTAACATCAACTCTATTCCTTTGAAGATTGATAAGTTTTCCTTCTCCAATTAATTCATTATTGCGATATAAATGAAAATGAGTTTTATTTTTTACAATCCCTTCTTCTACTACACCACCAATTAATTGTTTACCTTTTTCAGGATTAAAAATAACCAAAGCCTTTAATTTCCCCAAAATCTCTTCCGTAGGTTTATTAATAAACTTATCTTCAATAATTTTTATTAATTGCTCTTCAATTTCATAAATAATTTCTCCTTTAACAATAATTAGATTTGTATTATTTAGTAAAATATTATTTACTTCTGATTTTATTCCAACTCGAAATAAAATAATTAAAGTTAAATTATTAGGCGCTATTTTACAATCGCTTTCTGATAAATCACCGATATCCTTTAATAAAACCTTATATATCCATTTTTTTGCTTTCCCTAATTGATCTAATAAATACTCTAATGCTTCGCCGCTACTTAATGTATCAGTTTTTAAAATTACCGGAATTTGTAAACAATTTTCTTCTTTTGCTCCCAATTCTTTTATTTTATTTTTCTTTTCCATTTCTTGTTTAATATTTTTTAGTTCTGACTCATTTTCGTAACATATAAATTCATGCCCTACTGGAGGTATTGTCTCAAAACCAATTACTCTAATAGGTGAGGAAAAAGTAGCTACGGAAATATTTTTTCCTAAAAAATCTTCCATTATTTTTATTTTGCCTTTACTTGATGAAACAATAATTTTATCGCCTAATTTTACTGTACCATCGGTGATAACCAAAGTAGCAGTAATTCCTCTCTTGGAATCCATATAAGATTCGAGTACAAAACCTCTCCCTTTTTTATTTAAATCACCTTTTAAATTTTCCATTTCACTTACCAAAAGTATGATTTCTAAAAGATCATCAATTCCTTGACCGGTCTTAGAAGAAACTTCAACTACAGGAATATCTCCTCCCCATCCTTCAACAAAAACTCCTAATTCGGCTAAATCAGATTTTACTTTTTGGGGATTAGCACTTTCCTTATCAATTTTTGTTAAAACAACAATAAAAGGAATTTTTGCCTCCTTAATACATTCTAATGATTCTTTTGTTTGCGGTTTTATACTTTCATCAGCTGCAACTACTAATAAAGCAATATCGGCTGCTTTTGCTCCTCGAGAACGAATTTTAGTAAAAGCTTCGTGGCCTGGAGTATCAAGAAAAGTGATTTTATGTCCTTTTATTTCAATTTCATAAGCTCCGATGTGCTGAGTAATTCCACCTGCTTCTTGTTCAGTCACTTTAGTTTTTCTAATATAATCTAAAAGGCTAGTTTTACCATGATCAACATGGCCTAAAACAACAACAATTGGTGGTCGAGGAATTAAAGCATTGTCTTGTTGAATATTTTGATCCATAAAATTAAAAAAGAAATAATGAAATTACAAATTATAAATTACCAATCACAAATAAAAATCAAAATTGAGTATTGAGTATTGAGTATTCTGTATTGAGTATAATTGTTTAAAAATTAAAAATTAAAAATTTGTTATTGTATTTCAGATTCTTGCTTGTGCAAACAGGCCAGATTCTAAAGATAGCGGAGGGGACAGGATTCGAACCTGCAAGCCCTTACGGGCACCGGTTTTCAAGACCGGCGCATTACCATTCTGCCACCCCTCC
>JBAMLJ010000086.1:0-4075 GCA_039793615.1 bacterium
AGAATTACAGGAAGATGAAAAAAATAAAATACTTGCAAAATCTAAAATATTCATTAGTTTAAGCTATGAAGAAGGTTGGGGTATAAGTGTAATGGATGCTGCATATTTGAGAATTCCCATAGTGGCCTATTCACTGAAAGCTTATTCATATTTGAATGATAATTATTTTAAATGTAAGGTAGGTGATTTAAATGATGTAGTGGAAAAAATAATTTATATAATAGAAAACTACGAAGAAGCTATAAAGTTAAGCTTAGAGGCTGAGAAACAAGTATCTAATTACGATTATAAAAAAATCGCATATGACCAATATCAATATTATTTAGATATAATAAATAAGAAAAATTAATATTTTTTTAATTTTATTCCCAATAATAATTTTTCAAGAATAGAGTTTTTTAGGAATCTAACTTCATTATTTCCTAAAAATGCTCCACTCTTTGTTTTAAAATAAAGATCTAGATCTTTAAATATTTCTCCATTTTTTACCATTCTTATGGATAATTCTGTATCCTCACCACCATTGATAAAATCTTCATCAAAGCGATATTTTCTAATTATTGATGAATGTATAAAAGATAATGGCTGAATATTTTTAAAGCAGATGGATTTTTTAATTTTTAATTTTAAATAAATATCTTTTAAATTAAAAGAAAAATTTTTATTAATTTTATAATATTTATTAATGGTAATATATTTAAATATTTTATCAATATCATTAATTTTTAATGAAGAAATAAAAAAATTTCCCTGATAGTAAAGGGGCAATTTTTTTGATATAAACTGTAAATTTTTAAAGATATAATTTATTAGTATTCCATAGGGAATTATACAAATTTCATCAATTACTTTTTTATTTTCAGAAATAATTCTAGGGATAAAAATTCCTGGGGATTGTTTGTAAAGAATTTCCCTAAGAATGGATGTATCATCCAGTGGGGTAATATCAAGATTAGACAAAGCAATCCAGTTTGGATTAAATTTTAAAGCCTCTTCTATACCTTTATTCATAGATTTAGAAAAATTAAAGTATGGACCTCTTGATTCAACAAAAATAATAAAATAATTTTTAAAATTTTGAATATATTTCTCTACATAATTATTCATATCTGGAACCGGTACCACAAATATAATATCCTTTAATGCATCTGCATTTTTAAAATGCAGAGATATGGATGGCTCAGGTCTATTTCGAATAAAAGAAATAATTTCATTAAAATTTTTAAATGATTGCCAAAATTGAAGCAAATCTTCTTTATTATTACTGTCATATAATTTATTTAAATTTTCAAAATTCATTTTTTATTTCCTCCTTTAAATTTCTTATAAATGTAAATAGAAATTGTAGCTAAGAGAAATATGAAAAACAAGGCCATTTGGAAATTTCTTATCAATGAATAATCATTTTGATAGGTAAAATATATGGTAGCACTTCCTTTTATTGAATTATTTATTATGTATAGATTAATATTCAGAATTTTTATATTAAATTTTATGGGATAAATACTTTTATTATTGTATTTAAAAATCCAGCCATTATTATAATTCGAAATAAATAATAGATGTGTACCATTTTCTAGGCTTTGATTTATTTTTATTTCTGTTGGTGTTTTAAAATAGTAATCTATTTTTGTGATATTTAAAGGAATCAATAGCTTTAAAGAGAATATGGTGAAATTGGTTAAGGAAGTATTATTCAAATTATTCCTATGAACTGTGGGGAAAATCTTTGCACTGGAGAAATTATCAGGTGTAGTAAAGTACCAGTTTATTTGTTCGTTTTTAATGTTTCCTGAGACAGCAGGAGATCCAATTGTACTAACAACCTGACCTGTTCCATTTTCACCACTGTAAAATCTAATAAATATATTGCTATTGTTCATATTAATGCCTGATATATTGTAAGTTAAAATATATGAGCTCTTGGGCATGAGGTATACTGGTGCATATATATTTCCGTAACTTGCCTCAGGGTTTGTTGCAGAAACATAGGAGATGTTATTCTCTATTTTAACAGTAAAATTTTTCCCCAGTATATTATCAAAACCTTCCCAAGGACCTATAACTGAAATATTTCCTACATTTTGAATAACAAAATTTCCATTATAAATTTTTAAAGCTTTTAAATCAGGACTGGGTTTATAAATATTTGTGATATTTCTTGTCACTAGTTTATATTCCTTCACAGGGAATATGGTGAAATTGGTTAAGGAAGTATTATTTAAATTATTCCTATGAACTGTGGGGAAAATCTTTGCACTGGAGAAATTATCAGGTGTAGTAAAGTACCAGTTTATTTGTTCGTTTTTAATGTTTCCTGAGACAGCAGGAGATCCAATTGTACTAACAACCTGACCTGTTCCATTTTCACCACTGTAAAATCTAATAAATATATTGCTATTGTTCATATTAATGCCTGATATATTGTAAGTTAAAATATATGAGCTCTTGGGCATGAGGTATACTGGTGCATATATATTTCCGTAACTTGCCTCAGGGTTTGTTGCAGAAACATAGGAGATGTTATTCTCTATTTTAACAGTAAAATTTTTCCCCAGTATATTATCAAAACCTTCCCAAGGACCTATCACCGGATTTTCGGACACAATATTTTTAATGTAAATTTTTATATTCTGTTTAATTTCCTTATTAAAATTTATAGCATAAACTATTCCAGAATAAAGATCATTTTTGAATACTGCAAAACCAGTATTGTTTATCAGAATAGAAAATGAGCTGGAATTTTTAAATATGTCATACCATGAATTCCAGCTTCCCACAGGAAGATATGATAGTTGCCAAGGAAAACCTGCAGGGAGAAGTCTAGGTGATCCTGTATAACTTGAATTTGGATCTCTCGAACAATAAGGTCCTTTGTATATAAAGATGTATTCCACTCCCAGTATCCTTAGATATTTTGCAAGATAAGTTGTATTATGAGTACTCATAAAGTTGTAGAAAAATTCATTATAAATTGTGTTATTTATATTGAGTATGGTATTTTGCGGAAATAGACTTTGAAATGCTCCTAGAGTATTTAAAGCCAGAGGTAGGAATAAATATCTGTAACCAGAATCAATATCAGTGTTTTTCAATGCCCATTGTGTCATATTTATAAGATTATCTGGTACTTTATTTAAATTATTTATTTCATATGAAACCAAAGGCATTTCTATCATGCTTGGAGTTTGGTTTTGCCTCCAATATGGCAAAGGTGAGAGTAAAAGTATTAAAATAATTATAATTGTAATACAAATTTTAAATAAATTTTTATTTGAGCTAATTAATTTTGGAAACTTAATTGAAATAATCTTTTTTAGTTTCACATCAGCCCTACTCATTTTTAGCTTGCCCAAAAGGATACCCGTAGATAAGATTAACAATGAAAATGATATTGTTACAGCAAAAAATGGCTCGTAAGCCCCTACAACTGGAAAATAATGAGCAATCAGGATCTGTAAAAAAGTCAAATTGGATCTAAAAATAAACCAGAAAATAAGAATAAAATATATTTCGAATTGTGTAATGTTCAAAATTGTTTTCTCCTTCGATTCAAGTAAATTTCTTGAATGAAATGCAAGAATAGAAACCAAAATAACCCATATCAAAATTAAATAAGCATAAACCAGAGAAAATTGACCATAATAATTAGCTTTTAAATTTATCCAGATGTTATAAACATCATTAGTCCCACCTGCTGCGATTTGAAACGCCTCATTTCCACGACCAACTAGTATTTTTAATAAAGGGTCTATGCCATTTATTATTAATAATACCGTTATAAAAACTAAGAGTGTAATTAAAATTAATTTTAAAAATTTTTTAGAAGTAAAATTTTTCAAACTTTCAAAAATAAGTACTAATATTACAGGAAAAATCCACATGATTATCTGGGGGCACCAAAAATAAACATAAGTAAAAACTGATATGAAGCCAAAAATAGGAAAAAGATCGAAATTTAAATCATAGATTCTAATGAGTAAATATATTAAAATAGGAAAAAATACATACATTGTTAAAGTATCATTTATGCTGGCAGTATATAAGAGACCTGCCACTGCAGGATTAAAAATAT
>JBAMLJ010000087.1:0-4071 GCA_039793615.1 bacterium
TAATGATGTCATTAAAATTTCAATTTTAATGACAGATTTTATAAATTTTATAAAAGGAAAGGGTTTCTGATCTTCTGTTAAATTATATCTATATCCTTATAAGAACATTAAAGAAATCAGGGTCTATAGAAAATTTAGTAAAATCCAATAGGCATTTAACAATTATTTTAATATCATTTTCATTAATGTTATATAATTTAAAAATCAATTTTTCTAATTCAATTCTCAAATCAAGTATTTTTTTATTAAGATCTGAAAGATATTCATTCTGATTGATTTTATTTTCATTTATCAGCTCATCCTTTAAATGTTCTATAACATTTGGTGATGATGTTTCCATATCTGGCTGAATTAAAGGAATTATTGTTTTTTTAGCAAGGTCTTTCATTGTCTTAATTCTTAATTTTGATTTTAACGTTTTCATTATAAATAAATAAAATAGTTCAGCAGTATTTCTATCAAGAAATGAAAATTTATTTAAAAGAGTTAAAGAAGGATTTTTTTTACTAATTCCATAAATACTCAATTCATATTTTGCATTATTAATGTCATTTATTAATTCTACATGAAATATCTCAAACTCATCATCAACAAAAGCGTCAGGGTATAATTTTACATGCTGGAAAAACCTCTTATTATCTTTTTTTATAAATTTATCTTTATCATCATTTAATATTTCGTATAAAGTCCTATTAGTATTGGATATTTTTTCATCTGTATTCAACCACCAATAACTCTTCTGTTTTAGATCTATTATTTGTTTTGTTAAGTCACTTATTTTATTTACTATATCAATATTATTAGCATTCGACCTTATTATTGGCAGGGATTCGATTTCATAATTTCTAACACTATTTTGAAATGAAAATAATTCAAACCTCCAGTTTAACAAAATTGAGTTCAATAAACCTATCAAATAATATTCATCTACCCTATCATCTGTAATAAAAATGCTTTTTATACTATTCGTTGTTATATATTTAGGGGGGAGGGCTGAAAAAATCAACCTGGGTCTAATAAACCTATTTTTAGTAGATCTACCAATTATTCTTGCATTTTCAATCTTATTTTTCACATCTTTTTTAGCTAGAAATTCATTCTTTTTTACCCATCTCGGCTTCGGCCCATTTGGATCATAATTTACAAAAAATTGATCCAAGTGAATGCCCTTTATTATTAAATCCCCTGTTGGTTCATCGGATAAAAATTCTTTATCAAATGTTTCATGTAATTCACCTTCATATATTTCTCCTATAGATGGTATATTTTGTTTACTATCACCTTTAAATGGTGGGATATTTGATATTTTATTTAATATCCGCACTTCATTTACAGGGTCTATAAAATTTGGTAATCTATATTCTTCATTAGTTAATATTTTAAAATCATTCTTATTAAAAGAAAAGTATGGCAGATTACTCAAATCAATTTCTTGGCCATATATACCAAAACATATCGCAAAATTATAATTCTGATCTATTTTTTCTTTTTTGTAAACCCATACAACAACATCCTGTGTAACATCCTTAAATGTTTTTGCCTTTTCAGGCATTTCTATTATTTTTATTGTAATAGCATTTTCAAAAAATAATCTTCTTAAATTTAAGGAGTCTTTTTCACCCAAAAAGGACGAGGGAAATATCATTGAAAAATATCCCCTTTCTTTAAGAATATTATAGCTCCTTTCAAGAAATAGTTTATAGTTATTAAAATTACCATGCTGATATTCAAACATTTGACTATAGTATTTACCAAGTATATCCTTAATTTCCTTATCTTCTATTATCTGTTTTAACCTCCCCCAGGGTGGATTTCCTATTACAGCATCAAATCCATATTTTTTATTTTCAATGTTAAAGGCAAACCAAAACTCTAAAATCCAATGAAAAGGTATTGTAATGTCTTTAACCTTTAATAAATTCATTTCTGTTAAATTTTTCTCAAATTCAATATCCATCGAGTTTTTAATACTCATTTTAATGTTTTCAATTCTATCAATAAAACTATTATCTGTTGGATTATTAATATATTCTTTTCTTAATTTACACATCTCATTAATTTCATCTTTATAGTTCTTGAGAATTTCAATTTGTTTATCAAAATTAAGACCTATTAATGAATCTCCATTTCTTAAATTCATTCTCAAATCTGGCAAAATATGAGAAATATTACTAGGTAGATTATCATATTTAAATTTCTGAGGATTTAACTTTATGATTTCAAGCCATATATTTAACTTGGCTATTTCTAACGCTTTCTTATCCATATCTACCCCAAAAATGTGTCTTAATATAATACAGGAGTCCATTAAATCAAAATCCATTTCACCACAGGATAGTTTTTGTTTTAATGAATTTAATCTATTAAAATTCTCATCGTAATTTAATTTATTATTCTTATGATATTTTGATAATTGAGCATCTATCATATTCAAAAGTTCTTTATATTTATAGTATATTTTTCTAAATGACTTAATTAAAAAGGAGCCAGAACCACAAGCTGGATCTATTACTTTTATATTTATCAAATAATCTATATAAACATCAGCATTTCCATAATCATCATTTCTTATATATTCCTTGATTCTATCGGTATATTCATTAAAAATAGGTAATACAGTATTTTCAACAATATATTCCGTTATATATTTAGGAGTGTAATATGCTCCTTTTTCTTTTCTTTTCTCAGCTAAAAACAATTCATAAGATTTTCCTAATACATCCTCATCAATATGCCTAAAATTATATTGCATTATCCCTTTAAATTTAATACCTTTTGAAATATTTTCAATCCCTAAAATCAATTTTAAATAATCATACAAATTCTTTATATTTTCATCTCTTTTATTTATATAATTCAAAATATTTTCCTTAAACAATTCAGTATCATAATATAAATAAAACCAATCATTTACTAACTTTAAAAATTCTTCTAAAACTTTCAACTCACCTTTTCTCTCCCATAAATTTTGTATTGAATTCCAGTTATTATATATCCACCTAAATGGAATAACTCCATAATCGTCTAATGTTTGAATAAAGATAAATTTATTAATAACTCCTATTATTTTATCTAGTTTGTTTTTTTCATCTATTTCCTGCTGAAATTCAATTCTTAAAAGTAAATTTACCCAGTTTTTTAAATCTGATAAAAATTTCTGGTCTAATTCACCTTTTTCCACTTCATATTCTTTTCTATCCGCGTATTCTTTTAAATTTTTACTACCTGAAAATTCATTAATAAAATTAGAGAAATTTATTTCTAAAAAAGGCTTTGGATCTTGAATATCAATGGATCTTCCAAAAAATATCCAATACTCTAAATTTGTTAATATTACATAATCTCCAATAAAAATATATTTTTTTATTTGATCAATATGATTTCTCCAATTTAAATCATTTTTAATAAGTTTTTCAGATTTATTTGTTTTTTCTTTTTTAAAAAGAGATTTTAATTCAATAACTATTTTATGACCTAATTCATCCATAATTATATAATCAACAAAACCATTTTCTTTAACTTCAGGGGAATGTTGAATATTTTTAAATAAAAAATTAACTAAAGGTGAATTTTTATATAACAAATCCTCCCTTAATGCAATTTCGGGTTTAGAACCCTTAAATAAATCATTTAAATATTTTTTTACATCTGAGGTTTTTAATTTAGAATTTTCAATATCTTCATATTTTATTTCTTGATTTTTAATAAGAATTTCAATATCTTCTTTAATTTGATTAAAATCTTCTATTTCTTTATTATCATTTTTAACCATTCTTATTACCTCCTTACTTCTTCTATTACCATTTTATTCCCCATTTTTGCCACCTCACTATATACAATTTAAAGTAATTCATAAACGGCACCTGGTTTTATTAATAATTGGAGTATAATAAAACTTTCTTTTGATCAGGCAAATTACTCTGGAGAATGTCACGCTTCTTGTAATATAACTTTGGAGTTCGCCCCTCCTCCTTTTTTATAAAATAAAGAGACAATTAATGTGTGTTCATTAAAATATAGATAATTATGAATATGATTACAATTATTACACCAATTAATGATAATTTTGCT
>JBAMLJ010000088.1:0-4032 GCA_039793615.1 bacterium
AAAATTTTCATCAATAAAATCCAATAAATACCATTCAACAATTTGATTTTGGAAATTTCCTGCCTTTTCAAATCTTTCTCTATAAGAAGTTTTTTTAGTTTTGTTTAATTCATTATTACTATTTTCATCAGTTTCGTCAAAATTATTATTTTCATTAGTTTCTTTAATTCTTTTAATATTTTCCCACTTACTAATATTTTTAATAAAATCTTCTTTTTGTTTACTTAAAATTTCAATGATTTTTTGTATTATTTGAATACCATCTTCTTTTTCAGCAATTCTATCTAATGTTATAACGTAATTAACATTATACACAAATTTTTTCTTTTCCCACAATTTCTTTTCAAAATCTTCTATTTCAGATATTTCATCTATTATTTTTTTACATATATTAAATACTCCCTTCGCAATAACAATATTGTTTTTTGGAATTATTTCATTGTCTAAAATTTCAGCTTTAATGTTTATATTTAGAATTTCATTTTTAATGTAGTTTTCTAATTCATTGTTAAGAAAATCCCTTAAATTTTTATTAATAAAATAATCCGAAGTATTTTTCCTGAAAAAAATATTCAAATGCTTTCTTATATTATTTATATTAATATCTTTCTCTTCTGTCCTCGCATTTAAAATATAACCCAAATTTGACTCAAGTTTCTGAATAATTTCAAGTATCTCTTTTTCTATTTTATCTCTCAAAAATTCTTCAATATCTTTTCTTTTTAAATTTTTATTTTCAATTTTTTCTATATTTTCATTGTTTTCTTGATCACTTTCATTATTTAATTGGCTATTATTTTTTTCATTATTTTTTATTTTTATTATTTCTTGTTCCTCTACAGTTATTGGTCGATATTCAAAATAAATGTTGAATTCGCCATCATCTACTTTTTCAATAGGCTCATCAGATAAAAAGAAATATTTTTCTTCTTCTTTCACATAATTTCTTTCAAGGGATGCATTTTTTATTTTGAAATTAATTTTATACTTTTTATCACGGTCTAAAGGATCATAAACAATAAAAGAATAGTTATAAAAATACTCAGTTGTTTTTACGTAATACAAATTTTTTGTTGCCCAAAATAAATAAATTTCCCTACCATCATAAGGAATCATATACTTGTTTCTCCCACCATATCTCATCTGGGGAATAAAATCACCATCTGAGTAATATCTAGAAAAAAATTCATATGTCAAATTAAAAATTTGAGACCTCAAATTTTCTTTATCTGATTCTTCACTTAAAACTGAATTAACAATAGAAGTTAAGTCTTTGTTTAAAAAGTTTTCAATCATGTCTTTTTTTGTATTCATAATTTTATAAATTCCAAAATCTAAATCTTGTAAATCAATCCTAAATATTTCTTTTAACTTTCCTCTAAACTGCTCCAAAGCATTATCTTTTTCCATATTTACCACCATACTTACATATTTTTTTCAGATCACAATTTTCACAATTATCTCCCAGTTTTGGATTATATTTTTTAGCATCAATTCCATCAATGATTTCATCTATTTTTTTGTTTATACTTAATATTTTATCTTCATTCATTTCAAGTTCCTCTATTTCATTTTCTTGTAAGTAAACTATTTTCCCTTTCTTAATATTTTCATTTTTAGTTTTTAAACCAATTAAATATAACCCAATTTGAATTTCTATTTCTTCGAATGTATTTACATCCCTATTTGTTTTGTAATCAGCCACATATTTCTCATTTTTCTCAGTGCCTATCATATCTGCTCTCCCTACTATAATTATTTTTCCCTTTTTGTAGTTTATCCTATATTCAACTTCATTGGCATTTAATAGAAATTCTGGATTTTTAATTACAAATGAATCAAGAATTTCCAAACTTTTTTCTTTATAGAATTCTAATTTTTTTCTATTTACAAATGGTAAATTGAAATATCTATCATTTGATTCCTTTATAGCACTACGCTGTCCAATAGATTCACTTTTTATTAATTTAACGGCATTTCTTAGAACTGAATGCATAGCATTTCCAAACCCAATTTCTTCCCTCAACCCTGGCTGAAATCCCCAAACTTTCCTTAACCTGTACATGTATGGACATCTATGATACCAAATTATTTCGCTAGGAGTTAATTCTTTTGATACTATATTATTTTCATTTTTATATTCAAAATGAAAATTTTTAAAATTATATTCACCAAATAGATTTTTATCTATATAATCTAAAAACCTGCTTTCTTTTTTAGAAATATGTGTTATAGCTAAAATGTCCTTCGCTCTTGTTATAGCCACATAAAATAATCTCTTTTCGTCATCTTCACTTCCCTCATACCTACTTGCATTAAATAAATCATTTGAAATACCGCACCAATTCAATTTTTTCCCCACATTAGAGGAGGGGAATATTTTTTCATTCACTTGTGCAACAATAACAAATGCCCATTCTAATCCCTTAGCTTGATGTATTGTTGTTATAGTAACAGCATTTAGAGTTTCATCTACATCCAATTGTGCTTCTTCATAAAAATTTTTAGCAAACATATTCATATAAAATTCCAAATATTTTATTATACTTTTCCATTGAAAATTATGCCCACCTATGCGCCAGGCTGTTTCAAAATCAGTTAGTAGAACACTAAATTTACCCATATTCGCCATAATAATTGCATCCTCATCATTGTTAGGATCAAAATTAATAAAATATAATGCATTTAAAATATCTTGAAATAAATCTGTTATGTTTTCATATCCATCTATATTTTTTAAAATATTCAAAAGTACAGATTTTGTATAATTCTCATCATCTAAATGGAAAACACTTTTGGCATTAGAAATAATAGAGTTAAGTGATAAATTAGTTTTATTTTCATCATTTAGCTCAATTTTTAACCATGAAAATATATCCGAAATAATCTTAATTTCATCTCTTTGAAATAACCCAGAGGTTCCTGCAATTTGGTACGGTATTTTTTTTTCTTTGAATACATTAATAATATCTTTACCATTGTTTTTAACACTTCTTAATAATACACCTACATCTTTATAGTTTAATTTTGAATCTTTAACTAAATTTATAACTGTATTTGCTATCCAATTAGCTTCATCTATATCTGTATTAAAGCTTTTAATTATCAAAGGATAATTTTCTTCTCTCGTAGGAATCATATCTTTATAGTTACCTTCAAGTTTCTTAGAAAAATAATTTGCATTACTGACCAAATTTTTTGTACTTCTCATATTACTGTTGAGATAAAATACCTTTATGCCTGGCAAATCATTCTCTATTTTACCAAATAAACTATGATCAGATCCTCTCCACTGATATATTGTTTGCCTTGGATCACCAACAATAAATAAGCCTGAGTTATTAGATATCAATAATTTTATTAATTCGTATTGACTGGGATTTATATCTTGAAATTCATCCACAAAAAGATAAGAAATATCCAAATCTTTTATTACATTATAATTTTCTTTTAATTTAATGATAGTGTCATGGATTATTTTTCCAAATGTTAAAATCTTATATTCTTCTAGTTTGTCTTCATATTTTTTTAATACCTTATAAAATTTTGGTGATTTTAATTTAAGCTTATTATAATCTATAAGTTCATTATAAATCATATCAACAGTTCTATGAAAAGCTATAATGCTTCTTGTGTAATTTTTATCATATTCTTGTAAATTCAAATCAAAACCAATTTTTAATAAAAATGCAATTTCCTTATTTTCATCAAAAAGAGTATAATTATCATATGAAAATTTATCCTCTAATATCCTCTTGCAATAAGCGTGAATGGTTCCAATATACATATCATTCAAGTTATTTATTAATAAATCATCACCTATAGAATTTGCAATTTCATAAATTCTTGCCTTCATTTCATTTGCTGCTTTTTCAGTAAAAGTAAAAGCAACAATATTTTTTGCTTTAATTTTTCTATCAAGTAATAAACTAATTATTTTCCTTGCTATAGTTTCAGTTTTACCAGTTCCTGCTGCTGCTTCAACTTTAATATATTTATCTTTAGCTAAAATAATTTCTGTTTGTTCATCAG
>JBAMLJ010000089.1:0-3993 GCA_039793615.1 bacterium
GAATAAATTTTTGATATTTTAATAAGGTCTTCTTTAAGTATTTGTGGTGGTATAAGGCTTTTGTTTTTTATTTGATAATTTAAATCAAAAATTTCTTTAAGGGTATTTTTTTGTTTTTCTAATTCCTTATTTTTTTGTTTTTGGGTATTAAGGTTTTGTTGTTCAATATTTTTTATTATTTCTGTTTGAGTAATTTCATATTTAGGTGAAATATTATATTCTTTAGGTTTTACTTGTTTATTAGTAATTAAGTTTTTTAATTGTTTAGTTTGTTCTTGTAATATATTATTTTCTCCTTTAAGGATTTTTTGGTATTGTAGTTCTAAAATAATTCTTTTTTCTAATATTTCTTTATATTTTTCTAAATTAGCTAATCTTTCTTGTTCTACTTTATCAAGCATGTCTTCTATTTCTTTAATTGTTTTAGGTTCTATAAGTGAGTTAAGTGCTTGATTAATTCGTTTAAATTTTTCTCTATTAAGGTTAGCAGTTATTTCTTCTATAGTTGATTCTATAACTTTTCTTAAGAATTTTCTATAGATTTCAATAGTGTTTTTAAGTTCAGGAGAATTAAGTAAGGTATCTTTAATATTATTTAAAACAGTTTGGTAATATTCTATTAATTTTTGTTTAAGTTCATTAGAAATATCTTCTCGTTTTTCTAAATCTTTTTTAAGATTTTCTATAGCAATTTTTTTAAAGTCATCAAATTTATCTTTTAAGTCATTAATATCCTTAATAGCAATTTCTTTAAGTGTATTATCCAAAGTATCTAATAGGGTTTTATTGTAAATAGAGATAAAGTTTTTAGCAACTTCATTAGATTGGAAAGCTTGTTGTTCAAAATCTCCTAATTTCTTTTCTAATATATCTTTAATATTAATCTTAAAGAAGTTAGATGTTAATAATCTAAAGGTTTCTTCTATTTGTTCTAATGCTGTAGTAGTGTCTTTAATTTTATCCATTAAGAATATTTTTAAATTAACATTAAAGAAAGCTTTTTTAGATCCTTTAGTAAAGTCTTCTATTTGTTTAAATAATTCTTTAAGATTATTAGTGCTTTCTAATAAAGTTTCATTCCATCCTGTAGTAGCATCTATTTCTTCTTGTGTTAATTTTATAGTATCTTTAAAATTATTTTTAATTTTATCAAAGAAATCATTTATTAAATCACTATCAAGAGCTTCACTTATTCTGTTTATTGTATTTTCTATTCCTTTTTCTAAATTTTCTATACCTTTAAGAATAAACGTTATAATCGTAGATATACCTTTAAATAATAATCCTACCCCTGGGATTGAATTTATCATTCTTAATATTCTTTCAAATGCTTTAGGTAAAAGATCAAAGATTTTAAATAAGATTTTAACTACCCAAGTTAAAAATTCTACAATATAATTAAAAACATTTAATACTAAACCTAAAACAGGTTTTAGTAATGGTAATAAGACAGAAATAATTAAACCTATACCCAATAATCTTCTACCCCAAAGGAAGGTTAAATTAATTAAGTTTTTAAAGAAAGGTATAATATTTTTAGGTAGATTACCTATAAAAGAGAATAAAATACTAAAGAAGTTTTTAAAGAAAGAGGGAATATTCTTAATTAAATTAGCTATAAAAGAGAATAAACTAACGAAGAAGTTTTTAAAGGAAGATGGAATGTTCTTAAAGAAGTTAATTATAGAAGTAAATAGGTTTTGGGAGTTCTTACTTGTTGATTTTAAATCATTACTTTTTATAATAAAACCGAATAGAATTAGAAAATTATAAACAAAATCTTTTATACCTTTTATAAAAGGAGAAGTTGTAAGGAAAGTTATAAATTTTTGGAAGACATTAGTTGTTTTATTAATATTATTGGTTAAAGTTTCAAAGATTATATTAATTTTTATAGTATCAAGTATAGTAGGTAATAAACCTAATTGTCCTATAAATTTAGAGATTAATTTAAAGAAGCTTTGGAAAGTTTTTTCATAATTTTTTAAATTAATTCCAAAAGCACTTAAGAAATTATTTATTTCTTGGAAATTACTTATTATTAAAACTAAACCTATAATTGTAGAATTTAAGATATTTACTAAATTCGCTAATACTATTATACTATTAACAAGAGGAGTTAATACAGTAATAACAGCTTTAAGAGCGAATAATAATTGTGTAATAGTAATAGTTAAGGTTTGTAAAGTAGTAATAAATGTTTTACTTTCAGATAGTTTGAATAAGAAAGTAGTAAAGTTAGAGATTAATTCTTTAAGTGGGTCAAGGCTTTCAAGGATTCTAATTTTTAATAGAATTAATCCGTCTTCAAAATTCTTTAATACTTGTCCTAAGGTTCCTAAACTTTTCTCTGCTATTCCTGAATATTTTGCTAAATATTGAATCAAAGCTTGTGCATTGTTTCTTATTGCTTCTTCTGTTCTATTAAATAGTCTTCCACTGGTATCTAATACTCCACCAAGTTTTTTGATTTCTATATTAGTTAAACCTATAGTATGTCTTAAGTTTTTATAAGCAGTAGTATCACCTTCTATAGCCCTTGCTATATCGTCAGAGATTTCAGAGATTTCTATACCAAAAGCAGTAGCAGTGTCTATTGCTAAATTAAATGTTTGAAAACTATCTATCCCAATTGCTTTAAATTGAGAGAAAGCTTTAGATAAATCTTCTATATTAAAAACAGTTCTAACAGCTAATTGGGTTAAATCTTTAAATATAGATTTACCTAAGGAAAGGGTATTATTTAAGGAAGAATATAAGCTTTCTAATCTTTTTTGGATAAGTAAGAGATTATTACTTTCTTCAATAAAGTTCCTAAATATTTGTATAGCGTTATTAACGTGTTGTGAAAAACTTTGGAAAATCCTGTTAAGGCTTTCTGCAAAGAAATAGAATTTAAAAGCAAAAACGTCTAAGTTTCTACTAAATTTTAATACATCAACTAAAACTATGGATAAACCTTTGATTGTTCTTGTATATTGTTCATCTACTTGTAAGAAAGTGTTAATTCTTTTTTTTAATTGTTCTTTTGCTTCTTTTTCTGTTTTATTATTTTTTTCAAGTAATTCTTTATACTCTGTTAAACTCCTTTTATATTCTTCTAAAGTAATACTTACTTTTTCTAATTCTTTGTTATATTCTTCTAAATTAAGTTTTTCTAATTCTTGTTTTTCATCGTTAGTTAAG
Source organism: bacterium (assembly GCA_039793615.1). Taxonomy (GTDB): domain Bacteria; phylum Patescibacteriota; class Minisyncoccia; order UBA6257; family UBA6257; genus JBAMLJ01. Next base: position 3,187 of record JBAMLJ010000089.1, read on the forward strand.
TTTATATTTGTTTCAATTAAATTTTGATAATCTTCCCATGTTTTTCCAAAATTAGCTATATCTTGGTTTAGATTATTATATGTATCATCTAATAATTTAAGTTTTTCATTAAGGTCTTCAATGTTTTTAATTGGTTCTACTAATTGTGTAAAGCTATTTATATATTTAGATATATCTGGTAATTTTTTAGTAAAATCAGGTAATCTTTGTTCAATAATCTTGAGTGCTTTTGGATTTTGTTGTAGTAATTGATTAATATTAAATCCTTTACTAATAATTCTAACTACTTGGTTAGAAATTGCATCAATAATTTCTTTTATCCCTTTAGGTATATTAACTAAACCTACTTCTCTAAAAGTAGCGAATAATTCTTTTGCTTTAAATTTACCTATTTCTCTTTCTATATCTTCTTTGGTTTCTCTTTCAAACTTTTTAACTAAAGCTTCAGTAGTTTTAAATGGTAGATTAAGTTTTCTGATAAAGAATTCAATAGCTTTTAGATGTTGTTGTCCTTTTTCTTTTAAATCTCTTATTGCTTTATCTATACCTTTACTTCCAAGTTTTTCAACTATATTTCTATATTCTTTAGAAATATTTTCTAAATCTTTTTCTAATGGTAATTGGAAGGGTATAATTTCTTTTTTAAATAATTTAGGTATTTCTGTAGAATATTCTTGTAGGAATTCTGAAATAACTCCTTCTGTTGCTGTTCCTATTTCTTTGATTAAATCTAAAGGTAATTCTAAGTCTGTATATTTAGCTTTAAGTTCTCTTATTTTTTCTATATTAATTTCTTTTTCAGAAATA
>JBAMLJ010000090.1:0-3930 GCA_039793615.1 bacterium
TTAATGTTAGATGCTTATGAAGCATTTAAGAATTTATATTAAAGAAATAAGTTTTAATTTAGATTATATGATATATATGAATTTAGTTATTAAAATCTTAAATAAACAAAAGGAGGGTTTATGGAGAAGGAATTATATATAATTAAAGGTGTTTTAAGTGATTTATGTAAATATAATCTTTTAGAAAGAATATTGAATATTAAGAAATATAAAATTAATTTAAATGAAGAGGATATAGAAGTAATATTTAAGGATTATGAAATATTATTTAAAGTAAATAATATAATTAAGAAGTTAGAATTAGAGAAGATAATATTGGTTTTAGAAATTGATTTAAATAATGAAGATAAAGTTTATAATAAGGATTTAGATTTAGTTTTAGTAAATTTAAATAAGATCCAAAAAGTTTATTTACCTATGGAGATTTTAAAGGAGGTGTTAGATTTCAAGGATTTCTTAATAGAAAATAATTATAAGAAAAAATTAGAATTAATGATATTAGATCAAAATCAGTCAATGTTAGTTATAGATAATGAATTAGAGAAATATGCTAATTTATTCTGGAATCTTGGAGAAAGCAAGGGGGTGTAATCGGTTATGACGTATATACCTAAACAATTACATAAAAATTTAAATTTAATTAAAAAGGAGGAAGTTAATATGAATAAACCATACATAGAGGAAGAATTAACTATGGATGAAATTAGGAATAATACTAAAGATTATAATACAAATAAGAAAGAAAGAAGAGAACTAAGTTTAAAAGATTTAGAAAATAGATTAATAGTATGGCATAATAAAAAACCTTTAGATATAGCTGTTTTGATACTTACTTTAGCAGCATATTTAGATATTAATATAGATGAGTTTTTAGATACAGCTATACAAATAAGAGAAAGGATAAGAAAGTATAATAAGAAACAAGATAAATAAGTAATTAGATAAGGGGGAGAAGTGTTAATCACTTCTCCCCTTTTTTTATTTTTTATATTCCTAATAATTGATTAAAATAAATAGGTGAGGTAAAGTTTTTAAGGTATTCTGGGATATCTTGTTGTTGTTGGTTTTGTAATTCTTGTGCTTTTTGTTGTAATTGTTTAACATAATTTCCAAAATCTTTAACATGATTACCAAAGTTATCAACAGCAGTTTTAAATATCTCGCTTTCTGTTTGTTGGATTTTAGTTTGTAGTGTAGAAGAGATATTTTGTAAGGTAGTAGCAACTTTATCAGTAAGAGCAAGGGTAGCGGATTCAAAGTAAGATTTCTGTGTAGTTTCCATCCCCATTTCTTCTAAAGGTCCTACTTGGATTCCTTTTAGTGTAAATGGTTTAGTAGAAAACTTAATATTTTCTATTTGGTTTTCTATATTTTTGTTTAATTCTGATAATTGATTTTGTAAGAGGTTATATAGTTGTGGGTCTTCTGTTTGAAGTTTAGTCATTTTAGATAATTCTTCTTGTTGTTTTTTAATGCTTTCTTGTAAGTTTAATAAGTCTTTAATTTGTTCTTTAGCCCAATCTGGTAAATCTGATATTTCTTTTTCTTCTTTTTGTTTTTTAATACTATTAATAAAATCATCTACACCTTTCTTGAAGTCTTTAAGGGATTTATTAAGTTCTATTAAATTTTTAAGTTTTTCTCCAAAAATTTCTTCTATTTTAATAGTTATTCCTTTAGCTGCTAATTCTTTTTGGATTCTAAAGAATTCTTTCTGTCTTAAGAAAACATTATCTATTCCTTCTAAATAAGTTTTTATATAATCTTTAAGGGTATCTATATCATCATTAATTTTATCTCTTGTTGTATCTAATTTATTAAATATTTCTTCTATTTCGTTTTTAGGTAAAGTTATTTTAAGTTTAGTAGTTATATCTATTCCTTTTCTTTTAAGTTCTTTAATTGTGTTAGTAATATCTTTAAATTTATCAGCGATTTTATTTAGATTATTTTGGATAATATTAGCTTCTTTTTCTGAAAAGTATTGTTTAAGTGTTTCTTTAATATCTCTAAAATCTCTTCCTGTTTCTCTACTTATTCTATCTATTTCATTTAGGACATTAGTTTGTATTATATTAGCTTCTTCAAGGGTTTCTATTGGATAGGTTTCAATAACAGAGATTAATTTATCTTTAATAAGGTTTTGGAATTCAGGTAATTGTTCTTGAAAGATTTTTCTTAATTTTTCTTTTTGTTCTTTAGTAAGGGTTTTATTTTGTTCTAAATTAAATTCAAATTGAGTTAAGAAATCAGAATATTTAAACAAAATGCTGTTAATAGAATAAGAATTCTTAAGTAGGTTTTCAAATGTAGATTTAGTTTTATCTGAGAAGTTTTTAAGTAATTCATTAATAGCTTTTTCTTGTTCAGGTTTAGTAAGTGATAAATTATTTTTAATTTTTTGAATACTTTCATCAAGTTTTTTAAAGATAGTATTAATATCTTTAGTTTTTTGGGTTTCAAGATTAAAGTATTTAATAATAATATTAGAGAAATTAACTATATTATCATTAACTTTAGTAAGGAATTTAGTGAGTAATTCTTCTTCAAAAATTTTTCTTTCTTGTTCAGAAAGCTTAGTTAAATCTATCCCTGCTTTCTTAATTGTATCATAAAAAAGGTAAGAAAGATTATTAAGTTTATCTAAAGAGATTAAACCATTATTTATATCATCCATTAAGTTATCTAAAGCTGTTTCAAATTTAGATATTCTTGCTTCTCTTAAAGCTAAATTCTTTGTAGTTTTATCTTCTAATTTATCTAAATCAAAAGGTAATCCTTTTTTTAGTAAGTTTTCTGGAATTCCTCTTTGTGCGAATCTGAAGTATAGGTTTTGGTATTCATAGAGTTTTTTAATCTTTTGTTCTTGTAGTTGTAGTAATCTTTCTTCTTGTTTTTGGATAAGGAATTGTAATCTAATTTCTTTTTCTTTTAAATCAACAATATCATTAGAAACATCTTTTTGTTTTAACATATTTTGGTTTAATTCTTTGAATTGTTCTGTAAGAGTTTTAATTTTAGGTTCTTCTGTTGTTTTTTTAACTGGTTCTTCATAAGTTATTTTAAATTTATATTCTTTTCTTTTTTTGTATAATTGTTCTGGTTTATCAAGTAAATCATTTACTTTTTTAACTTTATCTTCGAATTTATTTGTTTGGATAGTAATATCAAAAGTTTTAGAGTTTTTTGTTTTATTATCTAACTGATTTATTTTTTCAAGAAAATTATTCACTACTTTAAGATTATTTTTTTCTATTTCGTTTTGTTTTTGAAGATTATTAATATTTTCTTTATTTAGTATGGTTTCTTTTTTAAGGTTTTCAAACTTAAGGTTATGAAGTTTAACTATATTTTGTGTTATTTGAAATTCTTGGTTAAGTTTATCTAATTTTATAGCTTTAAGTTTATCAAGTTCTTTATTAATTTCTTCTTTTTGAAGGTTATGGATTTCAGTTAAATTGTTGTAAAATTTATTTTGGTAAGTAGAGAGTAAGTTAAGTAAATCATTATATTCTTCTTGGGTTTTATTTAATTGTTGTTGGACAGTTAGGATATCTTCTTGTCTTGCGTGTTGTTGTTCTAAAGCATAGATAGAGTATTTAAGTGTATTTAGTGTATTTTGTTTTAGAATAGCATCTTTATATAATTCTATTAAATTAATTCTTAATAATTCATTTTCTTGTTTTAGAGATTCTATTTTATTTTGGTTAAGTTTATTACTAAGTTTTTCAGCAGATAAAATAAAGTTTTTTATATTTTCTTTACTAAAGTTTTCTTTTATTTTTTGTATTTGTATCTCTTGAATTTTTCTTAGGGTATTTTTATATTCTTCTTCGTCTATTTGTGTAGTTATTTTAATTACAATAGGTGTTTTTGAATAAATTTTTGATATTTTAATAAGGTCTTCTTTAAGTATTTGTGGTGGTATAA
>JBAMLJ010000091.1:0-3898 GCA_039793615.1 bacterium
CATATTTGGATATGACATAAATACGACAAAAAACCCTCTTCTTTAAATATTTTTCCGAGGATTTCTACTGAGATAGCTAAATAAAAAATTTTAATATTAATTTTTCTTATATCTTAGATTTGAATGAATTTAGAATTGAAAGATAACAATGGCGAGCAAAAAATTTCAATAATAATTCCCACATATAATAACGGTGAAAGTTTATTTAGATTACTAAATTCGATAGAAAAAAATAAAACAAATTATGAGATTATTGCTATAGATAAGTTTAGCACTGACAATACAAAAGAATATTGTGAAAATTTTAAAGTAAAACTATTTCAATCAAATTTTTTAAGGAGTAAAGCAAAGAATTTTGGAGCTTCTATGGCTTCCTCAAAATATATTCTCTTTTTAGATTCTGACATGGAGATTTCGGAAAATTTATTGGATATTATATTGGATAAGTTAAAAGAATATGATGCACTCTGCATAAAAGAGGAGAGTATAGGAAAAAATTTTTTGGCTAAAATAAGGGATTTTGAAAGAAAAGGAATTTATGGAGACATCTATCTGAATGTAGCAAGAGCATTTAGGAAAGATATTTTTTTTATATGTGGTGGTTATGATGAGACACTTGAAGCTGGTGAAGATTTAATGTTACAAAAATGTTTAATTGAAAATAATTTTAAGATAGGTTGGATAGATACACCAATTAGGCATCACGAAGAAGATGTAAACATTATTAAATTCATTAGAAAAAATGTTTATTATGCTTCATTTTTAAAAAAGATAAAAAAAGATGAATACTGGATGGAATTGACATCAATTAAAAGGAGATTAAAGGCCCTGAAAACATCGATAAAGCATTATGATATTTTCCATTCCCTAATATTTATAATTGGTTTGATAATTATAAGATTTATTACAATTTCATCACTTTTAATCACCAAAGAGGGTGTTATTAATGAGTAATAAGATTGCTATAATCACCGATAAAATATATCCATTTTTCACTGGAGGTTATGAAATTAGACTTTTTGAAATAGCCAGATTACTATCGGATGATTTTCAAATTGAAGTATTCTCTTGCTATAAAGGAGATATAAGAAATATTAAAATAAATAAAATATCCCCAACAATTTCTAAAAAGAAAACTGGAAAAAGGAACCTATTTCAGACCATGATTTTTTCACTCTTTCTATTGAAAAATCCATTGAAAAAGGGGGAATTTGATTACATTTTAATAGAATCTATACCTTATTTTCATTTATTATCTATAAGAAAATGGATTAAAAAAGAAAAGGGTTTGAAAATTCTAGATGCTCCCGAGATATGGTATTTTTATCCTTATCTTAAGATTCCGGTATTAAAAAATATATCTATATATTTGTATAGAAAAATTTTAAATAAGAGCCTAGATCTCTTTGATTATATTTTGGTGATGAGTTCAGCATCCAAAAATACCTTGATTAATTATTATAGGGTAAAGGAGGAAAAAATAATTTTAATTCCAAATGGATTCTTTAATTCAAATTATAAATTAAATCAGGAAAAAAAGTTTTATGACTTTGTTTATATTAATAGATTAACTAAAATAAAAAGACCTATGGACATAATATATGCTGCCTATAGATTAAAAAAAGATTACGGATGGAATGGAAAAATAGCCATGGTTGGTGATGGGGAATTGCTTAAAAAAATAAGGGGAAAAATAAAAGAATTAAATTTAGATAATAATATAAATGTATTTGGGTATTTAAATGAGGAGGAGAAAATTGAAATTTTAAAAAAATCTAAAGTATTCATATTAAGTTCTGAAAGGGAGGGTTTTTCAATTTCCTGCCTAGAGGCAATTTCGTTTGGCTTGCCATTGATAGCATCCAAACCAAAATATGATGAACTATTCGGGCACAGAGACTTAATCATAGAAAATTACAACGGTCTAACATATCCCGCCGGAAATATAGAGGAATTAAAAAATAAAATGTGGGAAATGCTAAATATCCCTGATGAAAAATATATAGAATTCTCTAAAAATTCCTCAGAACTTTCCAAAAATTTTAAATGGGAAAAAATTGTATATAAATTAAAAAGTTTATTAGAGGTTAAACTATGAAAGTTCTATTTCTTGAAAATAATTTGAATGGGCATTCAGGAACTCCTAAGGTATTAATAGAAATTGCAAGTGCATTTAAAAGACATGGGGATGATGTAGATATTATTTATTTCTCAGTTTCCAGAGACGCAAAGAATATTATCAATTTATTAAAAGATTTTAATTATAAGATAATTGAAAATAAAAAATTTTTTAGCTATTATATTCAATATTTAGTCATAAAGCTATTTGAAAAGGGCGCATTTAATGAAAATGATATTTTTGGAATTTTTAATCAATTAAAAATAAGGAAAGAATTGAAATTAAAAAAATATGACTTAATTATTGCTATAAATATTTTTTCAGCATTCTCTTTTATTTTCTTAGAAAGAAATTGCTGTAAAAAAATAATTTACCTCCACGAAGCACCATTATTCTCTGAACTTTTTTGGCCCATAAGAAAGATCTTGAGATTTTATGTAAAATTGATAATTAAAAAGTCAACTGCTGCAATTTCTATTTCAAGGGAAATATATGAAAAATCTCTGAAAGCAGGATTTGAAACAAAATATCTCACCATAAACTATTTCAAAAATGAGAATGAAGGTTTTATAAAAAAAGAGAACATTGTTTTATTGGATTCAAGATGGACTGACAACAGGAACATATTTTTCTCCTTAAAAATAATCCAATATTTAAAAGATCTGAAATTCATAATTGCAGGATATTTTCCCAATATAAATGATAAAATTAAATATATGAATAAAATTAATGAGCTGAATTTAAATGAAAGGATATATATAATTGAAAATTATTCTGAAAAGGAGCTTGATGCCCTTTATAAAAAGGCTAAGTATGTTCTAAGATGGAGTGGTAGGGATGAATCTGGTCCGTCACTTTCAATAAGGAAAGCCATTTCAAATTTTGTTATCCCCATAATAAATGATAAATTGGGGGATAAGGATATTATAAAAAATAATATATCAGAGGAATTGGTAGTTCCTCTTGACGAAGAAAAATTCATAGAGATAATTGAAAAGATTGAAGGAAATCCTGAATTTTATATAAATTTATTACAAAGGATAGAAAATTTAATAAAAGCACAAAATTGGGATAAATATGTAGATGATCTATTGTCTATAATAGAATGATTTTTATTTATATTTTCTAAATTTTTTTAAAAAAAAGGAAAATAAAAAGATTTATTAATGATATTATAATTAAAGAATATAATGGAAAAGAAATCTTTAGTATACATTCACCCAGATTTTTTGGATTATTACGAGGATCACATTTTATTCACATTCTTTAATTCGTATGAATCTCATATAATTATAAATCATATGAATAAAGCTTTAAAATTTTTATCATACGATAATATTATAATTAAAAGTTATATAAATTTATTCTTTAAAAATTTATATTATATTTTAAATTTAAATAATGAATTTAAAAAAATTAAACCAGATATTGTAATAACAAAAGAAATCTTTTCTTTATGTTCTCTTCAGGTTCATTTGTTGAAGAAAAAATTTAATTTTAAGCATGTAATTTTAGTATATGAAAATACAGATTTATATAAATCTCTTTGGAGTTTATTTCCATTAACTTTGTTAATTTCTTTTTTGAATAGGGATTCTATATTTATTTCGACATCTCAATTGGCAACGAATACTCTATTAAAATTAAAGGTAAATAAAAATAATATTATTCAAAGTTTTACTGGCTTACTTCCTAAGGAATTTAAAAAAATTAATTTTAACAAAGATAATTTCATAATTTTATTTATAGGAAATTTAAATAAAAATAAAGGTTTGAAAA
>JBAMLJ010000092.1:0-3606 GCA_039793615.1 bacterium
TATTGAAATTAATCGTTTAAAAATAAATCCCGCAGCTAGGATTTGTGCTAAATGTGCCTTAAATTCTCAAAAACAAAATAAATAAAAAATTCAAAATAAAAAATTAAATTAAAAAGCGGTGGAAAAATATGATTGCTAAAATAATTTCCACCGCTTTTTTAGGTCTTGAGGTCTTAAAAATTGAAATCGAAGTCGATGTTTCTGAAGGGCTTCATTCGTTTAATATTGTTGGTCTTCCTGATACCGCTTTAAAAGAAGCTAAACAAAGAGTATCATCAGCTATTAAAAATATTGGCGCTCTTTCTCCTTTGCGCTCTAATAAAAAGATAACTATTAATTTAGCTCCTGCTGATATCAAAAAATTTGGTTCTCACTATGATTTAGGAATTGCCATAGGCTATCTTCTAGCATCAGCACAAATACATCCCTTCGATACTAATAATAAAATTTTTATGGGAGAATTAGCTTTGGATGGCAGAATAAAGCCAGTTACTGGAATTCTAGCAGTTGCCTTATTTGCTGAACAAAATAAGTACGAGTATCTCATTGTCCCAAAAGCAAATGCCCAAGAAGCAGCTTTAGCAGTTAAAAATACAAAAATTATTGGGGTTAATAATTTAAAAGAATTAATTAATTTTTTATCTGGAGTTATAAAAATTGAACCAGTAATATCAAATACTAATTATTATTATAATACTCAATACGAAATAAATTTAAGTACTATCAAAGGACAGGAGAAAGCAAAGAGAGCCTTGATTATTGCTGCTTCTGGTGGTCATAATATCTTAATGATTGGTCCCCCTGGTTCTGGAAAAACGCTTCTTGCTCAAGCTTTTCTCTCTATTCTTCCCCATTTAAATTTAGAAGAGGCAATTGAAGTTACTAAAATTTATAGTCTTAGGGGTTTACTTAATAATGAACAACCATTAATTACCCAGAGACCTTTTAGAGCACCTCACCATTCTGCTTCTTTACCTGCTTTAATTGGCGGCGGCTCTTATCCTCAACCAGGAGAAATAACTTTAGCTCATCGTGGTATTCTTTTTTTGGATGAACTACCAGAATTTAAGCGCGATGTTTTAGAAAGTTTAAGACAACCACTAGAAGAAGGAGTAATCACTATTGCTCGTGCTCAATCCCATTTAGTTTTTCCGGCAAAATTTATTTTAGTAGCAGCAATGAACCCTTGCCCTTGTGGCTATTATGGTGATCCACAAAAAGTTTGTACTTGTAGTCCTAATGATATTATTCGTTATCGTAAAAAAATTTCCGGACCTTTATTAGATCGTATTGATATTATCATCGAAATACCACGCCTCTCAAGTGAAGAAATTCTCTCAAAAACATCAGAAGATAATGATGAAATTATTAAAAATAAAATTATTAATGCTAGAAAAATTCAGGAAACACGTTTTAAACAAATTAATTCAAATAAAAAAATTCCCATTTTTACTAATAGTGAAATGAAAGTACCAGAAATCGAACAATTTTGTAAATTAACTCCTGAGGCAGAACAATTTATTAAATTAGCCATTGATCGTTTTGGCTTATCAGGACGTTCTTATCATCGAATTTTAAAAATAGGTCGGACAATTGCCGACCTGGAAAATCAAGAATTAATTAATAAAAATCATTTAATGGAAGCACTTCAATACAAAACAGAATTTTCTTTTAATGAATATTAATTTTGTTTGTTTTATTTCTGTTTTTTATTTACCTTTTTATTTCTTTAAAACAAAGGGATTTTGGGCACCACGAACCTCAAAATGTAAATGACAACCAGTAGCATGACCAGTATCGCTCATTGTTCCAATGACTTGATTTTGATTTACTCTTTCTCCCTCAGTAACATAAATTTCTCCCAAATGAGCGTATAGAGTCAAAGTGCCATTAAAATGCTGAATTTTAACATAATTTCCATAACCACCGTTCCATCCTTTTTTAGCTTCATTCACAATACCATCAGCAGCAGCATAAATCGGGCTTCCACAAGTATTAACAATATCAACAGCATTAAAATAATGCCAAATTCCGGTATTCCATCCTCCTTTAACCGGAAAACTAAAGAAATTTTTTAAAGTGGGCCAACTAGAGACATCAACAGTCATCGGTCTTAATCCTGTTAATTGAGCCAAAGAAACTGATGAAGAATTTGATAATTGACCATTAGGGATAATTAATTCCTCCCCTTCTGTAATATCGCTTTCATTCTTTAAATTATTAAAGACCATAATTTCATTCACTGAGGCTTGGTATTTTTTAGCAATCATTAACAAAGTATCTCCTTTTTTTACAATATGGCGCACTCCTGAAATAGGTAAAATAATCAATTCTTGACCGGGTTTTAATAAAGAGATGGATTTTAAATTATTAGCCCATAGAATTGTATTAACACTAACTCCAAATTTGGCAGCAATTTTAGAAACCGTATCCCCTTGTTCAACAATATAAGTAATCGTGCCATGACGTTTTATATTAGGAAGATAAGAAGCGTAAGGAGAATTTACTCCCATCAAACTGGCTTTATCAATCACCAGAAACATATTCTCCCTTAAAGAATCATCTTCAAGAGTAAAATTAATAGGGGAGCCATCAACACCAATAGCATCACTAATAGCAAAAGCAGAATGAATTAAGGTTTGGTTATTTTCATCAAAAGAGATTCCGATAATTTGTTCAGTGGGTTCAATGTTTTGACCTCCTTGTGTTACAACTACTTGTTTTAATAAAAAGAAACGAGTTGGTATTACTAAACCAATAAGGAAAAATACGCCTAAAATTTTAAAAGGCAAAGAGGTTGTTTGTTCGAGATAACTTTTTACCCTAGAAAAAACACTTTTCAATGTTTTTTCTAGGTTTTTTAATTGTATTTCTAGCTTAGAAATGGTATTTTAGTATTAAAAAAAGAGCCATTAAAGCTCTATTAATAATTTTAGCATATCAAAACCCTATGTCAAGAATTAATCCCCAAAAGAGACTCGGTCAGGTATTTTTAAAAAATAAGAAATATTTGGAAAAAATTATCAAAGCAGGAGAAATTTCTCAAAATGACATAATTTTAGAAATTGGTGCTGGCAGTGGTGTTTTAACTGAGGCTCTTCTTCAAACCGGCGCCAAAATTGTGGCTATTGAAAAAGACCCACAACTGGTAAAATTCCTCCAAGAAAAGTTCAAAAATCATAAAAATTTAACTATTATTGGAGCTGATATTCGTGATTTTCTTAAAAATAAATCTTTTTATACAAAATACAAAATACAGAATACAGAATACAAGGTCGTTGGCAATATTCCTTATTATCTTACTTCTCATCTTCTTCGTTTGCTTTTAGAATTAGAAAAAAAGCCCCAAATAATTGTTTTAATGATTCAAAAAGAGGTTGCCCAAAGAATTATTGCTCAGCCTCCAAAAATGAATCTTTTAGCAGTATCGGTTCAATTTTTTGCTAAGCCAGAAATAATTGCCTATGTTCCTAAATCTGCTTTCTGGCCCCAACCAAAAGTAGATTCTGCTATTATAAAACTTACACCGATACACACGGATATGAATACCGATAAACAATGGATTGATATTTTTTTTCGCATTTTAAAAGCTGGTTTTTCTCAACC
>JBAMLJ010000093.1:0-3540 GCA_039793615.1 bacterium
AGCCGTCTAAAAGCCTTTATTTTAAAGGCTTTTTTAAGTAGGATAAATAATTAAATAATATTAAGTTTGTGGTATAATACATTAAATATTGCAAATTATGAAGATATTTTCTTGGAATATTAATGGTATTAGATCAGTTTATCGAAAGGATTTTTTGAAGTGGTTTTTAGATACTAAAGCTGAGATAGTTTGCCTCCAGGAACTCAAGGCTCAAGAAGAACAAATTCCAAAGGATCTTATCAGTATTCAAAATTACTATGCCTTTTTTAATTCTGCACTAAAAAAGGGTTATTCTGGAGTAGCGGTGTATACAAAAAATAAACCACTAAAAGTAGAAAAGAAAATTGGTTTTCAGAAATTTGATGAAGAGGGAAGAATTATTAGATTGGATTTTAATAATTTTATTTTAATTAATTTATATTTACCCCACGGTGGTCGACAGAAAGAAAATTTAGATTATAAATTAGAAGTTTATCGCTATTTAATTGATTATTTGAAATTATTAAAAGATAAAAATGTTATTTTAGTAGGAGATTTTAATATTGCTCATGAAGAAATTGATTTAGCGCGACCCAGAGAAAATCAAAATAATATTATGTTTACTTTTCAAGAAAGAAAACAGATTGATGAAATTATTAATTTGGGATTTATTGATACTTTCCGCGCAATTAATAAAAATAAAGGTTTTTATACATGGTGGCCTTATATGTTTAAAGCAAGAGAAAGAAATCTTGGTTGGAGAATAGATTATATTTTTATTTCTCAATCTCTAAAGCCAAAACTAAAAAATGCTTTTATTTTAAGCAATGTAATGGGATCTGATCATTGTCCCGTAGGGATTGAAATAGAAATAAAATGATTCATATAAAAATGAAACAAGAAGATAAAATATTATTATTCACAAAAGAATTAAACAGAATTAATAAAATTACTAGATATGATCCAATTGATCCATTAATGAAGGAATGCGTTGTTTTTTTAAACTTATTAAATATTCCCACGGTAGCTTCTCGGGGAATGTATATTAATAAAACAATTTTAACTTACCCCTATATTTTGGGTTATGCTTCCTCTAGGCCTAAAAATATATTCTTAAAAGATGATAATATTCAAAAAAAGATAGCCAAAAAATATCATCTTTTAATTAACGGTATAGAATTCAATAAAAAAGCTCGAAAAGAGTATTTAAAATTAGTTAAGAAAAATAATTTAAAAATAAATCCCGCGTATTTAAAATGGTTGAAGGAAAATAAAAAATTAAGGAAAAGAGTAGAGAATTTATTAAAAGAGTTTTATAAAACTTATATGCATAGTTATTCTATTCCTTTAGTACTTTTACCACAATATGCGCGAGTAAGCTATATTATTAGTAGTCCCTTTAATAAATTGAAAGATTATGTGGGACAAAGTTTTTATACTAAAAAAGATTTACCGCTTATTTTAGCATGCCAAAAAGAATTTTTATATTTTAAAGACTTCTTAAGAGAAAAATTTTTTAATTTATAAATAATCACCAATCAAAGATATAAAGTAAATATTGATCAATTTCTCTTTGATCTAAATCATAAAAATATTTATTGTCGTTATGGAGTTTAGTTGCTAATTGAATTCCTACAAATCTCCAGTGCCAAGGTTCAAAAACATAATACGTATTATTTTTCGGATAAGATAAAATAAATCCGTATTTATACGCATTATTTAAAAGCCAGTTATAGGCTTTAGTTTTGCTAAATTGGGAAGCGTTGCCTTTATATGCGTTAGTAGTAAAATCAACTGTTGTGCCTAATTGATGTTCAGAATATCCTTGGTCAGCAGTAAATTTATTAGCACCAGAGCCATAAACCATTAAATCTTCTGATTTTAATTTATATTGTTCCCAAAATGAGCGGTAAGCCCATCTAATCTTTAAATCAATCCCGTCTTTGTATGCTTGTTCTAATAAAGCATAGAGAAATGGTAAAACATTACTCAAAATATATTGGTCTTCATTAAGCGGATTATTTACATATTTAGGATCAATTAGTGAAAGCGATTTAGGGACATAGTTTTCGTTTAGAAAATATACCTTGGAATATTTTTTTAATAACTCGGGATCAAGATTTCTAAGCTTAATGATTAAATTAACTTGGTTAGTCAAAGAATTTAAATTAGAGCGAAAACTATCCACTAATTCTTGTTCTTTGATTAATTGTTGTTTTAAATTATTATTTTCAGCAATTTTATTTTGCAAAACATTAATATAATTATCTGTCAATTTTTTATAGAACTCGATATTTTTATTCTGAATGTTGTTTTTAATAATTAAAAAATAAACAAATACTGTTAATATGATAATTAATTCTAAAGCAATTAAAATAATGCCGATAATAAAAATCAAATGATAAAATTTTTTATTCATTAAGAACATTATACAAAATCAATAACTTTAAAACAATATTTTTATATTATTTTTATATTTAATAAAAACTTTTAATTTTATTGATAAAATTTTTGAATAAATGTTATACTAAATCTTAGAAATCTTATAATTTTAATAATAAACAGAAAATTATGTCAAATTTAGATTTAAAAATATTTTTTTGGTTAAATAATTTAGCTGGACATTCTAAAATTTTAGATGATTTTTTTATTGCCTGTGCTTCATCTGTTTTGCCCTATCTTTTTATTATTATTTTATTACTTTTAGTTTATTTTTCTCGTTATTCCAAAAAAGAAAAAATTACTATTTTAGGAATGGCTTTTCTCTCGGCTTTTATTAGTCATTTTGGGGTAGCAGAAATTATTCGATTCTTTTATCATCACCCTCGTCCTTTTATTACTTATCCTGTTCACCAACTTATACCAGAAAGCGGTTGGTCATTTCCTTCTGGACATGCCACTTTTTTCTTTGCTCTGGCTGCGGCTGTGTATTTGTACAATAAAAAATGGGGATGGGGATTATTTCTTATTGCTTTAATCATTACTTTGAGTCGAATTATTGTTGGAGTTCATTACCCCTCGGATATTTTAGGCGGAATGGTTATTGGTATGATAGTCGCTTATTTGACGGTTTCTTGTTTTAGGAAGTGTAGGAGATTAGCCTCCCACACCAAACAAGCTTAAGCAGAGAAAATATTTTCCCTTCTCAGATTATAATATTTAGACTTATTTAGCATGAGAGGTGACTTTTCAGTTTATCTATGTAAACTTACCTTATAAGTAGTTGTCTAATGAAACTTAGTCGAACTTTAACGGCAGGAATAGTCAAAAAACTTACAGAAAAAGAATTCGGATTTATTACTTCTAATGGTGAAGAAAAGGATTTATTTTTTTTACAGTAATGAGTTAAAAATACATCATTCGATGTGTTAAAAGGAAGTAGTAGAGTGTCTTTTGAGGAAGCTGATTTTCCCAAAGGACCAAATGCCTTAATGTTTAAAATCTAGATTTAGTTTTGTGGTTTTACTAATTTTACTAATAAAAAAGGGGCATATTAATGCCCCTTGTTACTTTCTAATTTTTTTATTTCTTTTATAACCTCTTGATATTCTTCTGGTTTAA
>JBAMLJ010000094.1:0-3477 GCA_039793615.1 bacterium
ATCATAATCTGTTACAGAAACAATAAAAGCACATAGTTTAATTCCATTAATTTTATTACCAATTGATTTAAAATAATCTGGTAAATTTAATTTTGCATCATTTTCCAAATCAGCAAAAATTAAACCGTGCGGTTCAATATATGCTATTACTTGATTTTTTGAAACCTTTTCTCTTACCCATAAAATGAAATCAGGATAAATTACTTCATTATTTATATAAAAATGATGCCCTATCTTTGAAGGGTTTCTAAATAAATAAATTTCGTAATCTGATATATTTATTTCATTAATTTTTGTATTATTTTTTATTAGACCTATCAAATCTTCTACAAATGTTCTCTCTCCTTCATTTAATCCAGTTGGAATAGTATAATAACTATTATTTTCGTTGTAATAAATCAAAGGTTCATATAATAAAAGATCTTCATATATAAAATTAATATTTATGTTATTTAAATTAAGCTGTGAATAATTGTTCTTAGAAATAATATTTGGTATTTTATTTATTAAATCTTGAACCCCATATAACAAATAATGATCTGGTATTTTATCCATGGTAAATTTATCTAATTTATATATATTATTATTAATCGAAGAAAGTTTTTCTCTAATTTTTTTATTATAAAATGATTCTAAATAATTTTTAAAAATTTCATATATTATATCATTTATTATATCAATATTATTTTCATTAAGTAAAGATTGATCTATTAACAATTCATATCCTGGAGATTTATCATAGAATAATTTCTGTTTTAATTCTTCGAATTTTTCAGGGGATATAATTATATTATACATTTTAGAATTAAATTTGAATTCTAATATTTTAAAAAATATTTCATCCCAGTTTATTTTTGAAAATAAGAAGTCAGGAATTAAATTAGGTTTATTTAATATATTTTTTTCTATAAGTGCAATGGATTGAGAAGAAATACTATCCGCTTTTGCTAACTTAACTAATCTTGGTTTAATTTCTGTATTGTATTCAATTGGAAAATTAAAATCCTTCTTTAAATTTTCAATTTTTTGATCATCTAGTATAACAACATCTAATGGTGGCGTGATGCTCTTTTTATTTATCTTTATCTTCTTTGAAACAAATAGATTGGTTTCATGTATAATTTCTTTGAATGTTATTAAATAAGAAGCTTTTATACCATAAATATACAATGTTTGTAATGCTCTCAGTTCTGGATCAGGATTAAATTCTCTTTTCATAGAATAATTTATCCCATTCAATCTTACGCCTCTACCAAATAACTGAATTATTTGAGATCCTTCTTTTTTTCCCACATTTAATAAACACATTGATGAAACACGCTTTGTATCCCAACCTTCAATAAATTTTTTAGCGCCTATTAATAGATTTATCTTATTTGGTTTTTCATTAATACTTTCAAATAAGGATTCACTTAAAATATCATCTATAACATTTACTTTTAAATCACTTTCAATAGTTGATATTAATTGATCTCTATCTCCTACATCTATTACTGCAAAATATTCGTTATTACATTTAATACCTATCTCCCCATCAGTTTTTGTAATTCTATAAAATTCTAACTTTGAACCTCCATTACATTTAAATATTAATTTCAACATTTCACTATAAATTTCTTCCGCTTTCATATTTCTCAATTTATAAGAAAATAGTAATTCATCATATTGTTTACTAAAAACATCATTGTTATTTCTATCAGTAATTCCACTTTTCCCATTTAGAATTTTATTTATTTTATCAATAATTTCAAATTTATTTTCTTGTGAAGTTATCCAATGAATAAATTTTACAACATTAATAATATCAGATTTTGTCTTATCATTAGATGTATTTACTTTACTTCCAACAAAAATCCATAATGGCCTTTCTATATTATATTTATTAATTATTTCTTTGTTATTATTATAGATCATAAGTTGATTAAGAAAGGATAATGCATTGCCTAAAAGTAAAGTATGCCTAGTATCTGTGTCATCAGGTGTTTCTTTTTCCAAATTAAGAATGTAAAAATCTTTGCCATATCCATCTCCATAAAAATATTTGTATGAATAATCCATAATTATTGAATGCCCATAGGTTTCCATTAATTCTAAATCATCTGAAATTGCCTGTTCAAATGTTGCGCTATATTCTAAAGTAAAACCATTTTTTGATAATTTCTCTCTTCTTCTAACCCATTCCTGTTCTTCAGATTTATAACCTTTATGACCTTCATCAACAAGGAGAAGATTTTGACTTCCAAAAGCTGAAATATCAATAGTAACACCAACACCTTTCTTAGATTCAGATTCTCTTAGTTTGTTTATATCAATCACTTTTACAATAAAATTATTAGTATTGAATGACTCCAAAGTTGTAAGACCATTAAACTCTATAGCATCAATACCACTTCTCCTAAATTCATTAATGTGCTGCTCAGTCATATATTCAGATGGAGTAATTAGAATACAGTTATCGATCTTAAATCCATATTCATTTATAAAATCGACCAATTGCAAATAATTAATATGCATTACAATTGTTTTTCCTGATCCTGTAGCCATATAATAAGCTAGTTTAAAAGGTTTTAAATCTTTAATTCCCAATTTTTTTATACTTGATTCATTCTTTTCAGTTATAAATTTATTTATTTCTTCCATAAACTTATTTTTATTTATTGAGTTGTCATTAAAATAATCCTCTAAATACATTTGAGTAAATAAGACCGCAATATATTGATAATATTTAAGAGTAAAGCCTACTCCTCTATTCTTTGAAATTTTATCAACATAGTTCTTTATTTTTATATCGTATTTACTAATATCCATACCTTTTGACGAAATTACTTCACAAAAATAAGAAATTCCATTAGAATTATAACCCTCCTTTACATCCTTTAAATCCCTTAATAAAGAAATAAAATTTGGATAGTTTAGTTTATGGGCAAAAAATTCAGGAAGAACCAAATAATCTGAAAGCTTATTTTTTAATCTTATTCCTTTTTTCTTACTCATTAATATTCGCCCCATTGCAATTTAAAAAATATTGAATTTAGGCTCTGAACTTGAATTCCATAGGAAGATAGATCTAATATGCTGTCATTATTTACAAAAACTTGTTTAATTTCTGTGGTATTATCATTAATTTTAAATTCATTCTGTAATACGTTCATTGTGAATTCTTTATCTTTAATATAATCCAGGTCCTTTGTATTTCTCCATAAAATTATAAGGTCTTGCTGATGTTTTCTACCCAAAACAAATATGTATTTTTTACCCTGATCTTCTTTTGAAACATATCTTTTTACTTCTATTCCATACCACAGATT
Organism: bacterium; assembly: GCA_039793615.1. GTDB lineage: Bacteria > Patescibacteriota > Minisyncoccia > UBA6257 > UBA6257 > JBAMLJ01. The sequence continues at coordinate 3,309 of JBAMLJ010000094.1, forward strand.
AAATGTTTCAATCAAATTTAGATTTACTTCTTTTTCTTCGCCTTTTTCAAGTACTTTCATTTTAAAATTGAAAGGGTCTGAGAGCATATCCTTGTTTACAAAAATTTTTGACTTTTGTGCATCATATTTCAAAATATATTTTAATGTATTAGAATTATTATTTATATTA
>JBAMLJ010000095.1:0-3469 GCA_039793615.1 bacterium
AAAACAAGGAATATAATCATTGAAATAAGTAGGGAAAATATTGATAAAGTAAGAGGGCTAATTTTTTCATATCATTTCAATTTGGTAGAGGTAGGAGAGCAACAGGAAAGTGTATAATATCACTTTTTTAAGATGACAAAAGCGTCTGAAAATTAAAAAGATCTAATAAAAAACAATTTTCAGTATATATAAATGCTTATATATAATTAAAATAAAAATATTTAATGTTGTTTCTTATATATTTTTAAATATAAATAATATATAAATAGGAAATAAATAGAAACTATTATAATAATATTTATGAAATCAGCTATATAAAAATTCAAATAGTTAAAAATATATGTGGATTTGTCAAACAATATGTATATTGCAAAACCTTCTACACTTGGGATAGGATATATGTTTTTACCTTTTTGTGAGACCATTAGATTATTAGAAACGATAATCGTATTTACTACAATATTTTTAAAATAATTATTTAAGGAATTATTTTTAACTATAATGATTGAGGCAATGCTTCCATTCAAAGAAAGATTTAAAAAATTTCCTGTTTTAACTTCATACCATTTGTAATTTATTGAATATAGGCTTAAATTCGAGTTTATGTTTAATAATCCTTTGAAATAAATATATACATAATTATTTTCATTATTAATAGGTAAAGAGATCTTCTGATTGAAATTAAGTAAATAACAAGCATATGATAAAGGAAGATTCAAAGTAGAATTATTCGGAATAAAATAGATAGAAATGTTATAGTAATTTATTTTGAGTAATCCCTGAAATGAACCACCCACTCTCACTGTAACATACCTTATGTTATTTGGAACAGCCCAGGATACCTCAATATTTTTATTCATCTCCCCTCTTGTTACTTTCATCCCTGATGTGAAAGAATTAATCAAAGATTCATTATTACCGTAAATTGAAATCATAGGTTCGGTACTGGTATCGGACCAGTAAAGGGATGTTGAAAATTTTACTATATATGTTCCATTTCTTTCAGGCAGGGGGATGGCAGTTTGACCATTTGTAAGCTGGGAAAATATACTTAAAGTTACAGTTGAATTCTCTTTACTCTCAAATATAAATGAGCCATTTTCCTCAGCACCACTAATATTTCCATTCCAAAGACCTACATTATATGGTCCAATTTGATAGCTGTATTGTCCCTTGGAATGATTCATTAAAAATGTTACATTACCTTTTAATGTCGTAGAGTTTATAAATATATTTGGTTTATTATAATTAATTAAAAATGAAGGTGTTAAAATATTAATTGTCTTGTTTAACTGATTAATTGTTGTATTAACTCCATAGTTAAGGTAGTTTGTTGCTATTGAAGATATATTCATTGAATTAAATAAGGAATATAGCATTGGTGTAAACGAATTAGAATCACGATAATTTAATAACAAACTTGCATTATATATTGCACCATTAAATTTCATATTTTCAAAAACACTAATATTTTTTGTATAATATATTAATGATAAATCAGGGATTGATTTTAAAAATTTAATTTCGTCATAATAATTATACATGCCATAATAAAAATAAAATAATGAACTTAAATTTTTATAATATGCTCCGGCAAATAAATCAGGTGGAATATATGTAATATTCTCTATAACCAGATATTTTACTCCTTCTGAATTCATGTATGGAATAATATCATACCTTAAATTATTTTTTACTAGTTCAGGAAAATAGCTTAGTAAACCTAATTTCAGAGGTATTGTGTTTGATGTTGATTGAGGAAGAGTATGTCCGTAAAGAACAGGCCAATATACATTAAATAATGAATGATCCTGAATGATTTTATTATATGCTATATACACATCATTGGGGACTTTAAACGGTTCATATGCTCCTCCATTAGCTACCCCATTTCCAAAAAAAGAACTGTAGTTTGACCTTGCAGGGTAATAATTCCCATTAAATGCCTGCCACCCACTAAACAAAATAATAAATATTATAAAAATTACTATAAAAAATTTAATTGTATTCAATGATTTTATTTTTAATTTCTTAAAATTTATCTTTATTTTTTTAGATTCATTTTCAGAAATAATATTAACGAGAAAAATGGTTAGTAAAATAACATATCCAGATGCAATGACCATCAACATATGATCTGGGATTGATAGGAAAGTTTCTATTGCACCGCCTAAAATTGGAATGGAGATAAGATATTTAAATACATATAATAATGGAGGAATTTGATAATAAAAAATTAATATAAAAAATATCACTAGCATTAATGCTAAAGAAATCATCAGTTTTCTAGTTTTTTTAAATATAATAGATGAAAATGCAATTAATGGTATAGAAAATATTGAAATTAACCAAATTATAGATAGAATATCTGAAGGTAAAATCACTTGAGTTGGGTACATTAAACCTGGTAAAGTATGAATTTTATTTGAATAAAAAATAATTGAAGGGGGACCGAATGTAATACCTGCCCAAGAATATCCTAATAGAACAAAAGGAGACCAAGGATATTTAGATATATTTGTAGATAACCATGGAGTCAAGGGTCTAAAAGAATAAATATATGAATTACCAATATTATTAAAATTTAATCCCCAATATACAAATACGAAAAATGGTAAAAATAATAAAAATGAATAAAACCATATATAAATAGATTTTTTATTATTAATTTTAAAAAATATTAAAAAAATTGTAAGAATTAGAGTGGCAAATAAAATAAATCCTAAATAATCAGGATCAAGAAGTGCAGTTAATGCATAAGATAAACCAAGTGGAATAAAATCAATTAATTCTGGATTTCTTAAAATTAGACTAAAAGATAAAATCATTACTAACATTATTATACTATCGGCTGTTGTCCCTCCATCTACATTTAGATTCATTGATTGAAAATTAGAAAAAAGAAAAATTACTATAATTATTTTTATAACCTCTATTTTAAATTTAGATAATTTAAAATTCGTACGTATTATAATTGTATTTATTAAATGCCCAATAATTAAAAAAGATAAAAATAAATACAAAACAAATGTATAAAAAATGAACAATTTTTCAGTTATTTGTATATTAGGTGAAAAATACATAATAATTAGATAGGGCCAGGTTATGATATCTCTTGTCAATTGGAGAAATTGATGTAAATATTGATCCGCAATTATAGAAGGAATAGCAGATTCATTACCATAAAAATTTTTGTTTAAAGGCCAGTGTTGGTCACTATACCAATAATACCCTTGGGTTGTTAAAAAATATCTTAACGAAATAAAGGAAATTATTAATGATAGTAATAATTCAAAAAATAACCATTTCCTTTTGATTATAAAATTTTTAATTTTACTTTTTGTAATGTACTTTAAAATCATAATTAGATAATATTTAAAAACATTATTAAATTTTACCATAACCTCGAGTGTGTATAGCGTCCATAAGTTTGTGTAAGGTCAAGGATACCTCATATCAAAGATCCTCA
>JBAMLJ010000096.1:0-3428 GCA_039793615.1 bacterium
ATACACAGTCCCATTTTGAGTAGCTATATGTAGTGGCATACTCGTTGCGTTTGTAAAGTTTATTATAGCCTCCTCACCTACCGCTAACGGATAATCCTCCGTAGCGTTTGATAAATCAACTCTTGTGCTTGCAGTAAAATTTCCAATAGAACCAAGATTTAGCCATGCAGAAGCTATTTTCCCATCTGGTCCTGCTACAGGTATTGTATTAGGTGTAGGAGTTTGGCTTGCGTGGAACCCATCTATTGTATCAGCTTCTTTCGCCTTGCCAGTCGTAGGATCATTATTAACAAAACAATTTCCTAAAATTTCAAAATTATCATTTGCCTGTGTCAAATCTTCCAAAATTTGATTAGTTGATGTTCCATAATAATCAAAGGGTCTTGTTATCCAAGGCATTTATTTTACACCCCTTTTTCAAACAAATTTTCATTATATTTCAAAGCTTGGCTATTCTTCTTCAAATTGCCCTATATAACTTATTATTTCTTCTTTAATTTGCTCTAATTCTTCTAAAGTATTAGCATTTTGTATACGAGTTTCAACACTTGCATTCCAATCTCTTATGTTGTGCCTTTCCTGAATAATAGGTTGATATCTTTGAATCTCTGTATCATAAACACTTGGAGTAATTATTCCTAATTTTAATTGCATTTCTAAGTCAGAAAGTTTTGTAATTACATAATCAGTTTGTGCTAAAAGATAAGTTATTTTTTGTTTCCTTAAATTTTGCAAATCATTTTTTTTCTCAATCAAAATTTCTTGTTCAGGTTTATTTTTCCAATTAGCACCATCCCAAAATTTGTTTGTTATATCAATAATTTGCCCATTAAAATAAGCTCTTTTTCCTTGATTATTGATAAATTCAAGCCAAATTTCATCAGATATTTCTATTGCTTCTTGTGGAATCGTATTTTTATGTATTTCTTTATCATAAAAAGCTATTGGTATTCCTTTTTCATCAAAAATTGTATATTTCATTTTCAATACCCTATTGCTATATAATTCCAATTTGAAGGTCCTGCCAATTGAAATCCATTATAAAATCTAAATTGAGATAATGAAACTTTATAACAAACCCAGTTATCTTCATATTGATCTGCATCATAAGGCTTAGAATTAAAATCTGCATTTGTAAGAGGAGTAACTACTACACATAAAAAATTATTTGGGAAAGCTATAGGCAAAGTCACCAAAGTTATAGAATTTATGTCACAAACAAAAGTACCCCATTGAATAATAAAACCAAATAAATTTATATATCCGCTTGTATTTAAATTTTTACTAACATTTAACCAATCATCAGATATTTTTCCATTATCATTAGCTTGAGGAATAGCGTTTGGAGTAGGTATGTTAGACGTATTTATCTTTATCCAACCACTATCTATTTTCCCATCAGCACCCGCAATTGGAATAGTATTAGCTGAGGGGGTTTGAGAAGCGTGAAATCCATCCAATTTATCCGCATTATCAGCTTTTTTAACTATACCAGTCATAGGATCATTATTTACAAAAACTAAAGCCAATTGAGTAAAATTATCATTTATTTTTCGTGTGTCTTCACGTATTAATCCCGTAGGATAAATTATCGGTGTCTTATAATAAGACATAACCTTACCTCATAACTTTAGGTATTCTTAAAATTAATGTGTTAGGGTAAAAAATTAAAGTATAACCAGACGAAACACCTATTGTAAAATTTAAATCTACAATACACTGTAAAATATCATCAATATCAAAAAAACCAACTTGATTCACATACCCCCAATCAGACAACGCCGTAGGAAAAGTTATTTGAATTGGATTAACATAATAAAAATAATCGTTATCATCACTATAATAAACAAAAGAACTAACTGTTGCCCTTGCATAACCTTGCCCAGATATCTCAACATTATTATAAAACAACCCAATTTTCTTAAAAAACTGATTAAAAATTGCATTTTTTATATTATCGGCTAAAGTTGATTGAACTCTAATAGCCATCTTTACTCCATTTTTATTTCTTTTATTTTCATCCTCGTTCTATTCGCAAAAAATAAGTTTAATACAAAACTTTCACCATAGATATTACAACAAAATTCTTTTTTGTCAACATCTAATAAAAAATTATACCCCCTCTCTTGTTTTCTCAACATACTTATAACAAATAATGAAAAGTTTTGAGTCAAGCTTTCAAATACATCATATTTTATCCCTTTAAAAACTTTTCCAAGCAAAAGGTAACTCAAAAAACATTTTTTATAATTAATTAAACTCCCTAATTCGGATGAAAAACTATACCTATAAAATTTATTATCAACCCAATCAAAAAACCAATTTCTATCAAAAGCAACCCCCAAGTCCCCTAAAACAAAAAAATCATCTATCATAAAAACATTTTTATTAGTCTTTTCGTGAACAAACCAATAAACCGAATTGTTTATCTTTCTAAAAAACCGTAGCAAATTAACCCCTTGATTATATAGTTCATCCTGAAATAAAGGCTTATAAGTATTATACATTTTCTCTACTTCCATTATCAACCCGTGCATTCCTACATAATCAAGACGCAATACAGATAAACCATTTTGTCCACGAACATATATATAACCATCTTTAAAAATCAAATTATTATAATCAAACCATACATTAGGAATATACACAGAAGCAAAAGAAGTTTTACTAAACTTGTAATCAGGTTCATCTTTAAATTTAAACAACTCTACAATAGAAAACAAACAAACAGTAGGCACATCAGAAATATCAAGAATAATAAAAGTATAAGGATTAACTAAATCAAAACCCTTTAAAACAAAATTATGAGCTTTAGAAGTCTTAACATCTTTTGTAATAAAATAAATATTCCTTTCAGTAAAAACATACAAAGTATCATTATAACAAAACAAACCATAAATTGGTTCATCACCAAAATTATATTTATAAACACTTTTTGTTAATAAATCTACATAATAAACATTATTACGAAGTTCACCAGAAAAATAATCTGTGTAATTTTCTAAACAACCAATCAATTTATCATTAACAACAACATCTTTTATATAAGTTATTTCAGTGTCAATATAATCAACTAATGTAGGAGTTTGAACAAATAAACCATCTTTATCTTGCTTAACAAAAACCATATTACCATTTAAATAGTCAATCATTAATTAACCACTCCAAGCACCTTTTCTCCATTTTGCCATATCAAGCCAAGTATAAAAAAATTGCCAAAAATTTTTAACAATAATACTTATATTAAAGTTATTATTTGAAAACAAAGAAGATATAAAATCCAAATCAGAAAAATTAACAACACTAAAACAAAGTAAAGCTTTACCAACAATCATCCAATTGTCTTCAACTTTACCATAAACTCTATATAAGTAATCTTTTTTCATTGTTTGCTTAGGATAAATAAATTTAGGACTTATAACTTGAGG
>JBAMLJ010000097.1:0-5162 GCA_039793615.1 bacterium
TTGCTGCAGCAGGTGGTGCTGTAGTTGGTTTCGGCGCTGCAAAATTTATGGGTTCTTCAGCTTGGCAAAATGTTCAAGCTAACTTACTAAAGAAAGGCGCTGAAGGAAAAGGTATTAATAATATTTTGTTGGGTAATATGGGAAAATGGATGTCAAAAACTTCTTCCACTTACTTAACCCAAAGATATAAAGCGTACGAAGAAGCATTAAAGGGCCTGCCAGAAGAAGAATTGAGATTAAGTTTGAATACTGCTTTAATGATTCGTGATTATAATAAAGCTGCTAGAGTATACGCTCAATTAGCTGAAAAAAATAAACTAAAGCTAGATTTAGATTTAAACAATTTAGCAAAACTATCACAATATCCGACTTTAAAACCTATTATTAAAAAATCTCTAGAGAATAACTATCCTGAATTAGCAGAAGCGATAAGCAAACCTAATTTTGTTCAAGACCCAATTCAGGCATATAAAGATCAGATACAATCAGCTCTTAATAATTTAGCCTTTGTTAGTAAAGACAAAGCAAATAATTTAGCTAATTGGGTTAATGATATCAAGTATCTTGGAAAAGATGAATTTGCGAAATATGTAAAAAATACAATAATTGGGGTTAAAAATGATGAACAACAAGTCTTAGGAATTCTTAATAATCTTACTAATATCCTTACTTCAAACTTTAAAGAAGAAGAGCTTAAAGAAATAGCTAGGCCAATTAAAAAAGAATTGGAAAACTTATTACCAGATACAATTAAGGCTAAATCTCTATTCTTTAAATTATTTAAATCTATTTAAATCAAATGCCGTCTCAAGATAATTTAGAACAATTTGAAAAATTACCCCCATCTCTTAAAAACATGCTTTTATCATCTGATTTACCTAAAACAATAGAAGATGCCTTGTTTCTTATTAAGATTAACGAAGATAAAAAAGAATATTACTATAATAAAATTTTTGATATTGTTACCGATATTTTGCTTTTAAAAAAATATTATAAAAATTTTGAAATAGAATTAAAATTACAAATTCCCGGTTTATCACAACAGCAAATAACTATTATTACAAATGTTATTAATCAAAAAATTTTTGAATCAGTTAAAAATGATTTAGAATCAATAAAACAAAAAGAAATAATTAACCAACAATTAAATCAATTAAAACAATTAAAACAAAAAACACCTTTAAATGAGACTAATATTCCAACCATAACTACTAATATTCCAACTTCATTTATTAAAGAATCAAATCAGCCAACAATAATATCGGCCTCAGAAAATCAAAAATCGGTCTCAGAAAATCAAAAAAAAGAAGCTCCTTTACCAATCGAGGAGGAAAAAGAAACAGTAAAAGAAGAAATAAAAATACCCCCTGCTGAGCTTCCGGAAATTCCAGAAATTAAGATCGAAAGACCTATTAATCAAACTCAAAATTTGAAAAAAGTAGAAGTTCCTAATGTTACTCCCGAAGAACAAGAAAAAATTAGAAATCGTCTTTTAGAAGCAATTTCTAAAAAAGAAATAAAACATAAAATTACTGATACTTTGAAAGAGGTAATACAAAAAGGAGTAAAAATCGAAAAAGCAAAACCTAAAAAACAAACGCCTGTTCAAATATCAAAAGAAGAAAGCTCTGAAATTATAAGCGGCAATGAAAAACTAGAACCAGAAACTGGAAAAAATTCTTCTTCTAATTTATTTGGTATAAACATTAAAGAAGAAATAATAAAACCAAAAGATGAATCATTGCCAAAAGCATCCGAACCAATAAAATATAAACAGACAAAAGAAACCAATCCTTTTGGCGAAGCCTAAATTGCTATTAAAAATTGTTTTATATTGATTACTATTTTTATTACTAGTATTAATATGCATTACGAAACGCCACAATTTATTAGAGAAGAAATAAAATTTTTTGGTATTATTACTTTTACCCAATTAGGAATATTAATCGGCATAGGAGGAATTGTTTTTATTCTTTTATATAGCCCGATTCCTAAATTTATTTCTTTTATCTTAATAACAATTATCGTCCTGGTAGGGTTATTAATTACATTTTTAGAAATAGGAGGAATTAAAGTGTATCGTCTCATTCCTGATATTATTCGTCATTTTTTTCTCCCCAAGCATTATCTATGGAAAAAAGAAAAAACTGTTAATTTTCCTCAACCAATAAAACAACCAAATAATAATTTCCAGTTAAAACAAATTCAAATAACAAAGAAAAAATTAGATGAAGAAACGTTAAAAAAAATAAGTCAAATTCTTGATCAATAATATGGCACAAAATACAGAATCATTAAGTAGTCAATCGTTAATCGCTATTCACCAAATAAAGAAAGGGGTGGTTATTTTAAAAAATGGCAGTTTAAGAAGCGTATTAGAAGTTTCTGGTATTAATATGGATTTAAAATCAGAGGATGAGCAAAATATCATCTTAACATCATGGCGTAATTTTTTAAATAATTTAAATTTTTCTTTAGAAATTGTTATTGTATCTAGAAGAGTTAATATTGATAAATTTATTCAATTTGTTCAGGAAAAAGTAAGTCGGGAATCAATAGAATTATTAAAAATTCAAGGTGAAGATTATTTAAATTTTGTTAAAAATTTAGTTCAGGAAAATAACGTAATGAGAAAATCGTTTTATGTTGTTGTCCCTTATGATCCTATCTTAATAAAACCAACAACATTTATTGACTCTTTTAAAACTTTGTTTAATATGAATCGTAATGCCTTTTCTGGAATTAATCCTTTAACCAATGAAGAATTTAATCAAGCTTATCAACAATTAATTATTCGTCGCGATATGGTTATTTCTCAATTATACAGAATAGGATTACAAGCTCGTCCTTTAGAAACAGCTGAATTAATTAATCTTTATTCTGCTTTATATAATTCCGAAATTTTTGAAAAAGAAAACATTAAATTGCCTGAAGAATTTCAATAATATGTCTCCTTTTAATTTCTTATTTAAAAAAGAGGAAAACCAAATACCTGCCTTAAATCTTAAAGAGGTAATTACTACTATTCAGGATTATATTGCGCCTGCGGGATTAGAAGTAAATCCGAATTATTTAAAATTGGGAGATTATTACGTTTCTACTATTTTTATTCTAACTTATCCCAAATATTTAACTTCCAATTGGTTTTCTAATTTAATTAATATTGATGAAGCTTTTAATGTTTCAATTTTTTTCCATCCGTTAGATATTAATAAAATCTTAAGGGATTTAAGGAAAAAATCAGCAGAACTTCAAGCCCAAATAGAAATAGAAACGGAAAGAGGTCAAGTAAGAAATCCTCTATTAGAAGCGGCTTTACAAAACACTGAACAATTAAGAGATTTATTGCAACAAGGAGTCGAAGTTTTGTTTGATACTGGCGTTTATATTACTATCATTGCTTCAAATTTAAACGAACTTAATAAAATTCAAACAAAAATCAGCAGCGCTTTAGAACAAAATTTAATTTATGTAAAACCAGCTATTTTTAGACAATACGAAGGTTTAGAGTCAACGATCCCCTTAGGATTAGATCGTTTGCAAATTAATAATCCTTTAAATTCTCAACCAGCTTCAACTTTATTCCCTTTTTCTTCTTTGGATTTAACAAGTAATACTGGCGTTCTTTACGGGATTAATTTAAATAATAATAGTTTAATTATTTTTGACCGTTTTTCCTTACCTAATGCCAATATGGTAGTTTTAGCGCAAAGTGGTAGTGGTAAAAGTTATGCTATTAAAATGGAATTATTGAGACAGTTAATTACAGGGGTTAATATTTTGATTATTGATCCAGAAAATGAATACAAATATTTAGCTGATTCAATTGGTGGAAGTTATTTTAAAATAGCAATTGGCTCAGAGCATCATATTAATCCCTTTGATTTGCCAAAAGTTCCTCCTGATGAATCGCCGGAAGAAGTATTTCGAAGCCATATTCTTAATTTAATCGGATTAATAAAATTAATGGTAGGAGGTATAACTCCTCAAGAAGAAACAATTCTGGATCGTGCTCTTACACAAACATATGCTACTCGTGATATTTTTCCTGAAACAATGAACGAAAATCACCCAATGCCCTTAATGGAAGATTTAGAAAATGTTTTAAAAACAATCGAAGGTGGAGAAAATTTAGCAGCAAAATTATTTAAATACACCCATGGTACTTATGCCGGTTTTATTAATCAACCATCAAATATTGATATTAACAATCGAATGATTATTTTTGGTATTAGAGATTTAGAGGAAGAATTAAGGCCTATTGCGATGTATATTGTTTTAAATTATATTTGGAATATTATTCGTACTAATTTACAAAAAAGACTTTTAATCATTGATGAAGGATGGTGGCTTTTAAAACATGAAGAAAGTGCCTCTTTCTTGTTTAGTCTCGTAAAAAGAGCTCGTAAATATTATTTAGGCGTAACTTTTATTAGCCAAGATATTGAAGATGCGTTAACATCTCCTTATGGCAAACCAATAATTACCAATTCAGCTTTAGCATTACTTTTAAGGCAATCTCCTTCTAATATTGAATTAGTGGCTAAAGCTTTTAATTTAAGCGAGCAGGAAAAAGCAATTTTAGTTCAAGCAGAAGTGGGAGTAGGTTTATTCTTTGCTTTAGATAAACATGCCACTATTTATATCAAAGCTTCTTATGCTGAGGATCAAATTATTACTTCCAACCCTCAACAATTAGAAGAGATTAATCAAGCCAAAAAAGAGTTTACAAATAATTAAAAATATGAATAAAAAATATTTTAAAAGAATAATATTAATTTTATCTCTTTTATATTTTGTTTCAATTCCAGCTCTTGTATTGGCTAGCATGGGTTATCCTTGTAGTAATCCTTGTCCTCCAGGTTATTACCAATTCGAAACGGGCATTCCTTTTCTTTTTAGCCAATGCCAATGTGTTTCTCATCAAAATTATCTTTCTTTTATTAATAATTTTATCAAAACAAAATTATTTCCTCTTGCTGGTTTTATCGGCTTTTTAGTTTTTATTTATGCTGGTTTTGAATATGCTTTAAGTGGTGGCGATCAAAACAAACAAAAAGATGCTCAAAATAAAATACAAAATGTTTTAATTGGAATTTCTTTATTATTTTTAATGTGGGTTATTTTATATATTATTAATCCTGATATTTTAAAAACTCAAG
>JBAMLJ010000097.1:5262-25006 GCA_039793615.1 bacterium
TATTGGAATGCTTTGCCTAATACTTATAAAGAGTCAACATATTCTTATGGAATGTCCTGCGATATTTATGTAGCGACAGTTTTACGCACGGCAGGTATAGATCCAAACTATCCTTATACCAATGCTACGACCCAATATGATTATATCAAGAACCATCCAGAGAAATATGAATGCGTAGATAATAATAATAACTCTTTAAATCAAAATTATGCTAAAAATGGAAGCATTCTTTTTTATGATCTAAATGGTAATGGTGAACCAGACCATGTAGCTCTTTGGATAGATGGCCAAAGATTACAAGCATCACAAGGGCAATATTTCCCTATGAATAGAGGTTCTGTAATTAGTGGTTCTGGTTTTCCGCTTATGGCAATTTGCAATTTAAAAAATTTGCAATTTTAAATTTTATTAGTTTTTAAAATATTTTTATTCTTCCTGTGGTTTAATAATAATGTGCCTCTCTTTTCCTTCGCCAATACTTTCAGTTATTACATCACTTCTTAAAGCAATTTCTAAATGAATAATACGACGATCTTTAGATGGCATTGGTGGTAACTCTAATGGTTGTTTTGTAATTGCTACTTGATGCGCAGCTTTCCGAGCAATCTCCCTTAATTTTTCCTCATAAATAGTGCGATAATTATTAATATCAACTAAAACACGCCAGCTAGTATCATTTTTTATTTTAATAAGTAATGTTTTTAAAAGTAATTCGAACGCCCATAAATTTTCTCCACCTTTTCCGATAAGAATACCGCTGGTTTCGTCATTATTATTTAATTTTACTAAAAAATTTACCGATTTTTCAAGAGGATGTTCTTGAACATCAATTTCTACGTTTTGATAACCAATAAGATTTAATAAATTTTGAAAATAATTTTTTAAATCAAGGAGATTCATAAAGATTTATTTTATTGTATTCTCTTTTAAAGGTTTAAAGATAAATATTTCTATAATTAATACTAAACTCATTCCTATCCAAGACAAAATTACTGCTACGCTAAAATCTTGCCATTTACTTAAGAATAAGACAAAAATAGGAATTAAGAAAATAAAAGTAGAAATAATATTTTTAATTTTTTGATTAGTAGTTTTTAATTGTAAAAAAGTAGGAATTAAAGTTAAAATAAAATACAAAACTAAAAGATATAAATTTGGTTCTTTTAAATTCAAAACATTCATAAAAGTAAAATTAATATTTTCAGGCATTTTAACAAAACTATATAAATCAGGACCCCAATTAGTATTTAAAATTGCTTGTTTAATAAAAATAAAAAAAAGAATTAATAGCAACATTTGCCACAACATTACCTTAAAGATTGACGACATTTTAATTCCCTCTTTTTGATATAAGTTTTTCATTTCTTTTAAAAATTTTTGTGGATCGTCTTTATATTTATCTTGCAATTCTTTTAATTGAGGTTGAATTTTATTTAATTTTTGTTGGTGTTTTAATAAATTACGATTTAACGGTGAAAGACAAAATCTGATTAAAATTCCTAAAGTTAAAATAGCTAATCCTAAATTGCCTTTAAATAATATCGTGAGTAAAGCTAAAATGTTTAGTAATGGTTGATAAACTAATATTTTAAACATAAAATTAAGAAAGACTCATTAATAATTCTATTAATCCTTGTTCTAATTTATCGTATTCTTTATTTAAAGAATAACTTTTGGCAATAATAATGACATTAAAGCCTTGGGGTATTAAATTTATTTTTTGATTTAAAATTGCCTTAATTCTTCTTTTTAATAAATTTCTCTCGGTTGCCAAACGACTAATTTTAGAACTTACAATTACACCGTAATGTGTTTGACAAGTATTGTTCTTTTGATAAAACAAAATAAAATATTTATTTTCTTTTACTTCGTGATTATTTAAGACTTTTACAAAATCTTCTTTTTTTAATTTATATTGTTTTTTTAACATAAATAATTAAACCGTCAAACGTTGACGATTTTTGTGGCGTCTTCTTTTAATAATTTTTTTACCACTTGAACTAGCTTGACGTTTTAAAAAACCATGGGTTCTAGCTCTTTTTTTCTTTTTAGGATGATAAGTTGTACTCATAAATTTAATTTTTAATTTTTAAGTTTATTTGATTATATCATAATTTTTATAAAAAACAAAAAAATAAAATTAAAAATTAAGAAATTGTTTAAAAATTAAAAATTTATTAAGGATCTCTGGGTTTATCTCAGATACCTTATTATCTTCTCGCATACGCGAGAGATTCTTCGCCTTCGTTTCAGAATGACAATTAAATGTTTAAAAACCCTGAATCACTTAGGATTCAAGGCCATAAACCCTTTTGTGTTTATGGTTATAAAATTAAAAATTTACAATTTATTATTGTTTCCTATTAAGATATCATTAAGATATCACAAATTATCAACATCTTATCCACGAAAATTATAATTAAAAGCTTTTCCAATTTACTACTTTTAAAAAATCATGATATAATTTAAAATAAATTTGTTTTAAAATGCATTTATTATGGATAACCAAGAGCTTTGGAAAGCTGCTTTAGCTGAAATCCAACTTAATATTTCTAAAGCCAATTTTCTTACTTGGTTTAAGGATACTTTTATTATTAGAAGGGAAAAAGATTTAGTAGTTATCGGGGTTCCCTCTAATTTTGCTAAAGAATGGCTTACTAATAAATATCATAAGACAATTCTTCAAGCTTTGAATCATTTAGATAATTCAATTACTAAAATTACTTACGAAATAGCATTAATTAATAATAATAAAATCAAAAACATCTCCAAAACACAAAAAAATACAGAGGACTCCCTAATTGATACCCAATTAAAATTTCAAGAGTTTACTCTTGATCCAGAAACTAATCTCAATCCTCGTTATACTTTTAAAAATTTCATTATTGGTTCTAATAATGAACTTGCTCATGCTGCAGCCTTAGCAGTTACAGAAAATCCTGGTTCTAAATATAATCCTTTATTTATCTATGGAGGAGTTGGTTTAGGTAAAACTCATCTCTTACAAGCAATTGGAAATAAATTAAAAAAAGAACATCCTAATTTAAAAATTAAATATGCTTCTTCAGAAAAATTTACTGATGAATTAGTAAAAGCGATTGGAAAACAAAATTTAGATGCTTTTAAAGCCTCTTTTAGAAATATTGATGTTTTACTTTTAGATGATGTTCAATTTATTGCAGGAAAAGATAAAACTCAGGAAGAATTGTTCCATACTTTTAATAATTTATACGAGAAAAATAAACAAATTGTTTTTACTTCCGATCGACCACCAAAAGCAATTCCTTCAATCGAAGAAAGATTACGCTCTCGTTTCGAGGGAGGAATGATTGCTGATATTGGTTATCCTGATTTTGAAACAAGATTAGCAATTCTTCAGGCAAAAATCAAAGAAGCAAACGTTGAAGTTGACGAAAAAGTATTACATTATATTGCCGAATCAATTCCTAAAAATATTAGAGAATTAGAAGGGGCTTTAAATAGAATCATTGCTCATACTAAATTAAAAAATCAGATCGTCACTTTAGAAGAGGCTAAAAAACTTTTAGCAGTAGTAATAAATAACATTCATCAATACATACCTTTAAAAGATGTTATTAAAAAAGTTACTTCTTTTTATGATTTAACTGAAGAAGAATTATTAGGACATTCTCGAAGAAAAGAATTAGTTAAACCAAGACAAGTAGCAATGTATTTATTAAGAGAAGAGTTGAAATATTCTTTTACTAATATTGCAGAAAAATTAGGGAATCGTGATCATACAACCATTATTCATGCTTGTAAAAAAATTGAAGAAGAAATAAATAAAAATCCAATTTTAGCTCAAGAAATTACTTTATTAAAAGAAATGATTTATAATCAATAAAAGAATTAATTTGTGAATAAACGGTTAATAAAAATTGAATTAGATATCTTGACATTAAATTAATATAATTTCAAAAACAAAGTATTTTAAAAAATATCAACTTTTAAATCATCTTTTATTCTTAAAATATCAACAACTAATTCAAAATAAAATAAAAAAATAATATAATTAAAATCATTAAAAAATTAACTTATCCCCAAAATTATCGTCCTTAATAATAATTATTATTTAATAAATTAAATACTTAAAATAATTATTAAAAAGATTAAATTTTAAATTTTAAATGAAGTCTAAATGACTAAATGTATAAAAATTAAAAATTAAAAATTAAAAATTATGAAATTCACTACTTTAGTTGATAATTTAAAACAAACAATTAATTTAGCAGAAAGAATTACTGGTAAAAATTTAACCTTACCAGTTTTAAGTAATGTACTTTTAGCTACTAATAAAAATGAATTACATGTTTTGGCAACAGATTTAGAATTAGGAATTCAATTAAGTGTTCCTGGAAAAATTGAAGAAGAAGGACAAGTTGTAATTCCAGCAAAGATTTTTTCTAGCTTTTTAAATACTTTAACTGAAGAAAAAATAACTTTAGAAAACGAGAAACAATCATTAAAAGTTAAAAGTGGTAATTATGAAAGCATTATTCAAGGAATTAATCCAGAAGATTTTCCTATTATTCCTGAAGTTAAAACAGAAAAATATATTGAAATTGATAAAAATGTTTTGAAAGATTCGATTAATCAGGTTTTACCAAGTATTGGTTATATCAATAGTAAACCAGAGCTTAATGGAGTTTTTTTATCTTTAGAAAAAAATTCTTTAAAATTTGTAGGAACAGATAGTTTTCGTTTAGCTGAAACAACATTAGCTGACAACGATTTTAAGACTAATATTAAAGAAAAATTAGAGATAATTATTCCTTTAAAAACAATGCAGGAAGTAGTAAGAATTGCTAGTGAATTAGATGATCTTAACTTAATTACTATTTATCCTGATGTTAATCAAATTCAATTTATTTTTAAAAATACTACTGAAGTTCGTTTAGTTTCTCGTTTAATTAATGCTAAGTTTCCTGAATATCAGGCAATTATTCCTAAAGATTTTGAAATAGAATTAACTGTTAATAAAAAAGATTTTAGTGATGCCATTAGAATTGCTGGTCTTTTTACAGGTAAAATTAACGATGTTAAATTAACTCTAAAACCGAATAATAAAAAAATTATTATTGAAGCTCAGGATCCTACTTTAGGAAAAAGTCAAAATATAGTTGAAGCATCATATCTTAAGGGTAAAGAATTAGAAATTAGTTTTAACTATCGTTTTTTGTTAGATGGGATTAATTCTATCAAAGACGAGATAATCTTTGTTGGTCTTAATAAAGAAATAAATCCAGGATTATTTAGAAGCAATAAAGATCATTCGTTTATCTATATTTTAATGCCGATTAAAAACGTTTACTAAAATGACTTTTTTTCCTTTAAAAAATATTTTAAGTGAATGGCTGAAAAAGAAAAATTTTGATCGTTTTTTAACAGAAACCCAAGTTGTTTCAGTGGTAAAATTTTATTTAAAAAATATTAAGAAAATATCCTCGAATGATATCGAGGATATTTCTTATAGAAACGGAATTCTTGTAATTAAATGTAATCGAGTTATTTTAGCTTCTGAACTATATTTCACTCAAGAAGAGCTTAAAAATTTTTTAGCAAAAGAATTACCGGAAATAAAAATAAAACGAATTATTTTCCGTTCTTAATTAATGATAAAAAATAATTGTTTGTGTATTTGTTTGATCCAAATTATCGGTGGCTTCTATTTTTAATTTGTTTTGATTTTGAATTTTTTCTAATGGTAGATTAAAGTAATAGGTATCATTATTAGCATAAATTAAATTACCAAGTAATTCATTATTAAGATATATAACTACATTTTTAATTCCAATAGGACTAGTTATTTTTACATTGACAGTAAAATTATTATTAATAAAATCACCATTTTGAGGATAAATAAAGTCGATATTAGGAACATCAGGAAAAGTAACTGTATCAGGATTTTGATTATCAATTAGGATATAATCAGGGCCAAGGTTTAAATTGTATTCATTATTAAAATTAGGAATATTTTTTTGTGCCCATAAAATAACTGGCATTTCCCATAAAATAAATTGTGGATCATTATAAGGATTAGTTGGCATTGGTCCTAAAATATCATCACGATTAACGTAATATAAAATGGAATGAATTTCTTTTATTGTTTTTAATTCTCCTGTTTTGATATTTTTATAAGTTCTTGAAATAATATACTGGCCATTAACCATTGGTTTATTAATTTTTGAAATATCGTAAGGTAATGGTTTGGTAAAATGTTGCGGCGGATAATATTTAAATGCTTTTTCCATAAATTCATGCCAGCAAGGTGCTGCCACCATTGAAGCAGGCGCACCTCCAGGTTTAACAACAGGGGAACGATCGTTGTTTCCTGCAATTACTCCAGCTACTAACTCAGTGGTATAACCAATAGTCCAGGCATCTCGATATTCATTATCAGTTCCAGTTTTTACAGCAACATCATAGTTAGGAAAATACAAAGGACTATTAGCTCCAAAAGCAGGAGTACGACTTACATTATCAGATAAAATATCAGTAATCATTCGAGTAATTTGAGGGTCTAAAACTTGCTTAGTTTGTAAAGAAAAATCTTTAATAATATTATTATTTTTATCAATGATTTTTAAAATTGCTGTCTGAGGATGAATTACTCCTTCATTAGGAAATACCGAATAAGCATGAACCATTTCTATTAATTTAACCCCTCCACCTCCTAAAACTAAACTTAAACCATAATAATTAGGGGGTTGAGTTAAAGTAGTAATACCTAAATCTTTAGCTAATTTAATCGCATTATCAACCCCTACTAAATATAAAACTTTTACCGAAGGGATATTTAATGATTGTGCCAAAGCTTGTCTTAAAGTTACCGGGCCACGAGTAGTATTATCATAATTTGTAACTAAATAAAGATGATCAGGGTCAGTAGAAAAATTAGCATGAATTCCATCTAAAGCAGTATCAAAGACAACACTTTCTGGTAAAAGTCCTTTTTTAAAAGCAGCAGCATAGACAATTGGTTTAAAAGATGAACCCGGTTGCCTGACGCTTAAAACAAAATTAACATTTCCTTCAGCTTTAGTATTCCAATAATCACGAGATCCAACCATTGCTAAAATTTGTCCTGTTTTCGGGTCTTCAGCTAATAATCCTAAATTTTTTGAACCAATATGCTTTTCATTGTAATCACCGTATTTTTTTACTGTTTCTTCAGCAATAGTTTGCAGGTTCATATCTAAAGTAGTAATAATGGTATAACCACCTTGCATTAACTCATCTTCGGTAAACATATCGGATAATAAATCTTTAACGTACATAACAAAATGAGGAGCTTTAAAGCCAAAACTCGGCGTTGCAAAGTTAACTTTTTCTTGTTTTGCTTTATTAATGTCTTCTAGAGAATACCAACCTAAAGTTAAAAGTCGTTGGAGAACATAATTTTTTCTCGCTTCTAATTCTGAAACATGAGATCCATAAGGAGATAAATAATTTGGCGCTTGAATTAAACTAACTAAATAAGCTGCTTCAGCTAAATCGATATCTTTAGCGGGTTTATTAAAGTAATATTCACTGGCAGTCTCAACACCATAATTATTATTTCCCCAGGGAATTTGATTGAGATACATTTCAAGAATTTGATCTTTAGTATAATGTCGTTCAATCTGAATTGTTAAAATTGCCTCTTTAAGTTTTCTGATAATACTTCTTTGTGAGGTTAAGAAAGCATTACGAGCTAATTGTTGAGTAAGAGTAGAAGTTCCTTGTATTTTTTGATGCTTAATAATGACATTAATAAAAGCACGAGCAAAGCTTTTAAAAACAAAACCATGATGAGAATAAAAAGTATGATCTTCAGCTGCCAAAAGAGATTTAATGATATGAGGAGAAACGTCTTTTAAGGGAATTACAGTTCTTCTTTCTTCACCATGAATATCATAAAGAAGAACCTGACCAGTACGATCATAAATTTTAGTTGATTGAGCAATAGATCTTTCATTAAAATCTTTAGGATCAGGTAGATGACGAGCTAATAAAATCAAAGAAAGACCACTAATCAAAATAATTGATAATAATATAAAAAATATTTTTTTAAACAAATTATTTATTTTTTCCATGTTTTAATTTCTTTTAGTTTCATTTCTTTTTATTAAAACAGTATTTTTTAAGTGATTTAATTTATGGAAACCGGCAATTGCCACTGCTAAGGCATCACTAGTATCATCTGGTTTAGGAATTTCTTTTAAAGAAAAAATCATTTGCACAAATTTTTGAATTTCTTTTTTTTCGGCTCTTCCGTAACCAATTAAAATTTGTTTTACTTCGAGAGGAGTTAAATAGTGACATTTTAATTTATTTTTTTGTGCTGTTAAACTAATTACCCCAACTGCTTCACTAATACTCATTACTGTTTTAGCATTTTTAAAGAAAAATACTCTTTCTATTATTAAGTAATCAGGAGAATAATCTTTAATTAATTTATTTAAATTGTGAAAAATTTTTAATAAACGAGCCCCTTGCTCTTTTTCTTTTAATTCCCAGCAACCATAATTAAGAGGTTTTACCTCTTTTTTTCTTGTTTTTATTACTGCCCAACCAATCCGAGTTGTGCCCGGATCAATGCCAATGATAATCATAAATTAATATTCAGCATTAGAGAAGATTTCTTCAACATCATCATGTTCGTCTAATACTGAAAAAAGAGTCTCTAATTTATTTTTGATTTCTTCATCATTAATAATAACCGGCTGTTGACTTACATATTCGATATTTCCTTCTAATTGGGTATCTGGTAAGAATTGTTCTAACGAATTTTTAAGATTATTTAAATTAGTTACTTGAGTATAAACATTAATTAAATCATTTTCTTCTTTTATATCTTCTGCACCTAATTCGATTACTTTTAAAGCTAAATTATCGTTCCAAAGATTTTTAGGAATACTAATTTTCCCCAATTCTTTAAAAAGATAGCTAACACTGCCATTATTAGCTAATTTAGCGTCGTACATTTGTAAAAGATGTCTCAATTCAGCAATGGTACGATTTTTATTATCAGTAATAGCCTGAATTAAAATAGCAGTACCACCTGGTCCGTAAGCTTCGCACATTAATTCTTCTAATTGTTTTGAGTCGCCTCCTGTGCCGCTTCCTCTCTGGATTGCCCTTTCTATGTTTTCTTTTGGCATTCCTAATTCTTTTGCTTTTTCAACTGCTACTCTCAATTTAGGATTAGTATTAATATCACTTCCTTGGCGAGCCGCAATAGTAATTAAATTAGTTAATTTAGAAAAAGCTTGGCCTCTTTTAGGGTCTTTAACCGCTTTTTGGTATTTTACTTTTGCCCATTTCGAATGTCCTGACATAAAAACGTATTTAATTTGTATAAAATTAATGTATATTTTACAATTTTTTTGAATTTTTTGCAACAAAAACTGATATTTTTTAATCTCTTTGGCTTGAAAAAAATACAAAATTAAGGTAGAATTTTGTTATATTAAAAATTATGATGGATTTAGAAGAAATTAAAAATAGCGCTCAAAAAGAATGGGAAAATATTGATTCCTTAGAATCTCTAGAACAGTGGAGAATTAAATTTTTATCACGTAAAAGTGAATTATCGCAATTTTTTAATAATTTAAAGAATACACCCTTAAAAGAAAGAAAAGAAAAAGGTAAAAAAGCTAATGAAATTAGAGCTTTTTTGAATGAAATTTATCAACAAAAAAAGAATAAATTATTAGACAATTCTTATTCTCAAAAAGAAATTGATATTACTCGTCCTGGAGTAAAGATTGAAATTGGCCATTTGCATCCTTTAACTTTGATTACAAGAGATCTAGTTAAAACATTTGAAAAATTAGGATTTGAGATTGTTTTGGGAGAGGAAATTGAAACCGAATATTATAATTTTGATGCCTTAAGAATTCCAGAAAATCATCCTGCTCGTGATATGTGGGATACGTTTTGGATAAAGTCAAAAGGCAAAAATCCTGTCTATACAGACGAACAAAAATCAAAATTATTGCTTCGGACTCACACTTCGCCGATGCAGATTCACTATATGGAAACTCATAAACCGCCTTTTCGTATTATTGTTCCGGGAAGGTGTTTTCGTTTTGAGGCAACTGATCCTCATCATGATTTTCAATTTCATCAAATTGAAGGTTTGGTAGTAGACAACAATATTAACCTAGCTAATTTTAAACAATTAATTAATGAAGTTTTGAATGAAATTTTTGAACAAAATATTATCGTTCGTTTTCGCCCTAGTTATTTTCCTTTTGTCACCCCTGGTTTAGAAGTAGATATAAAATTAAATAATGAATGGCTCGAAGTTATGGGAGCAGGAATGGTTCACCCAGATTTGTTTAAAAAAGTTGGTTACTCTCAAAATAAATATCAAGGTTTTGCTTTTGGATTAGGAATTGAGAGAATCGCAATGGTTAAATACAATATTAATGATATTAGATTATTTTTTAATTCTGATTTAAGATTTTTAAAACAATTTTCATGAAATTTTCTTATTTTTGGCTTAAAGATTTGATTAATTTTAAACAATCGCCAGACAAATTGGCTAATCTTTTAACTTTATTTTTTGCCGAAACCAACATTTCTTTTGTTAATAAAAGGCCGATTTTAGAAGTGGATTTATTACCTAATCGTTTCGTTGATGGTAGCAGTCATTTAGGTTTAGCACGAGAAATAGGTGCTATTTTAAATAAAAAATTTAATTATCCTCAAATTAAAGTAAAAGAAGGGAAAGAGGATATTAAAGATTATTTAATCGTTAATAATAAAAGTAAAAATTGTCGTCTTTATACCAGTCGGGTAATTTTTAATGTTGAAGTAAAACCTTCTCCAAAATGGGTTCAAGAAAGATTAATTGATTGCGGTTTACGTCCTATCAATAATGTGGTTGATGCTACAAATTATATTATGCTTTTAACCGGTCAGCCACTTCATGTTTTTGATTTTGACAAAGTAAGTTCTAATAAATTAAATAAAAAAGAAATTATTATTCGTCAAGCTCAAGACAATGAAACGATTACTACTTTAGATAATAAAACCTATAATTTGACTAAAAATGTTTTGTTAATCTGCGATTCTAATAAACCTTTGGCAATCGCCGGAATAAAAGGAGGAGTATCAGCGGAAGTTACTCCTCAAACAAGAAGAATTATTATTGAGAGTGCTAATTTTGATCCCTATAATATTAGACAAACATCAAGAGCAATTAATTTAAGAACTGATGCTTCAGTGAGATTTGAACATGATATTCCTTTTGAATTAACTTTTTATGCTTTAGAATTAGTAAGTAATTTAATTCAAGAATTAGCTGGTGGGGAAATTTTAAAAGGAGTAATCGCTACCCGTAAAGAAAAATTGAAAAAAATAGGTTTTAAAATTTCAGAATCGGAATGTCAAAAATTTTTAGGAATTAATATTTCTTTAAAAGAAATTAAAAATAAATTAGATCTTTTAGGTTTTCAGATTAAAAAAGAAAAAAAGAAAGAAAAATCAATTTTTATAACAACACCATTTATAAGAAATGATTTAAAAATAAAGGAGGATATTATTGGAGAAATTGGCAGATTAATTGGTTTTAATAATATTAAGCCCCAAAGAATAATCGCCGAGTTAAAAATTCCAGAGAAGAATGACATCTGGGATTTTACTAATAAATTAACGGATTGGATGAAAACTTTTGGTTTTACAGAAGTAAAGAATTATTCTTTAATTTCTTTAAAAGATAAAAATTATTATTCTAATCAAGATAAAATTATTGATTTATCGAATCCTTTAAGCGAGAACTTTAGTAGTATTAGAGCTGATTTATTAATTGGTTTATTCCATAATATAGAATTAAACTATCGTTTTTTTGATGAAGTAAAAATTTTTGAAATTGGTAATGTTTATAATTGGGAAAATGATAAAATTAAAGAGAACATTCTTTTGTCAAGTGTTTGGGCGCAAAAGAAAAATAATAAAGAAGAAGAACTTTATTATTGTGCCAAAGGAATTATCGAAACATTGTTTAATGTTTTAAATATTCAAGAAAAAGATTACGAAATTCAAAAAATAAAAAATGGGTATCGTATCGTTTTAATTAAAAATAAAGATAAAGAAATTGGTCGTTTATTTTATCTTGATGATGAAACAAAAAAGAATTTTTCTTTAGAAGGAAGCATAGTTGCCTTTACTTTTAATGTTTTAATGTTAAAACTTATAACAGGCAAGATTCAATATCGAGAATTACCTTTATACCCTCCTGTTTTAAGAGATATTTCCTTAGTAATTGATAAAAAAACATCCATTGGTGAAATTATTAAGAATATTAAAGGTGTTTCTTCTCTACTTGAATCTCTTGAATTGTTTGATGTGTATGAAGGGAAAAATATTCCTAATAATAAAAAAAGTTTATCTTTTCATTTAATTTTTCGTTCTTCTTCAAAAACTTTATCAAGTAAAGAAGTTGATGAAGAAATAACAAAAATAATTACCATTTTACAACAATTAGGAGCAGAAATTCGTTAATTATATGGCTAAACAAAAACAAGAAAATATAAAAAAAGAAGAGCAAGATGGTATATTAAATATTTATAACACTAAAGGTAGTGAAGAATATACTGCTAAAGATATTTATGTTTTAGAAGGTTTAGAGCCGGTAAGAAAACGACCAGGAATGTATATCGGTTCTACAGGAACTGATGGTCTTCATCATTTAATTTGGGAAGTTGTTGATAATTCAATTGATGAAGCAATAGCTGGTTATGCTAAAACTATTTTGGTGGAAATTTTATCTGATAAAAGAATTGCTATTACGGATGATGGTCGTGGTATTCCAGTTGATATTCATCCCAAAACAAAAAAATCAGCTCTAGAAACAGTTTTATGTACTTTGCATGCTGGCGGTAAATTTGGGGGTAAATCTTATAAAGTAGCCGGGGGCTTACACGGGGTCGGTGTTTCTGTAGTTAATGCTTTATCTGTTTATTTAAGAGCCGAAGTTTATCGCGATAATACAATTTATTCTCAAGAATATTCTTATGGAAAACCAACAACTAAAGTTAAAAAAGAAGGAAAAACCAATAAAAGAGGAACAAAAATAATTTTCGAACCCGATCCTTCTATTTTTTCGGAAATAAAATTTGATCTCAAAAAAATTCTTGATCATTTAAGACAACAGGCTTATTTAACACCTGGAATAACAATTATTGTTAAAGATTATCGTGAAAATGCTTTAATCACTTCGTATACTTTTCATTTTGAAAGCGGAATTATTGCTTTTGCACATTATTTATCTTTGGGACACGAGCCTTTAACCGATATTTTTTATACTAAACAAGACAAAGAAAATATTATTGTTGAGGTAGCTCTACTTTATACAGATGATAACGAAAGTACTGAATTAGCTTTTGCTAATAATATTTATACTCCCGAAGGAGGAATGCACCTTACTGGTTTCCGTTCTGCTTTAACTAGGGTTTTAAATGATTATGCTAAAAATAATGGTTATTTAAAAAATAATGAATTAAGTTTAAATGGTGACGATGTCAGGGATGGTTTAATTGCTATTATTTCTATCAAATTAAAAGAACCACAATTCGAAGGACAAACAAAGGCAAAATTAGGGAATCCTGAGGCAAGAACAGCGGTTGAACAAGTAATTAGTGATAGTTTAAAAGAATGGTTAGAGATTCATAAAGATGATGCTAGAAAGATTATTGAAAAATGTTTATTAGCAGCTCGCGCCCGAGTAGCTGCAAAAAAAGCCAAAGAAAATGTTCTAAGGAAAGGCGCTCTAGAAGGCGCAGCATTACCCGGTAAATTAGCGGATTGCATTTCTCGTTATCCTGAAGACTCGGAATTATTTATTGTTGAGGGTGAAAGTGCCGGCGGTAGCGGTAAGATGGCACGTGATAGAAACCATCAGGCAATTCTTCCTTTACGCGGAAAAATTTTAAATGTAGAAAAAGCTCGATTAGATAAAATTATGAGTTCTGAAGAAATTAAAACTTTGATTATTGCTTTAGGTACTGGAATTGGTGAGGATTTTGACATTAATAAATTACGTTATCACAAAATTATCATTATGGCTGATGCTGATGTTGATGGTGCTCATATTAGAACATTACTTTTGACATTTTTCTTTAGATATTTTAGACCAATTATCGAAGGTAATTATTTATATATTGCTCAGCCGCCTTTGTATCGCATTGAAAAAGGAAAAGAAGTTTACTATGCTTATAGTGAAGAAGAAAAAGATCAAATTGTGAAGAATTTATTAGGCAAATCTGCAATAAAAGAAATAGAAAAGGAAAATATCAAAAAATTAAAATTAGTTAGTGAAACAAAAGATGAAGCAATTTTGAAAGTTCAAAAAGAAGAATCATTAGAAGATATTGAAAAAATAAAAGAAGAAGAAGAGTTAAAAGGAATTAATATTCAACGTTATAAAGGTTTAGGAGAAATGAATCCCGAACAATTATGGGAAACAACTATGGATCCCAAAAGAAGAATTTTAAAACAAGTAACAATCGAAGATGCTGAAGAGGCAGATCGCTTATTTGATATTTTAATGGGAGAAGACGTTTTGCCACGAAAGAAATTTATTGAGGCTTATGCTCAAAAGGTAAAGAATTTAGATATTTAACGTGCCTAAATTTTTAGTTAAAATAATTTTTAAATAGTTTTTAATTTTTTTGTTAAAATATTAAAACATTTTCAGATTTTTTTAAATTTTGTCGGATAAATTTGCTAAAAAAGAAAAAATTTGTTATATTTAATAATATGTTAAGCTTAAGATTTCAAAGAGTTGGTAGAAAAAAAGATTATACTTTTAGAGTCGTGGTAATTGACTCTCGTTTTTCTAGTCGTTCCGGAAAAGTAAAAGAAGTTTTAGGTTGGTGGGATCCTAAAAAGGATAAGTACGAATTAAAAAAAGAAAAAATTGAATATTGGTTAAAAAATGGAGCTCAACCTACAGACTCTTGTTATAATCTTTTAATTAAAGCAAAAATAATTAACGGAAAGAAAAAACAAATTGTATTTCATAAACATAAGAAAGACGAAGCAGAAGATAAAACGGCTAATAATACTAAGGAAACAAAAATTGAAGAAAATAATAATACTTTGAACAATTAAATTGTTCACAAATTATCCACAATTACTATTGACAAAAAATTTAAATTAGTTAAAATAGAAATATAAACGGTGGGTTAATGGTCCTTTTTAAGAGGCCTAGAAATTTTCCCCACCGTTTTTTCTTTCTAGGTCTCCTAAAGAGGAACATGGTGTTTTTAAAAAACCAATTTTTGTAAAAAACTAATTTAATACTTTAAAAACAAATTTATGTCATTTGTAAAAAACAAAAAATATTTAATTATTTTTTTAGTATTAATTATTTTTGGTTTAATAATAATAATGAGTTTAAATTATTTTAATCCCAAAAATAGACTTAAAAGACAATTAGAAAGAGGACAAAAAGAACTAAATATAAAATTAAAAGAAATTGAACAAATGTATCAAAATGATACTTATGGTGGTCAAACTCCAGAAGAAACTTATAGTTTATTTTTAGAGGCACTTAAAAACAATGATATTAATTTGGCGGTTAAATATTTTTTACCAGAAAAACAAGAAGAATATAAAACTCTTTTAACTCAAATAAAACAAAGTAATCAATGGAATCAAATGTTAAAAGATTTACTAAATCCAAAAAATAGTAAAGGGAAAATGATGAATGGAAATTA
This sequence comes from bacterium, assembly GCA_039793615.1. Classification (GTDB taxonomy): domain Bacteria; phylum Patescibacteriota; class Minisyncoccia; order UBA6257; family UBA6257; genus JBAMLJ01. Next base: position 20,994 of record JBAMLJ010000097.1, read on the forward strand.
TGTGATTGAAGTTATCGATGATAAAAATGTTTCTGTGACAACAATTGTTATTAAAAAACCGATACTAATCCTTGGTAATAATAAAACAGAATTGAGTAATTTATGGAAAATTGCTCAATTTTAATATTTTAAATATTAAATAAACTATAATGAAAAAATCCCCACCGTCTTTTTTATTGTTTATTTTAATTATTATTTTTATATTAATTAGTATTATTAATACAAGTTTAGCTTATGCACCAACTCCCACTCATGCCAATTTAACTGATTTAGCAGTAAGATTTTATAATCAGAATAATCAAGATTCAGAAACAAAAATTTCTTTAGCAGAAAAACAATGGTTAATTCAAGGGAGTATTGAAGAAGACACTCCTTCAAGATGCCTCAATCATTTTTATGATCCTGTTTATAATAAAACTTGGAGCTTTTTTGGCGTAGAATATTTATACCCTGTTTTAACTGCTAAAGAATGGGCTCAAAATCCTTTTACTCAAGCAATTTACGATCCTCTATATTTAACCAGTTTAGGGCCAATTTCTAAAAGCCCTGTTTTTAGTAGGACTAATTTTACTTGGCAAAAAGCTATTTATTCTTATATTAAAGGTAATAAAAAAGATGCCTTTTTAGCATTGGGGCATGTTTTACATTTAATAGAAGACATGACAGTACCAGCTCATACCCGAGAAGATGCTCATCCTCCAATAATTGACAGTGATATTTACGAAGAAATGCCATCTCATTTAACTTTTTCTGATTACGAAGCTATTTTTTCGTCTTTTAAAAATGAAAAACCATTGATTAAAAATAGTTTAAATGATTATTTTGATGATACTGCTAAATATAGTAATAATTATTTCTTTTCTTCTGATTCTATTTATTCTTCTAAATACCATTTGCCGCAAGTAATTTTTTCTGATGTGCCAGAAATTGGTCAGGACGGTACAATAAGAGTTTATCTTTTAGGATATGATGAAAATAAAAATCTTTTTCATTTAGCAAAGAAAGGCGCTAGTTGGAGATTACAGTCAGGAATTACTAATTATACTTTAAATGATGTTTTAGTGTTAAATGATTATTGGCAGCGTTTAGCTAAAAAAGCTGTTATTAATAGTAGCGGAGTAATTAATTTATTTTTTCAAGAAGTAGCAAAAGCAAAACAAGACCCAGATTTTATTAAAAAGAATGAAAATAATATTATTTTAGCAGCTTTAGGAGGAATTAATACTTTTATTAACAATGTTTTTCAAAAAACACCGGATTACACTTTAGTTAATAATACTGAGACAACTATTAATGTTGTTTCTAATAATAATTCTCCGACATCAGTTAATTTATCCCCAACAACTACTGTTTTTAAAACTACCACTACTTTAAAACCCATAGTCACTACTTTGAAACTAACTACCACTACTTTGAAACCAACTACCACAACAACTTTAAAACAGACGACAACCACCACTCTTAAAACTACCACGACAACAATTTTTAAAACAGATTTTTGTCCCTTTCTTTCTTCTCAATTACCTTTAAGAAATAAAGTAATTATTAATGAAGTAGCTTGGATGGGAACTATTAAAAATTCTGATAACGAATGGATTGAATTAAAAAACATTTCCCAAAACACTATTGATCTTTCTGGATGGCAGATTTTAGATAAAGATAATCAGATAAAAATTGTTTTTGAAAAAGGGATAAAATTGGATCCGAATCAATTTTTGTTATTAGAAAGAACAAGCGACGATTCAGTGCCTGAGATTAAAGCAGATTTAATTTATACTGGTGCTCTGTCTAATTATAATGAAGGATTAAAACTTTTTGATAATTCTTGTTTACTTCAAGATGAAGTTTTGGCTAATCCTGATTGGCCAGCTGGGGATAATGTTTCTAAGAGAACCATGGAAAGAAAGGCAGATTTAACTTGGCAGACAAGTTCTAATCCTTTAGGGACTCCAAAAGCAGATAATAGCAGTGGTTACATAGTAATTAGTTCTGATAGCTCTTCAAACACTTATAATCCTCCCACCACAACAACCTTGAATACCACTTCCACTACAGTTCCAACTACAACAACTACTACCACTACTACCACCACAACTACTACGAAACCATCTTATCCGAAAGTTTTGATCACTGAAATACAGGTAAGTGGATTTAATTCCGATCAAACAGTTAATGTTTATAATGAATTTATCGAATTATATAATCCCAATGATTTTGACGTAAGTTTAACAAATTGGTATTTACAGAAGAAAACAAGTCAATCTGAAGATTTTTCTTCGCTAGTTCCCGCCAATTTGTTAGAAAATAAAATTATTAATTCTCATGGTTATTTTCTAATAGCGCATGCTTCAAGCAGTTATTCTAAAATAGCTGATGTTTTATTAAATAATTATACGATTACTGAAAATAATACAATTGTTTTAAAAAATCCTAATCGAGAAATAGTAGATAAAGTTGGTTATGGTGAAGCTAACGATTGCGAAATTCGGCACACTTTTAATCCAAATTCTGGGCAGAGTATTCAAAGAAAATATATAGATAATAATTTTATTGATACAGATAACAATTATAATGATTTTGAAATTCAAGATTGTCCTAGTCCTAAAAGTATTTCTTCAACCGATCATTGTCTAGTATCAGAAACTACAACTACAACTACTACAACGACCACTACTAGACCGTCTCTAACTGTTACTCCTCAAATTCCTTATATCACAGAATTTTCTTGGCATCCTTTCTCAGGCGATAATTCTAAAATTGTGTTAGATTTCAGAACTAATGAATATCCATTTATTCCAGAAACAGATAAAACAAATAATATTTTTACAGCAATGGCTTTTTTCTTGCATTCTGATTTAGACGATGCTTCGTCGAGTTTTGGAATTCCTCCTTATTATTTAGGGAGTAAAGATAATTGGACTTTAGATAATATTCCTGGTTTAGTTATGATTTATCCTAATTGTCAAGGTTATAGTTGGAATACCAGTGCTCTTGTTTTTACTAATAGCGATTTTTGGTGTCATGCTCCTGGTGGAGCAAGAGGATTATCTTATAATTGGTGGCAATTGCCAAAAGATAATCATTATTTAATTGAAGTTACCGGAACTACTAGTGGTCAAAATGTGAAATTTACTTCGGATCAATATGTTACTATTGGCTATTATGGTTATGATAAATTTAATACTTCTTATTTAAGATTAGTTGCTTATGATCCAACAAAATTCTATTTTGATTTGTCCAATTATTATCATAAGCCGACTAATGTTAATGGCTTCGAAGTGAAATGTGGTGACGAACTTTGTAACACCTTAATTTTTGCTTGGAACCCTGCTTCCGATATAGATCCTAAAGATACATTAAAATATGATCTTCGTTATGTTTTTGCTGAACAAGGTGACGATCTAAACAATAATAATTTTACTAGAGAAGGTTGGTATTCTCCTTATTCTTATTCAGTAAATTTTAGTGAACCATTATTTGATTCTACAAATAATCGCTTTACATTGCAGATTTCTACTAAAGATATTGATTATCTTAATTCTCGAAGATTGCCAGGTGTTCCTTTAGATGTTTTCTTTGCAATTAAAGCAATTGATAGCGAAGGACTACAATCGGAAAAATATCCGATATTTTATCTTCATCTTCCTTCACTCATACCTACTACCACTACTACAGAACCAACAACTACTACTTCAGAATCCACTACTACACCCACTACTACAAACTAACTGTTACTACAGAACCTGCGATTACTACAACTACTAATTATTTTATTAATTGAATCTTTAACAATTATTGCTACAACAACGATAACTTTGAATTTAAAAACTAAAAACGCCTTTAAGGCGTTTTTAGTTTTTAACTCTTTATTAATTGCTTGGATTATTGGTTTTCAGAAGTAGAAGTAGTAGGTATTATTTTAAGTAATTTTTCTAATTCTTTTAATCTTTGTTCCAAAACTTTTATTTGGTTTCTTACTCTTTCCATTTCTTGAAGAATCTGAGCTTTGTTGG
>JBAMLJ010000098.1:0-5193 GCA_039793615.1 bacterium
TAAATTGAATACTTCTTTTCAAATTTAGCCTTTACAATTAATATTTATATTATATCACAAATCAATATTTTATGAAAGAGAGTTTTCTAATAGGTATTTGGCTATTTCTTCGGCTGCTTTAGGTTTAGCGAAAGCTTCAGCTTTTAAAGACATTTGTTTTAATACTTTTTGATTACGAATTAAGCCTAAAATAGTATCAGTTAAAATTGCCGGTTTTAAATTATTTTCTTCTATTACTATTGCGGCACCAGTTTGAGAATATTCGTAAGCGTTTTTCTTTTGATGCTCTTGACTAGCCCACGGTAAAGGAATTAAAATAGATGGTTTTTTAAAGGCAGCGATTTCGAAAATAGAACCGCTTCCGGCGCGACTAATTATTAAATCACTTATTAGAAGAACATCTTTTAGAGAATTTAAAGACGGGGTGTCGCTTTCTTCCAGAAAAGCAACTGGATGATAATATTTTTTTAATTCTTCGTTTTGAAGTATTTCTCTAAAAATAACTTCGCTTTCTCTTATTATTTTTTCATAATTATTAATTCCAGTTTGGTGAATTATTTCTAAATCATTAATTAATTTTGGTAACGCATCTAAAATGGCATCATTAATATGTTCCGAACCCTGAGAACCACCTATAATAAGAAGGACCGGTTTTTGTGATAAGCCTAAAATCTTTTTAGTATTTTCTTTATTAATATTAATATTAATAAGTAATTCTTCTCTGATTGGATTGCCAACTAAAATAGTTTTATTTTTATTAAAATATTGTTCAGTTCCTTTGAAAGAAATAAATATTTTTTTACTAAATTTACCAATAATTTTATTAGTTAATCCAGGCACATAATCACTTTCATGAATGTAAGTAGGAATAAAGAAAATTAAACCCCATAAAGAAACCGCGAAAGAACCGTATCCCCCTTTTGAGAAAATAAGATCCGGCATAAAAGCATAAACATGCCATAAAGCCTGAAAAATTCCCGCAATAGTTTTTAAAATATCGAGAAAATTAGAAAAACTAAAATAACGCCTAATTTTACCAGCAGAAATTAATTTTATCTCAATCCCCTCTTTTTCTAAATATGGTACAGTAAAATCTTCTGGTCCGATGTATAAAAGATTTAAATTTAAATTATTTTCTTGTGCAAACGTTTTTAATTTTCTAATAATTGCTATTAAAGGAAAGGTATGGCCCCCTGACCCTCCACCAGTTAAAATAATTCTTACTTCTTTTTTGTTTAAAATATTATAATCGTGTTTTAAAAATGATAAATCCATGTTTAAAATGATTCAATCGAATTAAAATTTTTTGGTAATATTCATAATAATACCAACTTGAATTAAATTAACGACATAAGCAGTTGAACCATAACTAATAAATGGTAATGGTATTCCTGTTAAAGGTATTAAATGACATAAGGCAGCAATATTAATAAAAGCTTGTAAGCCAATACTAGTAACAAATCCCAAAATAATTAATTGTCCAAAGTAATTATTAGTATATTTTGCTAATTTTAAACCAGTAGTAATAAATAATAAATAAATTATAATTAATATTAAAGATCCAATAAAACCAAATTCTTCTGCAATAATTGAGAAAATGGCATCAGTGTGACTTTCGGGAAGATAATTAAATTTTTGGACAGAATTACCAAAGCCCTTCCCAAAAAGACCACCAGTACCGATTCCTATTAATGATTGAATGATTTGATAGCCTTTTCCCTTGGGATCTTTATGGGGATTAGTAAAAGTTAAAATTCTTTCTAACCGATACTGATATTTAATTATTAAAATAGTAAAAAATATTACTCCTAAAAGAATCAAAATTAAAAATTGTTTTAAAGTTATTTTATTATAAAAATATATTATAAGGGTACTGATACTAATAATAACAAAAGTACCAGTTGATGGTTGAATTGTTAATAAAAAACCAATAATAGCGAGAACACAAAGATAAATAATGAATGTTTTGTTAAAAATTTTTTTTAAAGGTTCATTGCGATATTTATCAAAAACATGAGCTAAAAATACAATAACAGTAATTTTTAATAATTCTGATGGTTGAAATAAAATTGGTCCTAATTTAATCCAACGATGAGCGCCATTAATTACTCTTTCAAAACCAGGAACAAAGCATAATATTAGAAAAATAATACTTATTAAAAGAAGCAAAAAGGATATTTTTCGCCAAAAATAAATATCTATTTTAAAGGCTAAGAAGGCTAGAATAATTCCCAGTAATAGTCCCTGAATTAATTGCTTTTTAACAAAATACAAAATATCATTATATTGTTGAGCCCCGATAATAGAAGAAGCACTGATTAAAACCAAAAAGCCCAGAACGATAAGAATAACTGTCAGGCTCAAAAAAACTTTACGATAATTCTCAAGAGAAACCATATATTTTATTTTATATAATTTATCTTAAAATTTCAAATTAAGTTTGTTTTTTGATATAATAATTGATAATGAAAAAATTATTTATTTTATTATCGATTTTAATTATTTCGACTCTTGGTTATCTAATTTACCATAAATTTTACCAAAATTATGGTGTATTAATTATTGAAACTAATCCTTTAAAAACAACAATAGAACTTAAGAGTGATTTTATCCAAAATGCATTCAATATCCAAAACGGATTCTTAAAAATTAAATTAAAACCAGGTCAATATGATTTAATAATAAGTAATCCTTCTTATTATAAAGAAACAAAAACAGTGAATATTAAAGCAGGAGAAATAACTCAATTGGAACCAATTAATTTACTACCACAGAATTGGATAAATAATAATATTGTTAACAATGCTAACATTGATTTTTTTATTCCTAATTCTCAAAATAATTTATTTCTTTATTTATCTTTAGTTAATAAAAAATATGAATGGCATCTTTTTAATCGTGCTAATAAAGAAGATATAAAAATTTACCAATCGGATAATTTACCCCTAAGAATATTTTTTACTGACGATAAAAGATTACTTATTCAAACAAAAACATTAGAATGGAAAATTTTATTTACTGAGAAGAATTTAATTAATAATGCTAATATGGGAGTAAATCTGATTAATATCTTTTTGGACGCATTTAAAAAACAGCAAAATATACCAAAAGATTTTAAAATTATAGAAGTTTTGCCCTACAAAGATAACACAGTTATTTTCAATACTAGTGACGGCATTTATCTTTTTAATTATATCACCCTTAATGTTAATAAAATTTTTGATGAACCAGTGCAAGGATTGATTATTGATGGTGATAATATTTATTTTATTCAGAAAAATGGCCTTTTAACAAAAGAAAACATTTCTAATAACAATTTTGAAAATATATCGTTATTTAAATTTTATAATAAAAATGAAGATTATAATAAAATTAAATTATTTAAAAATAAAAGTGATGATTTTGTAATTATAACTCCCTCTACTAATTATCTTTTACTAGCTGATGCTGAAGAAAAGGTGCCGCGAAAATTAGATTTTAGTTTTGACAAAGTTGCTTTTAATTCTAATAAAAAAATAATTTTATTTTTTAATTCTTCAAACAAAACAACTATTTTATATGATATTAATCAAAATCAAGAAAAAATATTATCAATAGAGGCTGATGATTTACCTCATTGGTTTTTAGCAGAGAATTACTTACTTTTTAAAGTTAAAAATAGTCTTTTTTTATATGATTTAAATAAAAATTTGCAATATTCTATTAAAGATGATATAAAAAACGGAATTTATTATTACGATGAAAAACTGAATTATATTTTTTATTTAGATAATGAAGGAATCGAAATGATTTCGTATTAAAATTAAAATTTAATCTTAAACTAAAACAAAACAAGACCATAAACAGGTCTTGTTTTGTTTTGAGTTGTTTTACAAAAATAATTAACGTTTCTGCCATTGGGGAGCACGACGTGCTTTCTTTAGACCGTATTTTTTTCTTTCAACTTGACGATTATCTCTAGTTAATAATTTATGGTTTCTTAAAATCTCTTTATACTCTTTATTAATTAAAATTAATACTCGCGCTAAACCTAAACGAATTGCTTCTGCCTGAGCGTTTAAACCACTCCCTTTTACTTTTACTGAAATGGCAAATTTGTTTTCAGTGTTGGTTAATTTTAATGGTTGAAGCACTTTTTCTTGATGGTTTAAAATAGGAAAATATTCTTCCAATTTTTTATTATTAATAATAATGCTCGGGGTACCCTTCATAATTCTTACTCGAGCAACAGCAGTTTTTCTTCTGCCGATTCCTTCTAAATATTTAACTTTATTTTGTTCATTAACAGTTTGTTTCATATTTCGAAATATTATTCAAAAATATTTTAAAGATTTATAATATTTTAAAGATTTATAATTAATTAAAGATTTATAATTAATTTTTTTAAACGGCGATCGCGTAATTTATTTTTAGGAAGCATGCCCCTTACCGCATTGATAAATATTTTTTTGGGGTCTTTTTTCCATAATTCCTTTAATGATAATTCCTTTAAATGCCCTAAATATCCTGTATGGCGATAATAAACTTTTGTTTTTATTTTTGTTCCTTTAAAATTTATTTTACTTAAATTATTAACAATCACAACATTAGTTCCTGTTTTATTTGGTTCATAAGTAGCTTTATTCTTATCTTGTAATAAAACAGCCACTTTGGAAGCCAATCTTCCTAATGATTGTCCAGTAGCATCAAGAATAATAGTGTTATTATTAGTATTAGTGTTAGGCATACAATAAAAAATTATTAACAATTATTTTACTTATTTTACTTATTTTACTAATTCTAAAATTACCATTTCGGTAGCATCTCTTTTTCTTCTTATAAATGTTTTAATAATTCGAGTATAACCACCATTTCTATTTAGATATTGGGGGGCGATTTCATAGTATAACTTTTTAGCAGTTTTTTCGGGAAGATATTTTAAAATTAAACGATAGCCGCTTAAATTTTGCTTTTTAGCATAACTAATTAATCGTTCAACTAATTTTTTTGTTTCTTTTGCCTTACTGTCAGTTGTTCTAATTCTGCCATGAGTAATTAAATTAGTGGCTAAATTTTTTAATAAAGCATTGCGTTGATCTGTTTTACGATGAAATTTTTTTCCTTTTTTTAAATGCTTCATGTAAATATTTTTAAAATTTTAAACAAGGATTATTCACGTGATAAAAATTTATTTGATAAAATTTATTACTAGAA
>JBAMLJ010000098.1:5293-24350 GCA_039793615.1 bacterium
AATTTATTACTAGAACGGTTTTGTTTCTGTTTGCTGTTCGGATTTGGCTTTTTGCTTTTAGTTTGCTTTTACAGAAAAAACTTTTTATTTTAATGTATATTCTAAATTTTTAAGTAGATTTTTAATTTCTTCAACCGCCTTTTCCCCTAAACCTTCTAATTTCAATAATTTATCCTCAGAATATCTTAATAATCCTGCTAAAGTTTTGATTCCATTATTAATTAAAGCTCTTTTGGTTCTAGTGCTTAAATCTAAATCCTCGATTAAAATATCTTTTGGCTCTTTATTACTAGATTTAAAACCCTTAGAAACTATTTTAGTTTCATCCTCTTGTTTATATTTGTTTTCAAGGTATTCAAAGTGTTGTTTTAAGATTTTGCTAGCTTGTGTTAAAGCTTCTTCTGGTGTTAATGAACCGTCAGTTTCAATTTCTAAAATTAATTTATTATAATCAGTACGATCACCAACACGCATATTCTCTACTTTGAAATTTACTTTTTGAACAGGAGAAAAAATAGCATCAACAGCAATTGTTCCAATTGATAATTTTTCTTTTTTATACTCTTCAGCTAAAACATAGCCTATCCCCTTTTCAATGATTGCTTCTAAATGTAAATGAGCATTTTTGTCAGTTAAAGTTACAATGTGTAGATCTGGATTTAAAATCTCTACCATAGTATTTTTTGCAAAATCTTTAGCTAACACTTCTTTTTCGCCCTTAACATCTAAAATTAAAGTTTGCGGTTCATCGGAAAACAATTTAACTCTTAATTGTTTTAGATTAAGCATAATATCTAAAACTGTTTCTTGAGCATTGGGTAAGGGACTAAATTCATGTTGGATTCCATCGATTTTAAATGAAGTTACGGCTGCTCCCTCTAAAGAAGAAAGCAATACTCTTCTTAAAGCATTACCAATAGTAATACCATAACCAGGATATAAACCCCCAATTTCAAATTTTCCATAATTTTTTATTTGTTCTACTTTTTGAATAGAAGATGGTAAAGGAATCATACCTTATAATAAATTTTAAATTTTAAATTTTTAAACTTTGTTATCCAATACTCAATACTCAATTATTTACTATAAAATTCAACGATAGCGGAAAAATCAATATTGGTATTGGTTTTTAGTTCAGTTAAATCTGGTTCACCGATAACTTTTATTTCTAATTTTTCGGGATCAACAGTAATAAATTTTGGTGGTTTATTTTTCTTTAAAAATTCTCTGATTCTTTTAATTGGTTCTTTATTTAAATCATTAGGATTAATGGTAATAATATCATTTTGTTTTAATAAAGTGGAAGGAATATTATGCTTTCTTCCATTAAGATAGAAAAATCCGTGAGTTATTAATTGTTTTGCATCATGACGATTTAAAGCAAAACCAGCTCGATAAATAATATTATCAAAACGAGTTTCCAGAATTTTAGCTAAAATTTCTGGGGTAGAACCTTTTTTCTGTTTTGCTATTTCAAAATAACGATGAAATTGTCTTTCTCTAAGTCCATAAATTAATTTTGCTTTTTGTTTTTCAGCTAATTGTCTACCATAAGGAGTGTTATAAGCCCTTTTCTTATTTTTACCGTGCAAAGCAACACCTTTTCTCACTAAAGGACATTTTGGGGTATAACATTTTTCTCCTTTAAGAAAGAGTTTTTCTCCAATAGTACGACATCTTTTACATAATGGATCATTCATAATGCTTTTTAAATATTAAATTTTAAACCCTTCTTTCATTTGGTGGTTTGGGCCCATTATGAGGAATGGGAGTAACATCTTTAATTAAATTAATATCTAAACCATGATTAGCTAAAGTTCTAATCGCTGAATCTCGACCCCCGCCTACTCCTTTAACATAAACTTCAACTTCTTTTAAACCCGTCTTTTTTATTTTTTCCAATAAAGCTTCTACTGCTTTGGAGGCAGCAAAAGGAGTAGCTTTTTTAGGACCCTTAAAACCTAAAGCACCAGCAGAACTAGTAGCAATAACATCACCCCTAAGATTAGTTAAAGTAACGATAGTATTATTATAGGAAGCATTAATATAAATTCTACCTTTTTCTAATTGAATATTAACCGTTTTTTGTTGCAAAGCAGATATTTTTTGTTCTAATTTGGAAGTATCTTCTCCTAATTTGGTAACAATACGCTTTTTTCCCATAGATAATTAATTTTTTTTATTTTTTTAATTCTAAATTTTTAATTTTTAAAATGAATCCGTGATAAAGATAAACCCAGAGCTCCTTCGGACTTCAGCCTCAGGATGACAGCTTTCCTATCATTTTAAATTTTTAAACATCATTTCTGATTTCTGTATTTGTAATTAGTAATTTTTGTTATTTAATCCCTCATTTAAAATTTACAATTTAGTCTTTTTAACCTTTAAAATTTAATTGAATTATACTTAATACTGAATATACTGAACAATAAATAACACTGAATACTGAAGTTTATGTAGGTGAAGGAGCCTTTCGTCTTCCTGATCCCACGGATTTTCTTACATTACCCCTTGTTGTTCGAGAATTAGTTTTTGTTCTTTGTCCTCTTACTGGTAAGTGTTTAATATGTCTTATGCCACGATAAGAATTAATATCTATCAATCTTTTAATATTTGCTTTTATTTCTCTCCTCAAATCTCCTTCGATTTTAATATTATTTTTTTCAATATATTCTTTGATATTATTAATTTCGGTTGCTGTTAAATCTTTGGCTCTTTTATTAGTATCAATTTTAGTTTCTTTTACAATCTTTTTAGCCAATGGTAAACCAATACCATAAATAAAAGTTAAGGCATATTCTATTTTTTTATTATCAGGAATATTAATACCTAAAATTCTAATCATATTTTTTTAAAAAATTATCCTTGTCTTTGTTTATGTTTAGGATTAGAGCAAATAACATAAAGACGCCCCTTGCGTCTTACGATTTTACAATGATTACAAATTTTTTTAACTGATGCTTTAACTTTCATAGACGATAAATAATACGACCTCTTTTAGAGTCATAAGGAGATAACTCAACGGTAACTCTATCTCCAACTAAAATTTTTATTTTGTTTAATCTTAATTTACCAGAAATATGAGCCAAAATTTCTTCACCTGAATCTAATTTAACTCTAAACATTGCGTTTCTTAAAGATTCAGTGACTACTCCTTCCTTTCTAATAAAATTTTGAGTACTCATAAAACAAATAGTATCTTAACAAAAAATATTTATTTAGTCAATAACAATTTTAATCCTGTTATCTCTTGTGGGAACTTTTCTCACCCAGAAGGGATAAAGTTTTATTTTAACTGATTCAATACCATCAAAAGATTTTAAAATTAAACCCAATTCCTTTTCTGGTTTACCCTTAATTGCGTTTTTTATTTCATTTGGATCTAATGAATAACAAATGGGTAAAACATAAGAAATTGTTAATTTAAGTTGATTATTCTTGAAATTAACAACCGCATCTTTATATTCAATTTGCGGAGTTGAGCAATAGTCATATTTGTCTGGTTTATCTTTATTAAAAATATTTTTTATTAAATTAATTAAATCGTCTTCTTTGAATGCTAAAACATCAACTTCTCCGCTAATAGTTTCTGTAAAAGTTTGACGATAATCACCAGCATTTCCAGAACTAGTAATTTTATTAATTTTTAAACTACTCTGAGCAGTATTAATAATTTTCAAATTAGCAGGAATTTTATTTTTGATATCTTGTTGAATTTTTTCATTGATTTCGCTTAAAACAGTATCTTCCGCATTTTTAATATCTTGATTGGTTATCATAGGATTAGCTCCCGTACCACCACCTGTTATTGGCTCATTGGAAATTGCATAAAAACCATTATATTTATTTGTGCCCTTAAAAGCTGGAATAGTAAATTTACAATTATTATTAGAATTACAAGGATCAATGTTATATTCTGGACCCGGTTGATCGGCTGTTATAGTTGCCTCAATAGATGATGGTTTTAGTTTTCCATTTTCTAAAATAGCTCCAGGAACAACAATTCTTGAATCAAGACGATAAATTTTACCTGAAGGATGCTCGAAACGTGTAGTTGCAATTAAAATTTGAGGAGAAGTAGAAAAATTATTAATAATAACTATTTTACCCTTTGCTGATCTTTCATCTTTTCCCCGCCCAGTTGAATTAAAATCTTTAGAAACTGTTTCTGTAAAAGTAAAGGTATTTCCCGGAATAACTTTGTTATTAATATTTATTTGATTGGCCATAGCATCTACTAAAACAACAAAATTATCATTAGTAATTTTTAATTTTTTGGCGGTAATATTAATTTCTGCTTTTGGTAAAATAATAAAACCAAGATAGTAAAACAATCCTATTCCTAAAATAAAACCGATTAAAGACAAAACTACTTTTTTAATTAAGTGTTTTTGAGTTATTATTTTTTCTGTTTTTTCTGTTTTTTCTGTAAATAATAAAGATTCGGTTTCTTTGTTTTGTAATTTTAACTCTTCTTCTAATTTCTTAAAGAAAGAATCTTTATCAATAAAATTTTCTTTTTCTGTTTTATCTTTTGTCTCTCGAGACAAATCATCGGAAGTATCAGGATATTCTTTTTTTTCTCCTGTTTCTTCCAATTTCTCTTTTTCTTTAAAAGGATTTATTTTCTTATTCGATTCATTAATTTTTTCTTCTGGTAGCTCAAATTGTGTTGTTTGAGATTTAATTTTAACAAAAACTTCTTCCGATTCTTCTTTGGGTGTTTTATCAATCGGTTCTGCTTTTGTTTTTTTATCTTTTGGAGGAATAATATCAATAACCTTTTTTTTGTTATTTTTAGTCATAAAAATATGAAATATTTTTAGTCATAAAAATATGAACGCTAATTAATCATTAAATTTATTATAACAAATAAAAAATAACTATTCAATTGTTGCTTTTATTCTTCTAATTCCTTGGCCGCTTGATTCTTCTTTTAAAATTTTAAAATGATTTAACTCTTTAGTGTTATTTACATGAGGGCCAGCACAAATTTCTTTGGAAAATATTTTATTTGTTACCGGATTTTTAATTTCATAAACAATAACTTTATCAGGATAATGATCTTTTAATGTTTTAGCTGCACCGTTTTTAATAGCATCAGTAAAGGTAGTTTCGTAATGTGTAACGATTAAACCTTCTTTAATCTTTTCATTTACTAAATTTTCAATTTGTTGAATTTCTTCGTTAGTAAGTTTACGCGGGAAATTGAAATCCAATCGTAATCTTTCAGTGGTAATATCAGAACCGTGTTGTTCAATATTAGTATTCAAAATTTGTTTTAGAGCAGCTAATAAAAGATGAGTTGCGGTGTGTAATTTAGTAATTCTTTCTTTTTCTTGAGGATCAGTAATATTATTAATTCCATGCCCCCCAAATTTTCTTTCTTGACTTTGACGTGATAATTCTTGATGCTTTTTAAATTCCTCTTTGAAAGTTATTTTATCTACTTTTTTATTTTGTTCTCTTGCTATTTCCTCTAAAATTTCTATAGGAAAACCATAACTTTCATAAAGATAAAAAGCATCTTTACCAGAGATGGTATTACCCTTTAGATTATCGACAATTGTTTGCCATTTTTTTAATCCTTCCTCTAATGTTTTTTCGAATTTATTTTTTTCATTTAAAATAACATCTAAGATTTCCGGATTATTAATTTCGGGATAAAAGCTGCCATATTTTTCTTTTATAATTTTATAACCTTTTTGATACCAGTCCTCTTTTAAATTAATTAATTTAGCATAACGAACGATACGTCTGATTAATCTTCTTAAGATATATCCTCTTTCTGTGTTAGAAGGAATTATACCGCTTCCCGCAATAAAAACACTCGCTCGATAATGATCAGCAATGATGCGTTGTTTTTGAAAATCTTGAATAAAACTGTTTTCTTTTAAGCTTAACATTAAGTCACTAAATAAATCAGTGTCAAAAATGGTTTTATTTTTTAAAGGAAATGCTTCTTCTGGAAATTGCATTACCAAAGCTAATCTTTCTAAACCCATACCAGTGTCAACTCCTTTAATTTTTAAAGGTTCAAGGTGTTTATCTTGAAACATAAAATATTCGTTAAAAACAATATTCCAAATTTCAATACCATCAACATAGATTTCTGTTGTAGGACCACAAGGTCCTTCATTTCCCGTTGGCCCCCAAAAATTATTTTCCCTTGTTAATAATTGTAAATTTCCTTTTTCTTCCGAAAAACCTAATTGATTCCAAATTTTTATTGATTCTTTATCTTGGGGCACTTCATTATCCCCTTTAAAAACAGTAACCTTCATTCTTGCGAGCGAAATTTGTAAATTTTGTGTTAAAAATTCATAAGCAAGATTGATTGCTTCTTTTTTAAAATAGCCACCAAAAGAAAAATTACCAAGCATTTCAAAAAAAGTTAAATGTCTTTCATCTCCAACTGATTCAATATCTGAAGTGCGAATACATTTTTGGCAAGTAGTCACATTATAGGTATTTAAAGGCTCGTTAATTAAGGGATGGATATCAGTTAAGGGGTTTTTTATTCCACTATAATAAAATTTAAATTGTTGCATTCCGGCAGTAGTAAAAAGAACAGAAGGATCATTATCTGGAATTAAAGAAGAAGAAGGAATAATACGATGATGGTGCATTTCAAAAAATTTTAAGAAAGATTGTCTTAAATCGTTAGCCTTCATAATTTTTTTATTTTTTAATTTTATTTTTATTTTAAATTTTTTTTGATTTATTTTAAATTTATTACTTTAAATTTAATTCTTTAATTAATTCTAATGCAACTTCTTTATCATTAAAAGGAATTGCCTGACCCTTAATATTCATTAATTTTTCATCACCGCGACCCAAAATTAAAACAACATCATTGGGTTGAGCTTTTAATAAAGCTTCTTTAATTGCCTCTCTTCGATTTAAAAAAGCAAGATATTTTTCTGGGGAAATATTGTTATTTTGAGCATAATTAATAAAATCATTTATTCCTTTTTGCGGATCCTCATCTTTCGGATCATCGGTAGTAATAATAGTAAGATCAAAATTATTTAAAGCAATTTCCGCCATTTCTTTTCTTACCCTTAAAGAATAATCATGAAAATTGCCATAAATACCAATAATACGATTTGGTTTTAAAAGCTTAACCGTTTTTATTAAATTTAAAAATGCTTCGGTACTATTTGCTTTATCAATAATTACTTTAAAAGGTAAATTTTCTTCTATAATTTCAAACCTTCCTGGAATTTCTGTTAATGAATTTAAGCCATTTTTAATAGTTTCAATATCGACATTTAAAAATAAAGCCGTACCAACAGCTGATAGAATATTTAATAAATTATATTCTCCTTTTAATTTAGTTTCAACCTCAAAATTACTTTTAAAAGCATTGATAGCAATTTTATTTTTATTCCATGACTGATTAATAATATGACCATTAATATCTGCTTTAGGATTAATACCAAAAGAAACAACTTTAGCCTTAGTATGTTGTTTAAATTCCTCAAAAAATGGATTATCAAGAGGAAGTAAAGCAAGGCTATCCCTTGAAAGAATTTCAAATAAACGGCGTTTGCTATTTTTATAATTTTCAAAATTACCGTGTAATTCTACGTGATAAATATCTGCTAAACTCGTAAGAATACCGACTTTAAAATTTATTCCCCAAATACGCCAATCTCTTAAGCCAGCAGAAGAAACCTCCATTACGCAATACTTAGTTCCCTTATTAACCATTTGCCTTAATAATTTTTGTAAAGGAAAAGGATCGGGAGTAGTAACAGGAGTTGAGCCAATAACCGGCGGATCAATTTTAATATTATTATTAATCCAATAGCCGCTAGTTCCGATTAAACCCACCTCGAAACCTTTAGCAATTAAAAGATGCCGGATGATATAAGTGGTAGTTGTTTTACCATTTGAGCCGGTCACTCCAATCATAATTAGCTTTCGCGAAGGAAAACCATAAAATAAATTAGCCAATAAAGCAATTCCTTTTCTAATTAAGGAACTCTTTTTGATAAAAGATAAATTCATTTGATTAAGGAATTTAAAAGTTTATTTAAGATATTTTAGAAATTCTTTAATTTTATAGGCTTGGGGGTGATTTTTTAATTTTTCGAGTGTTTTCGCTTCTATTTGTCTTATTCTTTCTCTAGTTACCCCAAATTCTTCTCCTACTTCTTCTAAGGTGTGGCTTACTCCGTCTTCTAAACCAAAACGCATTTTTATAATATCACGATCTCTTTGCTGAAAAGAAGGATCATTTAAAATTTCTCTTAATAAATCTTTTAAAAGCTCTCTAGTAGCATGATCTTCGGGAGTAGGATTTTTTTTATCAGCAATGAAATCTCCCAATTCTGAAGATTCTTCATCATCTTCATCTCCGCTCACGCTTTGATTTAAAGAATAAATATCACGAGAAATTTGTATTAAATATAAAATTTCATTAACATCTTTATTCATTTCTTTGGCAATTTCTTCTGGTAATGGTTCTCTTCCTAATTGCTGTGTTAAGGTTCTTTTAACTTTTAAAAATTTACTAATAGTTTCAACCATATGAACCGGAATACGGATTGTTCTTCCTTGATCAGCTAAAGCGCGGGTAATTGCCTGTTTTATCCACCAAGTAGCATAAGTAGAAAATTTAAAACCTTTACGGTAATCAAATTTATCAACTGCTTTAGATAAACCAATATTTCCCTCTTGAATTAAATCTAATAAGCTCATATTGCGACTACGGTCAATATATCTTTTAGCAATAGACACAACCAATCTTAAATTAGCTTCAATCATTTTTTTACGGGCATTCTCTTCTCCCTGACTAACTTTTTTAGTTAAAATTTTCTCTTCTTCTGGGGTTAATAAAGGAATACGGCCTATTTCTCTTAAATAAGCTTGAACATTATCACTAATATCACCCCATTCTTCTGGATTAACGCTTTCTTCTAATTCTTTTTCGGTAATCTCTTCTTTAGGGCTCAATAATTCGTTACCGCTTTCTACAATATCAATATTTGCTTCTGCTAAAACATCATAAATTTTATCTAATAATTCAATATCATTTTCAATATTTGGAAAGAATTTTAAAATTTCATCTTGAGTAACGAATCCTCTACTTTCTCCACGCTTAATTAATTCCTGAATTAAATTTTGAACATTTGTAGCATCTTGATTTTGCCTTGTTTTTTTAAAGGCCTTATTATTTTTATTATCTTTTGTTTTCTTCTGTATTTTCTGTGATTTTATTGATTTTTTTATTGCCTTTTTAGTTTTTTCTTTCTTTATTTTTTGGTTTTTTTTATTCTTTTTATTTTTTTTATTTTTTTTATTATTTTTTTTATTCATTTTTGTAGTGGTTTTTATTTTTGTAATCATGGCTTTTAAAATAAATTAATTATATTTTTTTAATTGTTTTGATAAGAGATTAAATTGCGAAAGCAGTTTTGCCATCAATTCTTTATCATTATTTTTTTCCGCTTCTTTAATTTGAATTTCTAAATTTTTTAACTTTTCTTTTATACTTTCATTTTTTAAAATCATTAGTTGTTTCGTAATTTCTTCCCGAATCTCGATATTGAAACGATTTAATAACTCTTCTTCATAATCCGCTTTTAAAAATAAAAGATTAATTTTATCAATTATCTCGGGACTAATATTATTATTTTGTAGATTTTCTTTTTTAAATTCATTTAAATTATTTGTTTTTAAAAATAAATCAAGAATAATTTGGAAATTAGAAGGAAAATAATCTTGATACTCCAAAAGAATATTTTTAAATTTAAAATTTTTTAATATTAAAGCCAAAACTCTTTCTGCAATAACTTCTAAACGATTATAATTAACAATCGAACCTAATTGTTCACTTGGCGAATAAGATGGCGAATAAGAAACTTTTAAAGGAGAACTCAATGATTCATTTTCATCAATAATCACAGTTTGGTCTAATGGAATTTTTTTAAGCTCGTCTTCCAGGGCTTTAATATCGATATTAATATATTGTGACAATTTTTCGAGCCAAAATGCTTTATCAACTGGATTACCTAGTTTTTTTATTTTAGGAAGAAAATAAGCAATGATTGTCTTTTTTCCTTCAAGGGTATCAGGTTTACCCATTGTCTTTGCCCTTTCAAAATAAAAATCCATAATTGGAATTGCATTTTTGAGTAATTCTGATGTTTTTTCATTACTATTAACCTGATTTTCTAAAAGATAATCAGCCAAATCTTTGCCTTGTGGTAATTGTAAAATTTTAATATTGAATTCTTTATTTAAAGCTAATTCAATTCCTCTTTCTTTAGCGTGCATTCCTGCTTCATCCATATCGAAACCAAGAATCAAGTTATTATTATATTTCTTAAGAATTGTTAAGTGATAAGAAGTTAAACTAGTTCCGGAAGTAGCAACAATATTTTTAATACCACTTTGATACCCCATTAAAAAATCCATTTGTCCTTCTACTAATAAAGTGCTTTCTAAAGAATGAAGAAAGGTTTTTGTTTTTGATAAACCATATAAAATTTTACTTTTATCAAAAATAAGTGTTTGGGGACTATTAATATATTTTCCTATTGCTTCAATATCTTTTATTGTTTTTAATGCCTTTGTTCCTTCGAATATCCTTCCAGTAAAAGCAACGATATTACCGGTTATATCCTCAATTGGAAACATAATTCGACTACGAAAACGATCATAAATATCGCTTTCTTTTAATTGTATTTGTTCTAATTTTTCTTCGGGAAGATTAATTTTAGAAATAGCCAAACCAGAACTTACTAAATCTTTTGGTGAGAACCCTTTTTTGATTAAAAAATTAGTTAAACCACGCCATTCATCCGGAGCAAAGCCAAGTTTAAATGTTTCAAGCGTTTCATTTTTTAATCCCCTCTTCTTTAAATAATTTAAAGCCTCAAAATTATTTAATAACTGTTGCTGATAAAATTCTGTCGCTTTTTTATGTATTTCCAATAATTTATTTTTCAATTCTTGAAGCTCTGGTTTTTCGTAAGTAATTTTTACTCCCGCTTTTTCTGCTAAAATTTTAACCGCATCCTTAAAGTCTAAATTTTCTATTTTCATTAAAAAGGTAATTACATCTCCCCCTGCGCCACAACCAAAACAATGAAAAATTTGTCTCGAAGGAGAAACAAAAAAAGAAGGGGTTTTTTCTTTATGAAAAGGACAAAGGGCTTTATAATTAGCCCCTGCTTTTTGTAATTTAACATACTGTCCAATAAATTCAACAATATCAATTTTATTACGTATTTCTTCTAAATAATCATAAGCCATATTTTTAATAACAAATTGTATTTTTACCTTTCTTTTTTGCTTGATACATCAACTTATCAGCTTTTTTTATTGCCTCTTTAATATTAAACTCTTTACTAATATCTATTATACCAATACTAACAGTTAAATTCACTTTAGCAAATTTATGCGTCTGAATATCAAGGAGCAGTTTTTTTGCTTTCTTTAAAGCCTGCCTAAAGGAAATATTATTAAGAATAATTAAAAATTCTTCTCCGCCCCAGCGAACCACTAAATCAACTCGTCGAAATTTATTTTTTAAATACAAAGCAAATTCTTTCAAAATTTTATCACCCTTATCGTGTCCATAATGGTCATTATGTTTTTTAAAGTCATCAATATCAATAAAAAGAAGTGCTGCCTTTTTGATTTTTTCTTTTCTCTTATCATTAATATTGTTCGGTTTATTATTAAAAAAAGATGGCCCCAGTTCCCAAAATCCTTTACGATTATATAATGTTGTTAATTCATCAATAAGAATTAATTTTTTTAATTTTTTGTTTTCTTCTTCCAAAAGTTTAATTCTCTCTAAAAGATTTTTTCTAGTTAATTGTTGTTTTTTCATAAAATTTTAATTTTGAAAGAATTGAATAATTTTAGGTACAAAAATAATTATACCAATAATCAAACTAAAAAACGAGACAATTAAAACAGAAGCAGCAATTAAATCTTTTATGTTTTTTACCGATAAAGAATATTTTGGTTCTAAATAATCAAAAGTAGCCTCCCAAACAGTATTGATGCTTTCTAATGATAAATTAAAAGCAAAACAAAGAAAAATAATTAACCATTCATAATAAGAAAGTTTCAAAATTAACCCTAAAATTAATACTAACACACTAATTATTATCATTAATTGAAAAGAATTTTCTCGGCAATGCAATTTTAAACCCCTTAAGGCGCATTTCAAACTAAATTTCAATTTTTTAAAATTCATATAAATTACGAACTATCTTTTTTATTAGATTCTTTTAAAATATTTTTTATTTCTTCGATTTGGGGCGGTGGTTTTGGTTTCTTATATTGAGAATGATTCTCTAACACACGATGATCTGACATTTGTTTTTTTACCAATTGCATTTCCTTTAAGCAATCCTCACAATAAATAGGTCGATTGGGATCTGGTCTAAATGGAACAATGATGGGTTTACCACAATTAGAACAAAAAGTATGCCATCCTTCTTGAATCCCAACACGAGGCTTAGAAATAACTTTTTTTTCTTTCTCCGGAGAAAAATCTAACATTTCCCAATGCGCTAATTGATTTTCTACTTCTTTTTTGGGTGTGCCATAATTTTCTCGAGAATATTGAACGATTTCTTGAACATAAGAGATTTCTGGTAAACTTTGAGGAAGAATATTAATTCCAGAAAATCCTTTTGATAAATAACCATCAATCATTAATTTAATATAAAAATGATAGTTGGGAAGATTAATAATATCTTCTTTATTAAAATCAGGATAAAAATATTTTTCAAGTAATTCCGCGTCATCGGGACCAGTACGGAAAGTCACTAAAGTACCAATGTTGCCAAAAATAGCATCTTTTACAGTTTGATTTAATTGAGCAATATATTGATGAGCCAAAATTAAATCTAAACGATATTTTCTTGCCTCAGCAAAAATATTAGCAAATGATTCAGTAGAAAAATTTTGAAATTCATCAATATAAAGATAAAAATCAGTACGTTCATTTTCAGGAGTATCAATTCTTGACATAGCCGCTAATTGTAATTTAGTAATTAGAAGGGCTCCTAATAAAGCGGAATTATCTTCGCCAATAAGGCCTTTAGAAACATTAACCAAAAGAATTTTACCACTATCCATAATTTCTCTTAAATCCAAGCGCGAAGTTTTCTGGCCAATGATATTACGAATTAATGGATTAGAAATAAATTGTCCCACTTTATTTTGAATTGGGGCAATGGCTTCTGTAGCAAAACGATCATGATAACGGCTAAATTCCTTTTCCCAAAAGTTTCTTACAACTGGATCAGTTACGCGAACAACAACCGCTTTTCTAAATTCTTCATCAGAAAGCATCCTATTAACACCCAATAAAGTAGAACCCGGATATTCTAATAAAGCTAATAAGGTATTATTTAAAATATATTCCATTCTTGCTGACCAAACATCGGGCCAAATTTTTTTAAAAACAGCCATTAAACCAGCAACAACCAAATGGCGTAATTCAATAGGTACGTCCTCAATTACATTGAAAGCAATAGGCCAATCCAAATCACTTGGATTAAAATAAACAACATCTTTAACTCTTTCTTGGGGAACAAAGTGAATAATTCTTTCAATTAATTCACCATGGGGATCAATAACGCCAACGCCTTTACCATTATTAATATCCTGAATAATCATATTCTCAAGCATGGTCGTTTTTCCTACGCCGGCTTTACCAATAATATACATATGACGCCGACGATCGTCGGTTTTGATACCAAAACGTTGATATTCATTACGAAAATTAGTAATGCCAATATATGTTATTTCGCTCATTTTTAAATTCAAAATTTATTTAAATAGGTAAATTTGGTGGAGGTTCTCCTTTTCTTGATAATCCTCTTAACAAAGAAGAGGCTTCTACCTTTACTAATGGAAAATGATAAATCGTAGCTAGCTCTTCAGTATTCAAAATAATTGGTTTACTTCTTAATGCTCGATTTAAAAATTTTTGATAAAAATTATATTTCTTTAATATCGTTCTTCTTTTGGAAAACAATTTTGTTTTAACTTTAGTAATACTATCACTATCCACTTTAAATGAATTCAAGTTTTCGATATTAAATTGTTTAAAATAAGCAGGAATAGCTAAACTCACTGTTTCATCAAAAATCGAAGGCGGCGATAAATACATAAATCTAATCGTTGTTTCAAAACATAATTTCGATAATTTATTATATACTTTTTCTATTACTTCGCGATCAATTGGAGTAAGATTAACTACTCCCCCTTCTTCCTTTTTAGCTTCAGGCCAAACTGGTGGGGTATAAAAAGCTCGAAATAAGTTTACAACAAATGCTGTTATCCAATCATGAAAAGTAATTTTTTTAGATTCTTTTTTGCCTAATAATTTATTTAAATACTTTTGCCCATCTTCCTGCCATTTTTTAGTTTTATCAGTATCAAAGGGCTTAATAATTATTTGAAGCATTAAATATTCCATTAATTGCAATTCTGAAGTCGCTTCAATTAAATTTGCTATCGGATCAATTCTTTTTTCTTCTTTATTTTCTTCAAAATAAGGATAAGTTTTTATTGGTAAAAAATCATCTTTTGATAAAACAATTTCTGCTCCATAAAGATCATAATCTTTATTAGGCAAAACAGGAGGAAACGATTCTGCATAATCATACACTTCTTGTATTTCTAAATAGGGATATTGAGCATAAAATTGCGATTCAAAAACTTTACGATATTTTTTAGGCAAACGTACCAAAAAAGTCAATTCTTTTCTTTGTCCAATAATTTCTAAAGAAATATAACCATCCGTTAAAGTATGAAGACCGGCAAAAACCTGCTCAATCGCTTTTGGTGTTTGAGTAATTTCACGATTAATCTTAATTGATAAAGTTATCCATTCCTTTATTTCTTTCTTTTTCTTTTCTTCTTTTTCTTTATATGCTTTATAAAGTTTTATAAATGTTCTTAATAAAATAATAAAAAGAATTAACCACCACAATTGTTTTAAAAATAATAAAATATAAGGCTCGCTAATTTTAAAAGCTTTCTTTAAAATGAATAAAAGTGCAAAAAGAATGTTATTTGTAGAAGGCATTAAACCTCTGATATTTTATTTTCTTCCTGTAAAGTATAACGCTTATCGGGTAATTTTTTAAATAATGTTTTATTATGTAAATTTAAAATAATAGTGTTTCTTTTAGTTATGCGTCTTTTTTGAACTTCTTTAATAATTTCTTCTTGAGTTAGAGGTTTTTTTGCCTCTTTTAGAACCTCTTTAATAACATCAACAATTTTACCTGGTTTATAACCCCATTCTTTTAAGGCATAAATACCACGTCCAATTAAAATAAAACGAGGGTCTTTTATTAATTCATTATGAATTGTTTGAACTTCAACTTTTTTTGCCCAAGATTTTAATAAAATTAAAGGCGAAGCAGTAATTGTTTTTGTATTTTTATCAACTGGTATTAATTCAGTATTTAAACGCTTAGCTATTTCTTTAAAATGTAACGGCTGTTTAGTATGACTCATTAAAGCATAAGCACGATCTTTTGCCCCGTTAGGTTCAATGGTACTCCATTCTCTTAAACCATATTCACCAAAAGGATTCATGCCAATTCTTTTAATCAATTTTAAATAAATAGCAACTGTTTTTTGTGGTAATATAATTTTATACTCTTCTTGAAGTTTTTTAATTACCTCTTCCAATTTTAATAAAGTTTTTGTTTTTTCAAAAATATTAATGATTTTTTTAGCAGTATCTTCAATCTCTTCTTTGGTTAAAGAATTTAAATGCCAATAACTATACATTAAATTATTTTCTTCTTCATAAATAAAATTATCATCAAGAATTAAAGCAAATTTAATCGCATTTCTATTAGTTTGTTTCAATTTTAATTCTTCGATAATTTTATCAAGTAAATCATTCTTTTCTTCTAAACCACCTAATTCTAATATAATTAAACGAGCCTTATTCAAAAAAGGTTTTAAAGAATTAATTTTATCAGCTCGTTTTAGGATATTTAAAGAAGCATCAACAATTTGTCTTACTCTTTCCCTCGTAATTCCGTAATGTTTTCCGATTGCTTCTAAAGTTTTAGGTTCCTCATTACTTAAACCGTAACGTTTTTTAATAATATCTTGCTGACGATTATTTAAAACTGTTAACAAAGATAATAAGGTTTTGATTGGTTCTTCAATTACTGTTTTTGTCATATTTCACTGAATATTATTGATTTTATATTACCAATTTTACGTAAAGATGTCAAATTTAAGAGCTTTTCTTTTACGAGAACCAATCATAGAGCAATGCCGAAGCAACACAAATCGAAGAATAGGTCCCAATAATAATACCAACAATCATTGCCGAAGTTAAAATTTTAATTGAATCTGGTCCCCAGATTAATAAAGCAATTAACGGAATTAATGTTGTATTAGAGGTATTTAAAGCGCGCCAAAAATTTTGTTTGATACTTAAATTAATTACTTTTGCTAGTTCTTCTTTAGTAAGTTTAATATTTTTTAAAGCATTCATTTTTAGATTTTCTCGAATTCGATCATATACAACAATTGTATCATGCACCGAATATCCCAAAATTGTTAAGAGAGCCACTAAAAAATCAGAATTTAATTCCCAACCCAATAGTTTTCCCATAATAACTAAAAATCCTGTTACAATAATTGAATCATGAATCAAAGCAATAATTGCCAAAATACCATATTTATAAGAAGGAATACTAAAAGATGCTTGACGAAAAGCATAAATTAAATACAAGAGAATACCTAAAAGCACTAATCCAACACCCCAGAGAGATTTAATAATTAAACTTTTTCCGATGCTAGGGCCGATTGAACTAAATGATAATTCTTTAATATCAGAAATTTGTTCTTTAAAGAGTGATAATAATTTCTGGTGTGTTTCTTCAGAAATTTCATTAAATCTCAAAAAAATAATGTTGTCATTACTTTTCTGAATTAAATAAGACACAATACCGTTATCCCTAAGAATTGTCTCTATTTTTAGCAAATCGCTATTATTTTTTAATTGCACTTCCCATAAAGTACCACTTTTAAAATCAATTCCCCACCTAAAATGCCAAAAAATCATTGCCAAAATAGATACTAGGATTAAAATTAACGATAAAAGATAAAATATTTTTCTTGTTTTAATAAAATCCATCTTTTGTAATTTTAAATTTTTAATTTTTTAATTTTCAATTAAAAATACAATTAAAAATAATTATACTCAATACTCAATGCTTTAATTATTAGAAGATTAAAAAATATTGTTTTATGTAATTATTTGGTTTTAAAGTAAATTATTTGTAATAATATTTTAGTAATATATATTACTGTTAAAAGATCAACACCAACGCCAATAGCTAAAGTTAAAGCGAAACCTCTAATCATTGAAGAAGAAAAATAATAAAGAATGATTGCTGAAATAATTGTGGAAATATTAGAATCCCTAATTGCTGCCCATGATTTTTTAAAACCTTCTTCTAGAGCAAGATTATCTGGTTTTCCATTTCTTTTTTCTTCTTTAGCGTATTCAAAAATTAAAACATTGGCATCAACAGCCATTCCCAAAGATAAAATAAAACCTGTTAAACTAGCCAAAGTTAAAGTTATAGGGATAGCTTTAAAAATCGCCAAAGATGAAATCGTATAAATAATTAAAGCCAAAGAAGCAATACTTCCCCAGAACCGGTAAACAATAATCATAAAAATAATAACTCCGATTAACCCAATAATTCCTGCTTTAATAATTTTATTTAAAGAATTCTCACCTAAAATAGAGCTAATTGTTTGTTGCGACACTAACGTAATTGGCACTGGTAAAGCTCCTTGATTTAATCTCATAGCCAATTGTTTTGCCTCATTTAAAGTAAATCGACCAGAAATTTGTGCCCTTCCTGAGATAATTTCATCTCTCACAATAGGGGCACTAATTAATTGATTATCCAAATAAATAGCTAATGGTTTACCTAAATTCTTTTTGGTTAATTCGGCAAAAATTTGTGCACCTTCGGTATTAAATTGTAAATCTACTATTGGCATATTAGTAGTAGGATCAAATGCTACTGAGGCACTTTGCAAATATCTCCCTGTTAAAGATGTTTTTTTAAAGTAAGGATCAAGAGATAAAATTTTTTGATCGGGATTAGGCTTCTTTTTTTCCTCTTCTTGAAGTGCAAGAATTTCTTTTGTTTCTGTATCAGAACGAGCTTCCTTAAATTCTAAGTAAGGAGTTTCACCGATCATTTTTATCGCCTTATTAATATCTTTTATTCCGGCCAGCTCTACTACTAATTGATATTGATTGTCATGTTTCTCAATACTAACTCGTGGCTCCTTAACACCAGTATAATTAATTCTTCTTTCAATAATATCTTTTAAACCATTTAAAGCGTCAGAATAATGATTAGGATTAATATTATTTAGATCTGCATTATAAATTAAAATTGTGCCTCCAGCAATATCTAAACCTAAACTATAAGGTCGAAAATTTAATTTAAAAATAAAAACTCCCAATAAAATGGAAGCAACTAAAATCAAAGTAATAAAAATAATATTCTTTTTCATTAAGATTAAATAATACTAAAAGTTTTGCTTCTTTGCAAGCTCTTTTTTATCTTTCTTCATTTTATATTATAATTTCTTTCTAATATCCCTTATCTCTTTGCTAATAGTTTTCTCTGCCCTATCTAAAGCTTCTTTTAATTCGTCACTTAATACTTTCTCTTTTGGAGAAAGGCCTGGTTTTCCATCTAATTTAGCTATTTGTTTAGATATTTCTTCTCTTAAAATATTAAACCCTTGATAAAGAGCTGTTTCTGCTTCTTTAGTTTCTTTCTTAATCGATTTCTTTAAGTCTCTTATTTTTTTCCAACCATAAAGCCAAACTAAAATCATCAAAATAATCAAGGCAAGCAAAGAAACAATAACATTTAAATAATCAATTACTATACTGCCAATTTTTAAAAATATTGGGGGGCTAACAATAACTTTAACGGGTTCACTAAGATTACTTTCAGCACCTCGAGCATCAATTGCCTTCACCCGGATATTATAAATA
>JBAMLJ010000099.1:0-3230 GCA_039793615.1 bacterium
CATAGTTTGATGGTGGCTGCTTCGGCTTTTCAATCAAACCCATCAATCTTCCATCCTCTGAAAATTTTGCAATACCAAAATCCCAAGGATGTGTCGTCTCAGAGAAAAGAAGGTATGCATCATAGTCTGAATTCTCAAACTTTTTCGTAAATGAGCTGATGCTATCACCTATTAAATTATCACCCAAAATTACAACGAATTTATCCTTACCAATAAAATCCCTTGCAAGATATATTGCATGTGCGATGCCCAATGGTTTACCCTGATCAATGTATGTAATATTGCAATTGAATCTTGAGCCATCCCCGTAATATTCCCTCACCTTTTCGGGGTAAATATCACCCAGAATGATGGCAATTTCATTAATACCTGAGTTTGTAAGGTATTCCAATGCATACTGGGACATGGGCTTGTTTCCAATGGGTATTAGCTGTTTTGGTCCAGTGTGCGTTATTGGCCTAAGCCTTGTCCCTGCACCACCATGTAAAATTATGCCCTTCATTATTATTGTTAATGAAATGAAATTATAAAAACATTTCCTGATTTTATGATTGTTTTTTCTTTTTGTATGAATCGATCAGTTCAATTATTTCCAAAACCTTTTTGTCTGATAATTTTTGCTGAATTTTCAGTATTTCATCAATATCAAGGTCAAACTTCTTTACAAGTAAAGCAGCAACAGCCTTATAAGCGGGATCGTTTAAATCAAAATCATGGCCAATAATATATTCAAGGAATTTTTTTCTATCATTTTTATAATTTTAAAAATCTGGTAAAATCTCAGCAATATTATGCATAAAAAATGCAAATAATATGCATATTTGTGCAATTGAAAGGAAAAAATATGCAACAAATATGCATCTCCTGTTCATATAAAAAGCATTATGTGCTATTTCAGAATGTTCTTCATGTTGATAAGAAAAAGTATCATACCGATAGGTTTTTAAATTTATTTTATTTTAAGTCATTGAATGATCTTTGGAAAACAGGATGCAGGAATAAAATCAAGCCTTTTGCATTGCCCTGTGGAGAAATTTGATCGCCTATTCTTTTCATTGATGGATCATCTGAACAATCTTTTTACAAGCAATGATCCTGAAGATATCTTAAAGTTTTACGATTACTTTGATAACGTGGACCAGCTGATAAAATGGATGAGGGAAAGGCCAAAGGGCAATCACAGAATTATTGAATTCAACAAAGAAAATAATGATATTATTGTTGTTATACCAACAATGGATGTAAATGGAAAATTCGCTCTTGCTTGCAAAAACGATATATTTAATGGATTGCACATAATCTTTGTTGAATCAGGATACAACAATTACTATTTCAATTATGCACACAACTGCAATGCAGGTATAAAAAAAGCTATGGAATACAGCCCAAAGTGGATCGTTTTATCAAATGATGATATGTACAAGATAGATGATATTACAATACTTAAAGAAAAACTTCTCACATTGAATAACAATATAATAAAAGTAGTTTTTGGATCACCTACAAATTATCATTCCTATCCTGCAATGTTAAGTTTTCCACGATTAAGTAGGTATATTTTATTTTCATTCTTAGGAAAACTCAGAAAATACCAGCTTATTTTGGAAAAAAAATATAAGGTTAGGTATTTTATTTCTCCTAAAAAAGGATCTTATCGCCTATTTTTTAGGAAAATATTTTCACTCGAAGCTGTTGGAAATTTTTGTATTTTTAGCTCAAATTTTATCAGGGAATTAGATAATTATTTATTAGATGAAACATATATTAATGGAGGGGAAGATTTAGATTTAGCATTAAAAATTGCATTTGATAAAATTTCTTATTCTAGAGTTGAATTTTCAATTGGTGATTATTTTGGATCCTCTCTTGGAAAAAACACACCTCAAGGGCTGAGATATTTAAAAGGGACACCTAGAAGATTGCGGGACGTAGCCAACATGGCATATTTTAATTCAAAAATAAATTTTAAATCGAATTGAAAGATGTTCATCAAGTGTTAAAATTATTAAAAAATATAATAACTATATTTTATACCCTTGTTTTAATCCCAGAACTAAGAATTTTTAATTATGTCTGTTTTTAAATAAATACATAAATATAGCATAAAAACCTGCCATAGAATATATAAAATCAAATAAATAAGTCATAAATAAATTAGCTATTAAATTTAATTTAAGGCCATTTAAATTTTTAACTGTTTTAAAGTGTAATATAATAATATGTAGAGCTCTTATTAGCAAAGATAAAATAAACGGAATTAAAACCAAAACTAAATTATAATTTAATATGTAAAAAATTAAAGATAATAAAAAACCTATTATCCAGAAATACGAAAAAAATCTATTTATAATTTTATTCTGCAAAATTGACTTTTTTTTAATCTTCAAATTATTTTTTTTATAATTATATACATTTAAAAATACAAAAGGTAATGTTGTTCCATATAACCATTCTTTTTTTAAAACTTGTTTAAAGGTGGATACATCACCAAGATCGTCATAATATTTAAGGATATTTCCTTTAATAATTTTTGCATTTTTTTCCCTTATTTTGTATGAAAAAATATGATCCTCACCGGCATTACGTAGTTCTTCATTAAATAAGCCTATTTCAATAAGCAATTCTTTTTTATAAATATCAACTTTATTTTCAGTAAAAACTATTGAATCATCAAGATATAAATTTTCTAAGAAGTGGTTTATTCGAAACTCAAAAAATTTTTGAAAAAAATTTAGTTTATTAAAATCATGATAAATCCTAGTACCAATTATGCCATCTATTTCAGGATGTTCTTTTAAATATAAATACGCATTTTCAATTTGATTTTCATCACTTAATATACAATCTTGATGCATTAAAAGTATATACCTACCATTGCTATTTAATATCCCTTTATTCCACGTTTTTGAAAGTCCTAAATTGATATCATTCTCTATTATTTTTGCTTTCTCAAAGTTAGAAAGCAATTTTTTTATAAGATTAAGTGAATCATCTTTACTATGATCATCTATCACTACAACTTCAATATTTTTAAACGATTGAGAAATAATACTTTTAATGCATTTTTCTAAACCTTTATCAACACCATTGTATACAGGAATTATCACCGAGACATCAATAGAACTCTGTTCTATCATATGTCAGAACATAAAAAATTAATTTATAAATATTTTTTCTGAGTAGTTCCATTTGATTTGACCATATAAAGCTTACTATTATTTTTATTTTCA
>JBAMLJ010000100.1:0-3229 GCA_039793615.1 bacterium
GCACTAATTAAATCGCAAAAATATACTGTTGCCCACACTCATCAGTAGATTTTCCTTGTTTACAACATTTACAACAATTAAGACCCTGATCGGGATTACAATTAGGATCCAAATAATGATACCAGCTTTCTTGTAATAATTCATCAAATGATACATTACTTAACATATCAATTTCAGTAGTTTCAGTAGTATTATTATCATTATTAGAAAAGCTATTTTGGTCTCCTAAAATAAAATTTTGGATTGTATTAATAATAATTTGACTCAAGAATAAAATAATTAAACCGATAATAATATAAGTCAGCGCTTTAAAGACAGTGCTCATTTTTTTACTGTCCCCTCCTGATGTAATATATAAATAAGCGGTATAAAGTATCATTATTAAGGCAACGATTATGATAAAATAAAAAAACCATGATAGGGCTTTGTTAATTAAATCCCAAATTGTTTTGTTAGTGGTAATAATATCTGGAATTTTAACTGCCCTCACTATTTTAATATTAATAAAAACAATTAAGCTAATAATCAAAAAAATAAAAATATTTGTAATCCTCATAATGTTTTTTATTATTTTTTTCTTATTTTATATATTTTTGTTTCTGCCATAAAATATCTAAACGATTATTTGCCTCC
This sequence comes from bacterium, assembly GCA_039793615.1. Taxonomy (GTDB): domain Bacteria; phylum Patescibacteriota; class Minisyncoccia; order UBA6257; family UBA6257; genus JBAMLJ01. The sequence goes on from JBAMLJ010000100.1 coordinate 634, forward strand.
TTTATAACAGTATTGTAATCTAAATTAGCAACCACAATATCATTAATCATTTTGCTAAAAATACCAACTATTTCTTTAAAATTAAATTGATACCAGGAATAAGAATTAGGAATTTGATTTGCAAATACTCCCAACAAAGGATCTTGCGAAATTTTTTGAATTAAAATATTTAAGGTTGGGACATTCTTTGTTTGTTTTGTATAATATTCTTCTACCTCGGGATTACTCCATAATTTAAGAAATAACCATGCTTCTTGAGGAAATTTACTGTATTTAGAAACCGCTAAATTAATTGTTCTTCCGTAATATTTGGGGTTATTAACATCAATTAAAGGGAAAGGCGCGATCCCATAATTTATATTTTTACGCTGCAATTCTTGTTGAATTAAATTATAGCTAATAATCATTGCCACTTTCCCTTGGGTAAAAGCAAAAATATTATTAAATGATTCATTGCTCCAGGTATAATATTGGGATTTTTTATCAGCAAATTGAGTATAACTTTTTAAAGCCTCGACTCCGGGAATAATTGTCTTTCCGTTAAGATTAATTTCTTTACTAAAAGTTGCTCTTTTTAAAACTGGATCAGTAATAGAACTACCATACTGAATTATTAAACTTGCAAGAATATCATTAGCCCATTGAATATTATCATAAGTTCCCAATGCAACTGCTGCTCTTAAAACATTGCCCCTATTATCAATTTTTCTTAAACGAGAGATTAAATTTAAAAATTCATCCCAATTTTGGGGTGGTAAAGGAATTTTTTCTTGATAAAAAATATCTTTATTATAATACAAAACTAAAGTATCAAGAGAAATAGGAATACCGTATAAATTATTATCAAATACTAGATCGCTTTTAACTATTTTGGGGTAATTATTTTCAATAAATTTCAAATTAATATCTCTATCTTTATTTAAATTTAAAGGCAAAATTTTATTTTGAAAAGTTGGCACCCAATTTCCGGGTAACATAAAAATATCCGGGGCTTTATTATTCGCAAAAGCGATTATTAAATCATTATAATAACTTTGGGGATCTTTTTGGACATACTGAATATTAATATTGGGATATTTGTTTTGAAAAATACTAATAATAGAATCAATGTCTTCTGGGGAATTATAAAATCCCCACATTGTTAAATTAACCGCTCTACTCTTTTTTGAATAAATAATACTTAAAAAGATAAGCACAACTATTATTCCAACAATAAAAAATATAATTCTTTTTTGTCTTAACGTCATAAATTGTTAATTAAATTAATCTGTTTTATTATATTATTATAATTATATAATAAATTTTTATTTTCTACAATGTAAATATTATTTTAAATACCCCTTTAAGTGGTTTTTAAATCTTTCTTTTATCTATCCTCCCCGCACGTTTAAGTATTCAAAGAGCAATAAGGAACATCACAATTACAAAGATTACATCTCATCTCACATAAATATCCTTTATAACAATACATCGCTTTCTTTAACTCGCCACATTGAGGAGAAATATCTAAATTCACAGAGGATTTAGAAACCACCTGATTAAAAACTACCCGAATTTTTAAATATAATGTAAATATATTAATAAATTTGAATAAGTGTTCTTATTTAAATTATAAAATTAATAAATTAATAGCGCCCTGTTGTTAAATGTAAAATTTTAAGGTAAAATAAATAAAAAGCCGGAACTAAGAATCAGAAAGACAAATACAATAATATAATAATCAATTTTTAAATTTTAAAAATTTAATCATTTAATCATTTATTTAAAATTTAAAATTTAGCCTTTAAAATTGGAATTTGATATCTCAATGGGCTTGAAGCAAAAGTCTTTGCTTCAAGCGGGAAAATACCTTAATATTAATTTAAATAAATAGTATTTTCCCGGGAAGAGCATTCGCGAAGCGCTTGCGACTAGAAAGCACTTAAAAACATATTAATAAAAAGATTGATAAATTTGATATGCCCCCGTAGCTCAATTGGGCTTGAAGCAAAAGTCTTTGCTTCAAGCGGGAAAATACCTTAATATTAATTTAAATAAATAGTATTTTCCCGGGAAGAGCATTCGCGAAGCGCTTGCGACTAGAAAGCACTTAAAAACATATTAATAAAAAGATTGATAAATTTGATATGCCCCCGTAGCTCAATTGGTAGAGCAACAGCCTTTTAAGCTGGTGGTTGCGCGTTCGAGTCGCGCCGGGGGCACCTCCTCACTTGGAAAGAATATATATGCATGGGTAAATGTTCTAAAAAGTATAAAAAATGACAGAAAAATTTCCCAAGTCCGAACTTTATGGTTTAACAAATCAAATGAGAAGAGCGGTTGTTTCTATTTCTTCAAATATCGCCGAAAGTTACCACAGATTTCATTATAAACCTTCTGGCTTCTATTTTCTAGATTTCTGATAATTATTTTGATCATTGCTTGGGTTTTTTCCGGTTTTCCGAGGATTTGGAAAAAGCCGGCGATTCCGCTTGCCCGCCTAAATTTTTCTGAAATTTTTGGCGGACAAGGAGATTTGATATAATAAAAGTGGAGAAATCAATACATTAAAAAGGTCGAATTTTAAACAAATTTAAATTATTCAAGATAGATATGA
>JBAMLJ010000101.1:0-3181 GCA_039793615.1 bacterium
TTTCTAATATATCGTTTAAAACTTTCCTCATCATAAACTGCAAATAAATACCTAGGAGTACCTTTGCTATTTCCCTTGCATTCAGACCTTTTATCATCAATTTCAAAATTTTTTTATTATTTAGAATTTTTAATTAATTTTATTATTTATCTAATAGAAATACGCATAAAAAACCATTTTGTAAAATAACTTTAATTAGAGAGAATAATTTTTATATAATTTTTAAGGTCATTTGCATTATCATTTTCCCATTGATTCTTATCAAGATCCATATTTATTCTATAAATAAATAATGAACTACCATTTTTCTTAAATGTATATTTATCACTCAGTGTACTTTCACTATTTCTCTTGCCTGGAAAAACTAGCACAACAGCATTAGTTTTATATAATTCTGAATATGTGAACATTTGGTATAGGTCATTATTATTTATTTCATAAATATTTTCATTTAAAGTATTCTCATTCTCATTTATTTTTAAATTATTGATAATTTTATATTTTGTATCAAAAATAATATATTTCCGATCAATTGAGTCTTTTAATGAAATAAATACATCTGGTATAGTTCTTCTTATAGGATTTATATTATTTTCATAAATAAAATTTTTATTTGGTTCTTGAAATTTTATATCTATAATTTTATATCCTTCAAAAATAATTTCTTTATTTCTAAAAATAAATCTTTCAAAAAATTTTTCAAATACATCATTCATATCAAATAACATCATAAAAAATTTATCCCCGTTTCCTGGTATCGGTATTAAATTATCTAGGATTATCTTAGCGTAATTATATGGAATATGAAATCTTTCATTCATTCTATTAAAATTTAATTCTTGCACAATTCTTTTATTCGTTATATTTTCAGATTTTAGTATTCCTATTATAAAAGAAAGTAATTGCTTATTTTCATCATCGGTTGATATTTTTTCAAATAAATTGCTTGCATAAAGGAAAAATTCATTTAGGCTATTGTCAGAAGTGAAATAGAAATCTGTGATTTTAAACTTGGATTTATCAATCTTATTAATATGCTCTTTAATATCAAGCCTTCCCCTAAGATATCTGCTTGTTTCATATTCTTTTTTATAGTCTCTATAAACACCTAATGAAATTTCATTTTCTAAGGAGATTGAAAATAATCTGATTAATAATTCATAAATATTCATATCATTCTTTTCTACTGACGATAGGACATCCGAAATTCTAATTTTAGGATCTAAAAATGCATAAAGAAGAAGCTTAACAAAGTTTATGCTATCCTCGTTCCTTTTTTCATTTTTCCATATTTTAGGTAGAACCTGTATTGTGTAATTTTTAGTCTTTAATATACCAACATAATGTGTGAATTTAATACCATTTTTTTTATGTGATATGAAAAAATATTCCTTATCATTAGGAATTTGCTCTGCAATATTCATAACATCTTCTATTAAATTAGGTTCTTCTATCAATTCATTTTCGTAAAAAGTTTTTATCTCAGTTTTGGGTTTGAGCAGTTTGATCACCTATAATGCCTTTAAATTCTTTAATAAAATCATTTAGATTATTTGAATCTATTACACTATCTTTTATAATGATTTTCTTCCCTTTTATTTCAAAAAATTTACCATTCAAAATTTTATCTAAAAGAATGTCTTCTTGGCCATAGAAAATTTCTTTTAAAAGAGGTATTATTTTGTTTTTGAAAATAAAAAGTAATTCCTTTTTTTTATCAGTTGCATTTTCAAGACTTTTGAAAAATGCATGCCCTATTTCAAAATCTTCACCTTTTATTTCGCTTATTCTCTCATTTAATGTATTGAATACTGATTTTACCATTTGCTTAAATTCATCATCATCTTTAATCCATCTCTCTAGAATAACCTCATTGGGTGGAACTTTGATGAATGTAAATCTTCTCCTAAGTGCTATATCTAGAAGAGCTATACTTCTATCTGAATCATTCATTGTTCCTATTACATAAACATTTTCTGGAACGCAAAAATCTTCCTTAGAATATGGTAATTTTAAATAAAATTCCAAATAATCATTATTCTCCCCCCTACATCTTTTGTCATCATCCAATAATGTAATCAATTCTCCAAATATCCTCGATATGTCCCCTCTGTTTATTTCATCTATTATAATAACATAACTTTTTGTTTTATTTTCTGGTTTTTTGGCGTTATTGCATACCTCCTTGAAGATTCCAGGTTCAATTTCATATTCAATTTTGTCTCCACTAGCCTTTGCCCTTATACCTTCTATAAAATCTTCATAAGAATAAGATTGATGAAATGTAACGGTAAAAAGTCTATCATTTTCAATTTTTTTACTGTATAATTCATCTAATGACTCATCTCCACTTTTTAGTTTTGAGAGCCAATGTTCTAAATCATCCAAATTTTTTATATTTCCATTTATTATTCCTTTCCCTAATATTCTTGCAAAGTAAGTTTTTCCTGTACCTACAGGACCATGCAATATGATATTTTTTGGCAAATTGTTGCTTTCTATAGGTCTTTCTTCTCCTTTTTTCTTTGTATCTTCAGAATTTGATTCATTATTACCACATTTTAAATCTATAATACCTTCTTTTTGAATGGAGTATATAGGATCTTTGCCAGTTTTTGATTGCATTTCTTTAAAAATGCAACAGTATTCATCATATTCTAAATTTCTAAATTGCCCGGATGGACCTCTAAGGGACATACCAAGGGCTTGAGGATTTTTATAATTACGACCTGAGGAATCTTTTAAACATTTAATTAAAATATCATTTATATCATTGTATTCATAAGTATAAATTATATCAAATTTAACTCTATAAGGATATACCTCCCCATCTCTAAGTTCCCAAATTTTGTTATTAGGTTCATCTATCTTATCTGTTATCTTGCCAATAATTGCCCCTTTCTCTTTATTTTCTAAAATCAAAATGTCATTCACAGAAACTAAGTCTCTTTTATTTTTATAATCAATACTATTTTTAACTCCCCATTTATTGTTTTCAATTGCTATATCATAATCAACCCTAAATTCATCTGGTACATTACAAAGATATACCTTAGTCATAAAATTTATCACCCTAATAAGTAACTCATGAGTTTCGTATATAAAAACATTTTTTTAAAAAAATTGCATTGTATAGTTTGAAATGCTTTTTCCTTAAATATGAGAAAGGCCATTTCAATAT
>JBAMLJ010000102.1:0-3167 GCA_039793615.1 bacterium
TTTCACACATAAAAACAGGTCAAATAATACCCATAAGAGACTCTAATGCTATAGCGGAGGCATTAAAATTATACATTGAAAATCCTGAATTATTAGAAGAACACTCAAAGAATATACTAAGTATCAGAGATTACCTTGATGTAAATAGATACGAAAGAGACATATTAAATTTGTTTAGTGAGATAGAACATAATGGATGATTTTAGATATTTAATACCTTTATTTAGCGTAATTTATATTTTTACTGCATTTAGTATTGTTTTTCTAAATTACAAAAAGAAAAAGATTTTTGAAATACTTAATCCAGTAGTATTCTATTCAATTTTATGGACTGTTCCATTTGCTATTATACCTCTGTTAATCTATTTTGAAGTTTTTGATATTAGTGACATTTTAACAAAAAGTAACATAAAATATACACATATACTTTTATCTCAAACAATGGCTTTTATCTCACTTATCTTTTTATTATTAGGTTTTTCTTATGGAAACAAGATAAGATTTTTCAAACGTAAATTAAAAATCTTGGAAGATGGGTGGAGTAGGTCTGGTGTTTTGATAACATTACTAATCTATTTTGTGTTAATAATTATTCTCACTAAATATCAGTATGAAACAGGAGGACTTTTTCGTGGCGTAGAAAATTTAAAGGAAGAACAATCAGAAGGTGGAGTGTATGGATACATAGCAACGTTGTTTGGAATTTTTAACAGTAGCTTCTTTTTTACTAGTTTTCTTCCTCTTTTGTCTTTACTGGCATATAATCGCTTTAAAAATAAAATATTTATTGTTATGTCTGTTTTTAGCTCTATTTTACTGATAGGTATTGGACTTTTAGCATCACAAAAAGAAGTTATAGCCTCTGTTATGTTGGTTATTATATGGTACTTTTATTACAAGGCAAAATCAGTAACATTTAAAAAGGAGCTTTTGATTTTCGTCTTTATGATTTTGTTTTTCTTTACATTTCCTATATTTAATTTATATAGAGAATATCTAAAAACAACATTAGAAAAACCAGATGTATTTAAAGTATTAAGTTTTATAGAAGAAAATTATGACATAGAAAGAATCAAGGATAATTTAAACTATCTTTTTCTTAGATTCGACCACTTAAATACAAGTCTATTTATAGTGGATTCAGATGAACCTCCTAAATTTGGATATACATATTTTTTAGGTCTAAAAGCTTTTATCGCTGGCTTACCTAAAATGCCAAAAGATGAATCTATGGGTGTAGGTTTTAATAATACTTTTGCAAGAGAATACGGTATTATAAGTGAGTTTAACTATGAAACTTATATAACATTACCTAATTTTGTTGAAGTTTATATGAATTTTGGATTTTTTGCAATTCCTTTATTTATGTTTTTATACGGTATTTTGTATAGGAAAATTTATAATTTATTTGAAGCAAATAATTTAAACTATGTTTTATTAGGTTATATGTTATGGTATTTGTTCGTTTTTCAGGGTACTGCTCTTGCTTTCCCAAGTATAATGTTTCTATTAGGTAGACTGTTGATCCCAACTTTAATAATTTTATTTCTCTTAAATTATAAGTACATTCTAAAATCCATAGTGAGGTAAGGGTATATGATAAAAAGCTTGATGTTTGTATTAACAATTTTAATGTTTAAAATATCATTTGCTTTTAGTAACGATTCCGTTACTAATCCTCTTATAGTCACTACCAGCGTAGGTAGATTCGATGCTCCATTACTATTAGTCTCACCAGAAACAACTTCTGAAAAAATGTTAGAGTATGTTAAAAAACTAAGAGAATTTAAAATTAATGGTGTTATACTTTATGAAGTTGCACCAAACTATGGTGTCTTAATAGATAATAGAGAAATATGGCTTCATCCTCGGAATAAAACATTAAAAGCAACTATTCCTGTGGATAAGGACATATACATATCAAAAACTAAAATTAAAGAATTGGTTAGCTTATTACATAAAAATAATATCGAAGCTTACTATTATGACGAAATGGGTGCTAATGATGAAAAAGGTTTCAATGAAAAATTTGCAATTTATCCACCTATAGTTTATCCCAATAATGCTGATTATTATTCTGTTCCTTATTTTAAAAAAGAAAGTGACCTTAATAAGTTTAAAGGACCTATTACATTATACGGAGAATATGGACCTGCTGGTAATCCTTACACAATGAAATTATATTATGCAAAACAAATAGAAAGGCTTATAAAGGAGTTAAATATAGATGGTATCTTTTTGGATAGTATAGGGTGGAAATGCGAATTAGCATCTTTTGGAAGGTTATACAATGGTTCAAGTTTAAATTTAACACCAGATGATATTTGCTACGATTTCATAAAGTCAATTCAAGACACAGCTAAATCATTAGGTAAAGATAACTTTAAAGTATTTATAAACATGGGATTCTATAAGGACAAAAATTTAGCTTACCCTAAGACTTTAAAAATTGAAAATGTCATTTGGACTATTGAAATACCAAACTATCATGGTTGGCAAAATAATAAATTGTATCCCAAAACTTATAAAGAGTTATTTAATAAGTTAAGTAAAGAAAAAGGTTCTTTAATTATTTATCAACCTTTCTTTGATACGAAAAACCCATACATATATCAAATTTTAATCTCAATTGCAGTGAGTAATGGTCTTTATATGTATCATAGAGGTGATTATTTGGGTACAGCTTGGGCTTTACCGTTGGTTCCTGTAGTAAAGGAATATGATAACTTTATTTTAAGAGTAAAGGATTTCTTATATTCGGAACGCATTTTTAATGAAAGTATCAAAGTCTCAATAAATCCTGATTTAATATATAATTATTACATCTCTAAAGGGTTTTTAGTAATTAACATAATCAATATTAATCCTAGGTTTTTTTTAACCGATAATATAATAAAATTGGATAAAGATAAAGTAAGCGTTGTAATAGAAGGTTTAGTTAAAAAGAACAATAAAATTTCTATATTAACTCCAAATAAGGACGAAAAAATTATTATTTCACAAAATGATTATAAAAAATTGATATTAGAAATATATAACTTGGATACTTGGACTACAATATTAATACCTTATAAGTAATAGGAGTAAGATGAAAGTTTTACTTATTCATAACATTGCATGGAGCCATTATAAGGCTGTTGTTTTTAGTGAGCTTTATAATCTGTGTC
>JBAMLJ010000103.1:0-2998 GCA_039793615.1 bacterium
ATTTAAAATTTAGCCTTTAAAATTTAAATATCTTTCGAACTTCATATTTCAGATTCCAGATTCTAGATTCTAGGTTCTAGATTTCAAATATTTATAATTTTAATAACCCCTTTCTTATTATTTATTTAATACTTCCACAATTTTTTCTCCAAATTCTTTGGCTGCCTCTGGCCCGTTAGCGGTAATAATATTTTCATCATTAACAACTATTTGTTCTTCGTAAAGAGCACCATTATCTTTCAAGATTTTAATTAAACTTTTATCCAACGGGGAAGACCAAACTGTCGCTTTTTTATTAGTTAAAATCCCTGCTTTTGCCAATAAAGCTGGTCCCGCACAAATAGCAGCAACTAATTTATTCTCTTTATAAAAATTTTTAACTAAATTTTGAAAACTAGAATTATCTAGTTCTTTTATCAAACCCGGACCTCCACAAATAACTAAAGCCAAATAATCTTTAGGATTAACATCTTTTGGTGTTTTAGTAACAATTGCCTCATTTCCGTTTACCCCTAAAGCTATACCGGTTTTACTACTTACTGTTTCTACTAAATAGTTGTTCTTTTCAAAAATTTCTTTGGGAATAAAATATTCTTCATCTCTAAAATTTTGAAAAGCAATAAGCATTAAAATTTTTTTCTCCATAGTTTTAGATTGATTCATTAAAATTGAAGAGGTTGGGATATTAATTTCTAATTGTTGATTATTATTGTTTGAATTATTATGTTTGGGAGCAAAAACACCCATTGGAATACTCCAAATAATAGTTCCTAAAAGCGTTAAAAACAAAAGAAAAGAATAAATTACTTTTTTCATATTTTATTTAATTATACCAAATATTTAAAATTAATGGAAATTTAAAATAGAAGCAGTTTTTTGATTAAATAGCCGCTAATTCCAAAAGCAACGGCAATATTTAAAGATTCTTTTGTGCCCCACATTGGAATTTCTAAAATTAAATCAACTTGATTAAGAATTTTTCTTGATAAACCTTTTACTTCTGATCCTAAAATTAGAGCTATTTTTCTCTTTTGTAATTTTTTTAAAGTTAGGATGTTTTTACTTTTTTTATCCTGCTCAATAGCAATTAAATAAAAACCATCTTTTTTAAGTTTTTTAAAAAGCCTCGAGCATTGTTTAACTTTTTCCCAACTAACAGTTTTTTCTGCGCCTAAAGCTGTTTTTTGAATTTTTGGATTTTTAGGCGTAGGAGTAATACCACAAAGATAAATTTTTTTAACATTTAAAGCATCGCTAGTTCTAAAAATAGCGCCTACGTTGAAGGTGCTTCTTAAATTATCGAGAATAACAACAATTTCCGAATCTTTAAAAATTTTACTCTTTTTTGGGGCCATTTTTATCAAGACCCAATAATTCATCAATTAATGGTTTATTAAAACCGATAATAATATTATTATCAATTTCAATTACAGGAACTCCCATTTGCCCTGATTTCATAATCATTTCCATTGCTGCTTTTTCATCTTTGGAAACATCGATATCTTCAAAAGAAATATTGTGTTCTTTTAAATACTGCTTAGTTAGCTGACACCAAGGACAAGAAGGAGTAGAATAAACTTTTACAGTCATGTTTATAAATTTAAATTTTGAAATGAAAGTATACTCTATAATTTATTTTAAGTCAACAAGATAATAATTTTTCTTGCCTCGTCTAATAATTAAATATTTATTAAACAAAGGTTTTAAATCTAATAAATTTATATTCAGATCACTAATAATTTCACCATTAATTGAAATACTTTTCTTCAAAATATCTTCTCGTGCTTGTCTTTTAGAAGAAGAAATTTGGGCTAAAACTAATAAATCTACTAAAGAAATATTCTTTCTTTCTGTATGATAAACAGGAACATCTTCCGTGGCAATCTCTAATTCTTTTTTATTCAGAGATTTTATTTCATTATAGAAAAGTGCTCGTGATATTTTTTGCGCTTTCTGTGCTTCTTTTTCCCCGTGAACAATTTTTGTTATTTCAAAAGCCAATGTTTTTTGGGCTTCTCTTTTTTCAGGCTCCTTTAAAAGAGATTGTTCTAATTTATCGATTTCTTCTGTTGTTAAAAAAGTAAAATATTTTAATAATTTAATTACCTCACTATCAGGGGTATTTATCCAGAATTGATAAAATTGATAAGGAGAAGTTAATTTTTTATCAAGCCAGATCGCCTTTCCAGAACTTTTACCAAATTTTTCTCCTGAAGAAGTAGTAATTAATGGTAAAGTCAAACCAAAAACCTCTTTCTTGGTTAAAGTTTTTATTAAATCAATACCACTCGTAATATTTCCCCACTGATCACTACCCCCTATTTGTAATTCACAATTATATTTTTTAAATAAATAATAAAAATCATAAGCTTGTAATAAAGAATAACTAAATTCAGTAAAGGAAATACCACTTTCTAATCTCTTTTTTATTGTTTCCTTGGCTAATAAATAAGCGACAGTAAAGTGTTTGCCAATATTTCTTAAAAAATCCAAAAAATTTATTTTACTATGCCAAGAAAAATTATCCAATAATAAAGCGGGATTATCTTTTGTTTTAAAATCTAAAAATTGCTTTAATTGCTTTTTTATTTTTTTGTCCCATTTTTTAATTATTTCTTTTGTCTGGAGAGGCCTTTCTTCATTTTTTCCACTAGGATCACCAATCATTCCAGTTGCTCCACCAACAATTATAATTGGTTGATGACCATTTAGTTGAAATCTTCTTAAAGTAATAATTAACAGTAAATTACCAACATGTAAACTTTCTGCAGTTGGGTCAAAGCCGCAATATAAAACAATCGGGCCCTTTTTAAGCCTTTGTTCTAATCCTGATAAATTTATTGTCTGATAAATTAATCCTCGATTTTTTAAATCTTCTAAAATATCCATAATATTTACTCGCAACTTATAATTTCTAACTTAACTTAAATTTATTTTAGCATATCTTGACTTCAAATTCAAAAGAAGAGATAATAAAGATAATTAAAGGTCGAAAAAA
>JBAMLJ010000104.1:0-8220 GCA_039793615.1 bacterium
AGCTGCGGGACCTGGACTCGAACCAGGATACCATGCTCCAGAGGCATGTGTCCTACCATTAGACGATCCCGCAATCATTATTTATTTTCAATGGATTTTATTATTTTTTTTCTTTTTCTATTTGCTTATCTTTTTAATAATCTTTCATATTTTCTAGTTTCACTTTTTGCGCAACAAAATATTTTGTAAATAAACGGCTAAGAAATAAAAAATATTTAGTAGATCTTACAAATCCTTTATTATGTTTTTAAATCAATTCTTCGCTAATAAATAATTCTAGAGGTAATGTCGGAACAGGAGAATTTTTCCATTGCCAACTCGTATCATTTAATTTTCTCAGATATCTTTCCAAAACATTAGTTTCCCATTCTTGCGCTTGTTTAAATAAAATACTTAATTCTTCTTGAGTTGTTTCTTTTTCAATAATTTCCCCCAAAGAAGATGATATTTTTAATAATAATAATTTTCTTAAATATTCGATTACTTCTTTAGTAAAAATTTCTAAATCATAACCATCTTCATATAAACGATTAACAAACTCAATTGCTTTTGTTTTGTCTTTTTTGTTTAAAAGATCAATAAATCTTTTAACTTTTTCAAAATTTACTGCTCCAATAATTGACTCTACATCTTCTTTAGTAATTTTTTTATCAGTAATTAAAGCTATCTGGCCCAATAATGATTCTGCGTCTCTTAATCCTCCTTCGGAATGTAAAGCAATTAATCTTAAAGTTTCTTGATCAATATCAATATTTTCTAATTTACTTATTTGTTCCAATCTTTCAATAATATCGTCAATAGATAAACGCTTAAAATCATAACGCTCAACTCTTGATAAAATTGTTGGTGGTAATTTGTCGGGTTCAGTAGTAGCAAGAATAAAAATAATATAAGGTGGTGGTTCTTCTAATGTTTTCAAAAGGGCATTAAAAGCCTCTGATGTTAACTGATGAGCTTCGTCAATAATAAAAATTTTATAGCGAGATTTTACTGGCGGAAATTTAATATTCTCTTTTAGAGCTCTAATATCATCAATACCGCGATTAGAAGCGGCGTCAATTTCAATTAAATCTAAAGAACGATTCTCATTAATTTCAATACAAGAAGTACATTTATTACAAGGTTCATAAGATCCTTCTTTTCTATTTTCACAATTTAAAGATTTAGCTAAAAGCCTAGCAACAGTTGTTTTTCCCGTTCCTCTTGGGCCAGTAAATAAATAAGCATGGGAAAGCTGATTTTTTTTAATCCCATTAGTTAGAGTTTTTAAAACTATCTTTTGATTGATTACTTCGCTAAAAGTTTTTGGGCGATATTTACGATAAAAAACTAATTGGGTCATAGATTGGAATCTGGAATCTAGAATTCAGAATAATCATATTTTAGCAAAAAAAGAGAGAAATAACAAATTCCTGTCTACGCAGGCAGACTAAATTACAAAATAAGTATTCAGTATTTAGTATTTAGTATTGAGTATAATTGTTTAAAAAACCCTGAACCACTTAGGATTCAGGCCATAAACCTTTTTGTGGTTTATGATTATAAAATTAAAAATTATAAATTAAAAATTATTTAATAATATTGCCTAATTTCTTGTTCAATAATGGCCCTTGGTCTAGCATATTTTTGATTAGAAAGAGATTCCAATTGATGCGCCCAGACGGCATCTGATTGTACTGGTTTTAATACTCTCATACTAAAGGGTCTGGCAACTTGACCATCAATAAGCAGCTTGATATAAGCATGGAAATTATCTAAATTCATGACGTCAGAAGCAGAAAAAACTGGAGCAAAATATTTACCTAAAATATCAGCATCCTCATTACCAACTCTAAAAGAAATAATAGTACCGACATTGCCGAAAACTGCCTTGAGAATAGGTTCTTTTAATTGGGCTAAATATTGATGACCGACAAATAAATTCAGACGATATTTACGTGCCTCAGAAAAAATAGTAGCAATAGAGTCAGTAGTTACATTTTGGAATTCATCAATATAAAGATAAAAATCTTTTCTTTCTTCCTCTGCGATATCTTGACGAGAAAAAGCCGCCATAGTCAGTTTCGCCACCAATAACATACCAATTAAATAACTATTAACATCACCCAAAACACCTTTTGATAAATTGATAATTAAAATTTTACCCTCGTCCATAATTTTGCGGAAATTAAGGGTAGTCTTTTTTTGATTCACAATCGGCCTCACCAAATCGTTAGCCAAAAAGGGAGTTAATTTAGAAACAATATAAGCAGACATTTGGGGTAAAGCCCACTCGCCTTTTAATTGAGTAGCTTGTTTTTCCCAAAAAGCTCTCACCATCGGATCGGGAGTATTAGTGAGTAATTCGTTTCTAAAATCTTCATCATTAAAAACTCTCACAATATCACTTAAGGTATGTATACGAGCTTTATCATCTAGTAACAAATGAAGAGAATACCTAAAATACTGCTCAAATAAAGGTCCGCCTGTTTGCTTCAAATCATATAATTTATCAACAATTTCTAAAAGTTCATTAATAACAAAAGTTTTTTGGAAAGTATAATGATTATCCCAATCGAGCATATTAAGTCCCATGGCATATTCGGGGTCGCCGGGATTAAAATAAATCACATCATCTTTCCTCGATTGTGGGATTAGCCCTAAAATTTCGAGAGCTGCATCTCCATGGGGATCAATAAAAGCTCCTCCTTTACCATCTTTTATATCTTGAACAAAAGATGATTTGAGTAAGGTGGTTTTACCAGTACCAGTTTGCCCAACAACATAAACATGACGACGACGATCAATATCTTTAATTCTTACTTCTACTTCTTTATCCTCAAATTTACTTATTCCTAAAATAATTCCTTCTTGGGGCAAATTTAAAGGAGGCGGAGCGGAACGAGCTTTAAGCCAATGAATACGACTATTATTAATCAAAGGGTGGGGGAAATGAAAAATAGTAGCTAATTCTACACTATTTAAATAAGTTACCTCTCTAAAATTAAATTTTCTAAAAGAAAAATTATAAATCAAATTTTTCAGATATCGAGGCGATTTGAGTTTAATAAATTCGAATTGATTACCCAGAGGATTGTTACAGACATTAAAAGCTTCTTCTAAATGATCGATTAATTCCTCACTTCTTTCTTTTGAATCAGTTGAAGCAAGAAGACGAATATTACCCTCAAATAAGAAATAATGGGATTTTTCTTCAATAATTTTAATTAAATTTTCATTGATTTGTTTTGATTTATTTTTCTCTTCTTCCTCTGTCTCTTTTATGGGATTAAACGCATTTTTTAAAGAATCAGCTATTATTTTAGATGGAGAAACAATAACATCTTTAATTGATTTCCCTTCTTTTAAAGCTTTTATTACTTCCTCAAAAGTTTTTTTATAATTAGCGTAGGGATGAATAATTATTTGTAATGCCATTCCCTCATTTGGAGCAGTTCGTGAAAAAGCATTTACAATTGTTGCTAAAACATCCTCTTGCATTTCTTTAAAAGTTCTGAAAGGCAAAACAAAATGCTCTTTTAATTTTAAAAAACCCGCGCTTACAATTCCATTGGGACTAAAAATGGTATAATCTTTAACAGGTTCGATTTGACTAAAAGGATATAACGAAGAAACCATTTTACTAAAAAGATCGCTATCTTTACGATTAACAGCGCAATAAAATTTAATTTCCTGTTCGTTATAAGGCTTAGCTATTTCTAAAACTAAATCTTTTTTATAATGGCTTAATTGTTCTAATAATTGACTAAAAATGGTTACAAATTCTTTAACTCCTCTTTTTTTATCTTCTTCCGAAGTAAACTCACGAGGAATACTAATCAAAAACAAACGATAATTAACAGTATTTATAATATCTAATTTAAGATTATATTTTTTAATAAAATACCTTAAAACAAAAAAAATAATCAAAAATAAAATTATAAACCCTATAGTAATAAACATATTAAATAATACCTTTTTCTTTTAATTGATCGTAATAAACATCAGTAAGTCTGTCTCTAAAAGTATCAATAATAAAACCATTACCAGTTTTAAGAGCTAATTCTACTGCCCGAGGAATATCTTTGCTCAAAGCTATTTCAATTAATTCTTTAACCACCCTCTCTTCATTTCTTTCGCGGGCAGAAATTACCATTTCGGGAATATTTTGAGGCTTTATTTCGGAAGGATAATTAACCAAAATTGACTCTATTTTTTCATTAATAGTCTCTTTTATTAATTCTTTTGTTTCTTTGGTCTCTATTCCCTCGGATTCTAATTGTTTTTCTTTTATTTGAATCCTTTCTTTTAAAAATGACAATTCGTTGGGATCCATATATTTTATTATATCACTTTTTAAAAATAAAAAACAATCTAATAACTCTAATAACAAAAAGATTAACGCAATAAGTATCTCACTTGAGGATAATCACGTACATCAATATAAATAATATTTTCTTGACGATTTTTTACTTTATTCAATAAATCATTAAACAATCCTGAGATAATTTTATTAACAATTTCCAAATTACTGTTAAAACTAATCAATAATTGCCAACCATTAGTAGTATTAATAGTAATATCAGTGGAAGAAGGAGAATCCATCTCAATACTTTTAACTCGAAAAACATAATCTTCTCTTTTATTAATTGCAAAAATATTATCAAACATTTTTATTTCGTTTTGATCGAATACTTTTTCACCTAATTTTAAATTATTATTTTTTAAATAAATCATATCAATCAAAGAACCAGTAACTTGTGGTGCTTGAGCAAAAATTATCCCATTTTTATCAGTAAAAAAACATCCCTTTGAATCGCAAATCAAAAACTTAATTTCGCGCATTTTGAAACTAACCATTAAAATATTCTCTTTTAAATTTAATTTAAAATTAATATCTTCAATATCAGGGTATTTTGTTTTTAAATAAGAAATTAGTTCTTTCTGGGATAAAAGCAGCATATTATATGTATTTTTCGAATATTGAGGAACAAATTTATAAATTGCTTGGGGAACAAACTTTTTATTTTTATTAATTAAAAATTCCCTAATATCTTTTTCTATATTAGGAAAAATATTTATTTCTTGATCAGATTTTATTTGTTTGATTTGAAAAAAATTAGAAAGAAAAATAAACCAATAGCTCAATGATAAAAACAAAAAAATAAAAACAAAAAAACCAATAATTTTTAATCGGTGAATAAATAGTTTAAAAGCATAATTCGTTCTTTTTGGATATTTCTTTGTCATTACTCATTTTATTTATCTTTTAATCACTTTTAAACCGTTCATATAAGGAACGAGAACTCTAGGAATTTTAATATACCCTTCTTTTGTTTGATAATTTTCAATAATAGCAATAATTGTTCTCCCAATTGCTAAACCAGTACCATTTAAAGTATAAACAAAATTATTTTTATTAGTTTTTGGATCTTGATATTTTATATTTAATCTCCTTGCCTGATAATCTGTGCAATTAGAAGTGGAATGAGTTTCGCGATATTCTCCTTCGCCATCTTTTTGTCCCGGTAACCATGCCTCGATATCATATTTTGCCGCTGCCGGATCTCCTAAATCACCACTACAAATATTTAAAACACGATAAGGTATTTGTAAATTTTGCATTAATTCTTCCTCAATCGACAGCAAAAGCTCATGTTCTTTTTTTGCTTCCTCTGGTTTTGCAAAAATAAACATTTCTACTTTATCAAATTGATGAACCCTTAAAATTCCTTTTGTATCCTTACCATAAGAACCAGCTTCGCGACGAAAACAAGAAGAAAACGCAACATAGCGTCGTGGTAATTCCTCGGCTTTAAAAGTTTCATTCATATGCATTGGTCCAATCATTTGTTCAGCTGTTCCTACTAAATAAAGATCATCTTTAGGAAGATAATACACCTCTTCTTCGCCACGATCTAAATAACCCATTCCCCAAAATGGTTCTCTTTTGATTAAAACTGGAGGAATAACCGGAATAAAGCCCTTTTTTGTTATTTTATCAAAAGCAAATTTTACTAAAGCGATCTCCAATAAAGCACCTTCTCTTTTTAAAAACCCAAAACGCGATCCAGAAATTTTAGAAGCTCTTTCAACATCAATAATATCTAAATTTTCTCCTAAAGTAAGATAATCTTTGGGTTTAAAATTAAAAACTGGTTTTTTACCAACTTCTTTTGCCACTACATTAAATTTTTCATCAGGACCAACTGGGGTATAATCTAAGGGCAAATTAGGGACAAGACTCATTTTCGTAAATAATTTCTTATCAAGAAGATCTAATTCTTCTTCTTTAGCGGATAATACTTTTTTAGCATCTCTTAAAACATTTAAAATTTCCTCTTTTTCTTCATGAGAAACAGAAACTAATTTGTCCTCTAAAGCATTCTTTTTAGCTCTCAAATTCTCAATTAATTGTAATAATTCTCTTTTTTGACTATCTAATTCTAAAATTTCATCAATAATTTTTGCATCAACTCCCTTATTACGAATTCCTTCTTTTACAATTTGGGGGTTTTCGCGAATAAATTTGATATCAAGCATACAATATAAGTTTAAATTTTTAATTTTAAAATAATTTTTTTATTTTTAAACATTATTCCTAATTCTTGATTCTTAATCTTATATTTTTATACTATATTTTTATATTCTATCTTCTAAAGCTTATTATATTAAGTTGGTTTCATAAAAGGAAAGAAAATCACTTCTTTAATTGATGGTGCTTGAGTTAAAACCGCTACTAAACGATCAATTCCTATTCCTAAACCTGCTGCTGGCGGCATTCCGTATTCTAATGCCTCTAAAAAATCCCGATCTTGAGGATGAGTCTCTTTTTCTCCTTGTTTTTTAAGTCTTACTTGATTCTCAAATCTTTCTCTCTGCTCAATGGGGTCATTTAATTCGGAAAAACCATTGGCTATTTCCCATCCATTCAAAATTAATTGAAATCTTAAAGTTTTATTAGGATTCTTAGAATCTTTCTTGGCTAAAGGAGAAATTGCTAAGGGTTGATTAATTAAAAAAGTTGGCTCTTTAATTTCGCTGCGATATTTTTTAAAAATCAGATCGGCAATTTTTTCTTTTGAATCATGAGAAGTTGCTGTTTTAATATTTAACTCTTTAGCTTTTTTAAACCATTCTTGTTGAGTATTATTAAAGTTTAAACCAGTTTTTTGAAAAATAAAATCCTCAAAATCTATTATTTTCCACTCGCTCTTTGTGATATAAGAGTTATCAATTTCTTTCTCAATTATCTTTACTAGATGTTTAATTAAATCTTTTAATAATTGCATTAAATCAAAGCGAGTTTTATAAGCGCTATATAATTCCATCATAGTAAATTCGGGATTGTGCTCCCTATCAATTCCTTCATTACGAAAATTCTTTCCAATCTCATAAATATTTTCAAAACCACCAATCAGTAATCTCTTTAAATATAATTCAGGTGCAATTCTTAAGTATAATTTTATTTTTAAAGCCTCAAGTTGAGTAATAAAAGGAGTAGCATTAGCACCACCGTACATGGTTTGAAGAATTGGTGTTTCTACCTCAAGATATCCTTTTTTATTTAAAAATTTTCTAATTTCACTAATAATAATACTTCTTAAAACAAAGCGTTTTTTTATCTCTTCGTTTTCTAATAAATCAAGATAACGCTTGCGAAATCTCTCTTCCTCGTCTAATAATCCATACCATTCTTTTGGTAATGGTCTTAAAGATTTTGTAATTAATTTAATATCTTTTACTAAAATACTCTTTTCGCCTTTTTGGGTAAGGTATAATATGCCTTCTGCGCTCACAAAATCACCTAAATCAAAATATTTTTCTACAAATTTTAGCTTTTCTTCAGATAAAACATCAGCTTTCAAAACTAATTGAATTTTTCCATTTTCATCTTTAATATCGCAAAATATTAAAGCGCCGTGACCTCTCATTGCCCACAATCTTCCTGCAACACTAACCTTTTGTTGTTTTTTATACCAATTATCAAAATTATCTAGTACTTTTTTAATAGAAAATTGTCTTTTAACTTTTTCAGGATATGGATCAATTCCCATCTCTCTTAATTCCTGAACTTTTTTAATCCTCTGTTTTATAATATCTTTCAACATAAATGCGATAAAATAAATAAAATTTAAACACAATAATAAATTTTTAATTTTTAATTTTAACTTTTATCTTATATTTTACCGACTGAAAGGAGGTAAAATTCAAGATATTTCTAATATCTTATATTTTACC
>JBAMLJ010000104.1:8320-22139 GCA_039793615.1 bacterium
AAAGGAGGTAAAATTCAAGATATTTCTAATATCTTATATTTTACCTCACCTTTAGGTGTTTTGACAATAATAACATCACCTTTTTTATGTCCTAAAAAAGCTTTTCCCAAAGGAGATTCATTAGAGATTTTACCCTCTAAAGGATTTGCCTCCTGTGCTCCAATAATCAAAAATTCTTTTTTAATTTTAGGAGGAGTTAAACTTTCTACCTTAATACGTGAACCAATTTCAACTCTATTACTATTAGTTTTAGTTTTTATAATAGAAACTGTTTTTAATAAATTTTCAATTTCAAGAATGCGAGTTTCCACAGCCATTTGTTCATTTCTTGCTTCTTGATACATTGCATTTTCTGATAAATCCCCTAATTCTTTGGCTTCCTGAATTTTATTAGATAGCTCTCTTCTTTTTTCTTTTTTTAAATAGTCTAACTCTTCTTTTAATTGTTGGTATTTTTCTGGTGTTAAATAAGTAATCATATTTTTTTATTTATTTTATTGACTAGAAGTATTTCCTTGAGGTAAACGATTTAAAGCATACCATGTTAATATTTCTTGAACTACTGGTAAAGTAGCAACCGAACCCTGTGGCGGTTGTTCAATTAATATTACCAAAACAATTTTAGGATTTTTATAAGGAGCAAATGCCACAAATAAGGCATTATATTGCTTTTTACCCTGAGAAATATATTCTGGCGAACCACTTTTACCAGCAACCTCAATTGGCACGCTGTTTAATGATTTAGCGGTACCAATCGTTACCACTTCTCTCATTCCCTCTTTTACCACTTCAAAAGTATTTTTATCAATATTTAACTTATTAAGTATTTTAGGTTGAATTATTTGAGCATGGTCACCATTAATTTCTTTTACTAAATGGGGCTGCATTAACACCCCATCATTAACAATAGTTGATATATAATCAGCTATTTGCAATAAAGTCAAGTTCAAACCACCCTCACCGATAGAAATATTATAAGTATCGCCAACTTTCCAATTAGGATCATTAGGCCTATTCTGCGCTAATTGCTTTTCATCTGGCAATAACCCCTCCATTTCGCCATAAAGATCAATATTATGTTTTTGTCCTAATAAAAATAAACGCCAGTATTTTTGAATTAATGATAAACCCAAACCCTTAAAATCTTTATAACCTCCCCCAATCATCCAAAAGAACACATTAGAAGAATAGGCTAAAGCTTTTTTAACATCAATTTTCCCAAAACCTTTAGAATCCCAGTCTTTAAAAGTATAAGTAATTTGGGGATTATAAGGATTATTTATTACAATTTTACCTTCATCATTAATTACTGTTTGGGGAGTAATTATTTTCTCGGTTAAAGCAGCAATAGCCATTAAAGGTTTTATTACAGAACCCGGAGAATATAAACCACTAATTACGCGGTTTAAAAAAACATAATCTAGGCTATTTAAATAATTTAAAATAATAGTTTTAGGAGACCCTTTTGTTAAAACATTAGGATCAAAACTAGGAATACTCACTAAAGATAAAATTTCTCCACTGTTAGGATCTAAAGCTAAAGCTGCTCCTTTCTTAAGCCCCAATTCATTAAGACGTTTACTTAATACTTGATAAATCTGTATCTGTAAATCACTATCCAAAGTAGTAATTAAATCATTTCCTTTAATAGGCTGATTTATGCCCAAATCCTCAATAATATTATTATGAGCATCAACCTCAACCAATCTTTTTCCCCATTGCCCCTGTAAAATATTCTCATAATAAGCCTCTAATCCGTCTTTCCCTACCAAAGCTGTTAAAGGATAATCAGGATACAGCTTTTTATCATCCAGCGATACTCTTCCAACATATCCTATCACATGAGAGAAAATTTCTTTGTAAGGATAATAACGATTAATATCAGATATAATTGTAAATCCCTTTCCCGTAAAAGAACCCGCTTCAAATTTTCTAATTTCCTCAAGATCTAAATTTGGTTTTAATAAAATCGGATCAATAGAATTTAAAATTAAAGGATTAGATAATATTTTGTCAATCTCTGATTTATCTAAATTAAAAATATTAATAACCTCATTAATAATTTTATTTCGCTCTTTAAAATCGCGAGGTAAATCTAAAGGAATAAGAGTTAAACTATAAGAAGGAGAATTTAAAACTAATGGTTTATGATAACGATCATAAATAATTCCTCGAGGTGGATTTATGACAAAATAACGCGTTTTATTATTAGTAGATAAATTATAATAATAATCACCTTTTACTGTTTCTAAATAAAACACTCTTCCTAATAAAATTACAATCGTAATTAAAATAATAAATTTAATATTGTGTAATAAAAAAGAAGCAAGGGGCCATTCTAATTTGGCACGATTTAGATCTTTATACTCTAAAGATTTGCGATCAAGTAATATTTCTTCCGGATCCAAATAATTTTCTTTTCTTTTTATAAAATTATTTCTTAAACTTTTCATACACTAAATTTATTAAAATAAAAATCATTAAATTCACAATTAAATCAATCCATATTAAAAAATTAAACAAAGATTTAAACCAGACAATATTGATTATTAATAAAACGCTAAAATAAATACTAATCATTACTGAACCAATAACTAATTTTGTCCAAAAAGATTCTTTTGAAAAAATATTTAACAAATAATAACCCAAAATAAAAGTAACCAATAAAGAAATAAGATTCGCTCCCCAATTCATTCCGCTCAAACTATCAAAAATTATTCCTCTTAAAATTATTAAAATTAATAACCACCAAAAAGGCGCAACAAACATTAATTCGATTAAAAATAAAAGTAAAAGATCAATACTTGGTTTTCCAATAAAAAAACCAGATAAATATATTTCAAAAAAAAGAAAAATTAAATAAATTAATCCCGATAATATTATTATTCTAATATTTTTAATCATTGGGAGAAATAAAATTAGTGATCACTAAAACATTATTTAAATTTGAAATCTCAAAAGGTAAATCGACTGAATATTCCTTTAAAGTCATCTCTTCAGAAATTAAATTATTTACTTTACCAATTATTAATCCCTTCAAATATTTTTGATTTTCGTTAGAAGTAACTAAAATATCACCCGATAAAACATTAGCGTTATGGGGAACTAATTTAAAAAGATATTGGCCCCTGATATCTTTAGTAACAATAGCAACCGTATTACTATTAATATCTTGAGCACTAATATTAATTTGGGGCGATAAAATTGTTTCTACTTTGCAATAATAATCAAAACACTCACTCGTTATTCCGATCAAACTTTTATTAGCTAAAATGACATTCATTCCCTTTTTAACTCCATCTTTTAATCCCTTATTAATCCAAATATTGCCAGTTAAACCAGTTGGATCAACAAAAATAACCTGAGCAGGAACTAAATTCCATTGTTTTTCTTGTCTTAATTTCAATGCCGCTCTTAAAGTTTCGTTCTCATTTTGTAAATTTCTTAATTCTAAAATTTGTTGATAAAGCTTATTATTTACTTCATTTAAATAATAAGCCCTATTACGAATAGCATTAAAATGAATAAAATCGTATAACCAACTATTTAAATGAGTAAATAATGTTAAAATATTATTATTCTGTGGAAAATTTAAAAAATTAAGAGTTTCTATCAAAATTACATTCTTTGAATTTAAATATATTTTTAGACCAAAAATAAAAGTAACTAAAATGATTATTCCAAAAATAACACGCTTTAAAAAACGTTTCTTAATCATATTATAAAAATTAAACTAAATTTATACTGGTTATACTGGCGGTTTTTCGCGATTAATATTAATTAAGATATCACGATAATTGTCTAAATCTTCTAATACTACTCCAATGCCACGAATTACACTAGTTATAGGATCCTCAATAACATGCACTGGTAAATTAACAGTATCAGATATTAGTTTGTCAATTCCTTTAAGAAGAGCGGTTCCCCCTGATAAATAAATCCCACTATTTAAAATATCAGCAACTAATTCAGGAGGAGTAATTTCTAAAGTATTTTGAATTGCATCAACTATTTTTAATACTGAAGGTAAAATTGCTTCCCGCACAGTATCTTCTTTAATTTTAATTTCTTTTGGCAAACCTTTGGTTAAATCTCTTCCCTTTATTTTCATTTCTTGGTTAGAACCAGTATCAATGACCGAACCAATAGTAACTTTAATATTTTCAGCTGTTTGCTCACCAATAGCTAATTTATAATTATCCCTTATATATAAAATAATATCATCGTTTAAACGATTACCAGCAATTCTAATACTTTTATAAACAACAATGCCCCCCAACGAAACAACAGCTGCTTCTGTTACTCCGCCGCCAATATCGACAATAAAAATTCCCTTGGATTCTCTAATCGGTAAATGCAAACCCAAAGCAACTGCTATCGGTTCTTCAATTAAATGCACCTCCCGAACACCAGCTAACTTTGCTACATCTTCAACTGCTCTCTTCTCAACTTCAGTACCGCCGCAAGGAATACTAATAATTAAACGATTTAAATTAAATAAACTTTGAAGAAAACTCTTTTCACCAATTTTTTCTAAAAAATAACGAATCATTTTTTCCGTTACTTCAAAATCAGAAATTACACCATTTGTTAATGGTTTAATTGCGCTAATATGAGGAGGGGTTTTACCAATCATCTCAACCGCCTCTCTTCCTACTGCAATAATTTGGTTGGTTTTATTATTTAAAGCAACAATGGTTGGCTCATTAATTACAATTCCCTTTCCTTTTACATAAACTAAAGATTTTGTGGTTCCTAAATCAATTCCAATATTCCTTGTTAAAGATGATAAGAAAGTTAAATATTTTTTATTCATAGTTTTTATTTACTTTTCTCGTTTAAATTCTTAATTATTTTTTCTGCAGTTCTCAAAGTAATTAGTTGCGATTTTTTATCACTTCTTTTCTTTAATTCCACTGAATTTTTGTCTAAAGTATTATTACTGATAACTATTCGATATGGTATTCCTAATAAATCAGCATCTTGTAATTTTTCACCACTCGAAACATCTTTTCGATCATCGTACAAAATTTCGATTTTATTTTTTATTAATTTTTGATAAATATTTTCGGCTTCTTTTTTTATTTTATAATCCTTAGCTTTTTTACCACTAAATAAAGGTAATAAATAAAATTTAAAGGGAGCGATTGATTCAGGCCAAATAATACCTTTTTCGTCATAATGAGTTTCGACTAAAGCTCCTAAAATTCGAGAGATTCCAATTCCATAGCAACCCATCATTACTATTTTTTCAAACCCATCTTTATCAATAAATTTTAAATCAAAAGGTTTTGAATATTTATCTTTTAATTTAAAAATATTACCCACTTCAATTCCTCTTACTTTTTCTAATTCATGGCCACAATAAGGACATTTCTTCAAATCTCCTATTATTTCTTCATTACGGGCAAAACCACAATGGGGACAATAGTAAATATTATCCTCACCACTCGGAGTAATCACCTGAAATTCATGAGAAAATTTAGAAAAAGTACCACCTGAAGCTTCAACAAGAATTGCTTCTAAATTCAATCTTTTAAATATTTTAAAATAACCTCTTTTTACTTTTTCATAATATAAATCCAAATCATTTTCATCTTTATGAAAACTATATAAATCTTTCATTAAAAACTCCCTTGTTCTTAATAAGCCCGATTTTGGCCTTGGTTCATCCCGAAATTTAGTCTGAATTTGATATAAATATAAAGGTAAATCTTTATAAGAAACAATATATCTTTTTGCTAAGGGAGTAACAATTTCTTCGTGAGTGGGCCCTAAAGCATAATCAATATCATATTGTGATTTTACTTTAAACAAAGCACTAAGGGATTGCCAACGACCAGTCTGTTCCCAGTTTTGTTTTGGTTGTAAAGCTGCCATTAAAATTTCTTTACCACCTAAACTATTCATTTCTTCTCGAACGATATTGGTAATTTTATTTAAAACTAATAAACCCAATGGTAAAAAATTATAAACCCCAGAACTTAATTTTTCGATATAATTAGCACGAATTAATAAAGAAGCATTAATCGAATTTTCGTCTTTAGGAACAGTTTTTAATGTTTTTAAATGTAATTCCGTAATTCTCATAAGTTAAATTAGTTAAGAAAAATAAAAAAATCTAATATCCTTAATAGTAACTAAAATTGCTAAGAAAAGAAGGAAAATTAAAGCAACATTATCAATAGCATTAATAACTTTTGGATTTAATTGTTTTTTAAATATTTTCTCAATAAAAACAACGATTATTTTTCCTCCATCAACCACAGGAATTGGTAAAAAATTAAAGATAGCCAAAGCATAAGAAATTAATCCTAAAACGTATAATCCCCAAATTAAACCATGATAGAAACCTCTGTTAGTTATTGTAAAAATACCGACCGGCCCAGTTAAATCACTCACATCTAAGGAAGTAAAAATTTTAATAAAAGCGATCTTTAAACCTCTTAATGTTTCTTTAAAAACAAAAAATAAGAAAGCAAATGTTTCTTTGAGGGATTGAATAAAATTTAAACGAATAATATTAGTGGAATTTAAAACCGATAAATGATAATTATCTGGCAAAATATTTCGGGGAATACCAATATTAAATAAAACAACAAAAATAATAATAGCAATTAAGGTATTAGCTAAAACACCCCCACTTAAAATTAAAATTTTTTGCCAAAATGATTTATTCCTAAAATTTCGAGGATCTGGATTATTCTCTTCTTCAACTAAATTAACATAAGCGCCTAATGGAATAGAATTTAAAGCATAGGTAACCTCTCCCTTCTTAAAAGATAAAATTTTGGGCGGAAATCCAACTCCAAATTCAATTACTTTAACATTAAATAATTTTGCTAAAAGAAAATGGCCCAATTCGTGAGCAATTAATAGAAGATTTAAAAGTAATAAAGTTAATAATGCAATTAACATATTTTTATTTTATGATTCCATTATCTCTTGGGATTTTTTTTCTGTTTTCTCCTCTAAAATTTTATTGTATTTATCAATAATTCTTTGCACTTCTTCTAGTAATTTAAATTTATCATCCTCAGAAATTTTCTTTTCCCCAAAATCTTGTTTTATTTCTTCTATAGTTTCTTCTCTTGCTTTTCTTATTTTGATTCTTGTATCTTCTTTCAAAGAATTTAAAATTTTAATTAAAGCCTCTTTTCTTTCTTTTGTTAAGGAAGGTAAAAATAATTTTAATTGTTTGCCCTCAATAGTTGGTGTTAAACCTAAATTAGAATTAGCAATTGCTTTTTCGATATCTTTTATAATACTAGCATCCCAAGGTTCAATAATAATAATATTTGGCAAAACTACTGAAATTGAAGCCAAATGTTTTAAAGGAGTCTCCGTATTGTAGCAAAAAACTTTGATATTTTCCACTAAAGAACTCGAAGGCCTCGAAGTTCTTAAAGAGGTTATTTCTTCTTGAAATTGATTAATGAAATTATTAATTTTATCTTCTAATATTTTTAAATATTGCGTCATAATTGTAAAAATATATTTTCTAATAAAAGATTAATATTAATATTATATTGATTAATAAGATTGAAAGCATTTAATAGATTAAAAGCTAAAATCTTTAATTTACTTTTATTAACCACGTCCGGATTACTAATCAAATCTAAATGTATTTTTTCCAACCATAATGTTATTATTTCAATTACTTCGTGCTTTTTTTTATCTTTTAAAATCGAGTCCAAAAGATCAAGCCTTGATAAAGGGGGTACCTTTATTAATTTTTCAAAATTGTCTTGAATTAAATTGATATTTTTAAAATAATTTTCATCTAGTAATTTTAAAGCTAATTTTATTTTTCCTTGAGATAATTGTGCTATTTTTTGTGCTTTTAATGGCGTAATTCTATAATTTTCGATTAAATAATTGCTTATTTCTTCAAAGGACGAACAGTAAAATCTAATTGGCAACAAGCGAGAGCGAACTGTCTCTAATAATGCTTTATGGCGAGAAGTAATTAAAATTATTAAAGAATCTAACGGTGGTTCTTCTAATGTTTTTAAAAGGGCATTTTGAGCATCAAAGGTTAATTTATCAGCTTCATTAATTATCAAAACTCGATATGAAGATATGTATGGCTTATAAGATAAAAACTCTATTGCTTTTCTAACTAACTCTATTTTTATTGAATTACTCTCATCGGGTTCTAAAATTAATAAATCATCGGTAATTCCTTTCTCGAAATTTTTGCACGTATTACATTTACCACACCCTCCCCAAGTTTTCTTTGCTTCTTGACACATCATTGATTGAGCAAAATATAGTGCTACCTCTTTTTTCCCTAAATCTTTTTCTCCATAAAACAAAAAACTTTGAATTAATTTTGAATCAAAATTAAAGAATGTTTCTAAAAATTTTTGAATTCTTTTTTCTAAAAATACCATGTTTAAAATCACAAATAAAAATCAACATTAAGTATCGAAATATATAGTATTCAGTATTGAATATTCAGTATAGAGTATTGAGTATAATTATTTAAATTTTCAAGGCTAAATTTTAAATCTTAAATGATAAAATTTTAAAAATTATAAAATTTAAAATTGATTTAAAATTTGAAATTTATTATTATTATTATTTTCAAGATCCTATTTGGTCTGCATGCGCCAGCTGGTCAGATTCCCATATATATTATCTATAAGTAGTAATACTCTTTTTATAAAGATCAAGGTTTTCTAAAATAACTCCTGTTCCTTTAGCAACACAAAAAATCGCCTCTTCTGCAACATAACTTGGTACGCCAGTATATTTAGTAATTAATTCATCAATATTTCTCAGCATCGCGCCTCCACCACTTAAAAGCATACCTCTTTCCATAATATCGGCTGCTAATTCTGGCGGAGTATCTGCTAAAACAGATTTAATTGCCTGAATAATATCCTTTAAAGGAATACTAATTGCTTCCGCAATTTCGTTAGCATTAATAATAATATTTTTGGGTAAACCCTCACTTAAATCAAGACCTCTAATCTCCATTTCTTCTTTTTGCTTAATTGGGACAGCTGTTCCTATTTTAATTTTAATTTCTTCGGCAGTTCTCTCTCCAATTGCTAAATTATATTTTCTTTTTATATAATCACTAATTGCTTCATCCATTTTATTACCGGCAACTCTTACCGAAGCCCAAGCAACAATTCCACCCAAAGAAATTACCGCAATCTCTGTTGTTCCTCCTCCAATATTAACAATCATATTACCACTGGGAGAATTAATCGGAACACCGGCTCCTAAAGCAGCTAAGATTGGTTCTCTTGCTACATAAGCATCTTTAGCACCAGCCTCTCTGGCAGCATCAATTACTGCTTTTTTTTCTGTTGAAGTCACGCCAACAGGAACAGAAATCACTAATTCTGGTTTAAATAATTTAAAATTTCCCAAAGCTTTGTCAATAAAATATTTAAGCATTGCTTCAGTAACACGATAATCAGCAATAACACCATCTTTTAATGGTTTGTAAGTTTGAATCATATCTGGCGTGCGACCAATCATTTCCTTGGCCTCGGCACCGATAGCTAAAACTTTATTATCATCAATAGAAATTGCTACCACTGATGGTTCATTAATAACGATTCCTTTTTTAGGAACATAAACCAAGGTATTGGCAGTACCCAAATCAATACCCAAATGCCTAATAATCATAAATTAAAACAGTTAAAAAATAAAAATAGCTAAACTACCGTGATTATACCACTGGTTTTTCTTTTGGTCAAACACAAAATAGTACTTTTGCAAAAGAAAAAATGCCCGTTATTTTAAAATTATTTCTCCATGTGATTCTGATTCAAAAATACCGCGTTCATATACTATTTTCCCATTAATAACTATTAATTCAATACCTTCGGAATATTGGAAAGGATTATCTAAAATTGCATTATCTTTTAATTTTAAGGGATTAATCACTAGTAAATCTGCATAATAATCTTCTTTAAGATATCCCCTATTTTTAAGTTTTAAATAATCCGAAACTTTTCCGGTTAATTTTCTAATACCTTCTTCCCAACTTATTTTCTTTTCTTTAATGATAAATTCATTAATAAATTTGGAAAAAGTACCGCAAGTTTTAGGATGTAACCAATTACGTCGTGAAGATGTTTTATTTAAATCATACAAGCCGCTATGACTAGTAATAAACGAATTTTTGTTTAAAACACCCATTATAATATTTTCTATATTTTGTGTTTTCGAAATAGCATAAATCTTTTCACTAGTCATTTTAATCAATTTTAAAATAGTTTCCTCGATGCTTAAAGAAAAATTATTAGCTATTTCTTTTAAATTTTTATTATTAAACCACCAATTATTACCGCTATTTATAATTTTCAAATTCTCATAAAGATATTTCTTTTTCTTTATTTCGTTAATTAAATATTCTTTAGTTTCGTTATTATTTAAATATCTTAATAATGCCTCCCTTCCTTCCACAATAACCCAATCTGGTAATAAATCAGTTAAAGAAATTAATTCAGTTTCATACGGAATGATTTCAAAAGTGATTAAATTGTCCTGATTCATTTTTTCAATTAAATCAAGCGCTTCTTGAAATAATTTTTCATTTTCTTTTCCTTCAGCTTTTAATAATTCAATTTGAATTGGAATTTTAAAATATTTTAAAACAGTTAGTGCTTCTTCTAATGAAGTAATTAGACGATCACTATAATCCCTCAACGAGAAAGATAAAATGCCTTGATATTTGCTAACTATTTCTGCCACTGCTTTAATCTCTTTGATGCCAACTGCCTGTTCAACATCATAACCCAAACCAAAAGAAACACCAAAGGCTCCCTGCTCTAAACTTTTTTTCACTACCAATAAAAGCTTGGAAAGCTCTTCTTCGGTTAAAGAACGAAATTCGTTATTTACTAAAGAAGCTCTTAAAATACCCCAACCAATAAGAGTAGCAAAATTTAAATACAATTTCTGTTTTCTTAAAAAAACAAAAAATTCACTAAGGGTACTCCAATTAATATTTATATCTACCTTTCCAAAACGATTTAGACAATTTAAATTTGGTTTAATAAAAGGAGCAAGAGAAACACCACTTTTCCCCCCGATTAGAGTAGTTACCCCTTGAAGGAGCATATTTTCTCCTCGATTATGCCATAAAGTTAAATCATGATCACTATTAGTATTAACCTCAATAAAACCCGGAACAACTAATTTAGTTTCGGCATTTATTTCTTTTTTAGCTTTTTCGTTTTTAAAATAGCCTAAACCAACTATTTTTTTATTACTAATAGCAATATCCATTTTTTTGGAAGGATTTCCGCTACCATCAATTATTTCTCCGTTTTTTATTAAAATATCGTACATTGAGAAAATTTTTAAATTTTTAATCTTTAATTTTTAAATCAATTTTAAATTTTATAATTTTTTAAAATTTAATCATTTAATCATTCATTTAAAATTTAAAATTTGGTCTTTAAAATTTAAACAATTATACTCAATACTGAATTTTGTAATTTGTAATTTGTCATTTGATATTTTTAATATTATATCATTACTTTTGTTGTTTTACTAACGTTAATAAATTTTTGAATAAAAAAGCTACTACTAGGGGACCTAAACCACCGGGAACAGGAGTTAAAAGAGCAGCTTTGTCTTTTAAAGATTCCTGGTCACAATCTCCTACTAATTTTCCTGCTTCTGATACCACGGCAGCATCAAAAACAATAACTCCGGGTTTCACCATTTCCCCTGAAACCAAATGAGGAACTCCAGCACTAGAAACAATAATATCAGCCATCTTTATTAAGTCTTGAAGATTTCGAGTTTTTCTATTAGCTATCATGACTGTAGCTCCTTGATTAATAAACCATAAAGCAGTTGGTTTTCCTACTAATTGTCCTTGGCCAATAAGAAGAACGTTTTTCCCTTCTATTGAAATTTCGTATTTATTTAATAAAAATTTAATACTTTCTACTACTGGCGGCAATATTAATGAGCGGTTCGCATAAAAAGCACCCAAATTTCTTTCACATAAAACATCAGGATCTTTTAAGGGTAAAATAGCATTTAAAACCACTTGAGAATTAATCATTTGAGGTAAAGGTAATTGTACTATTACGCCCCGATTATAAGTAACACGACAAATATCCGAGACTTTTTTTCGCAGTTCTTTTGTTTTTATATTTTCTTGATATTGATACAAACGAAAATCAATATCTAATTCTTTGGCAATTTTTTCTTTTTGTTTAATAAATGATAAAGAGGCGGGATCACTCCCTACTAAAACAACCGCCAAGCGAATCTTTTTGAGAATATTTTCACGCTCTTTTTTTAATTCTTCAATAATTTCTTGAGCTAATTGTTTACCATCGATTACCATATTTTTGTAGTTTGTAGCTAGTAGCTAGTATAAATACAAGATACAAGATACTAAATATTAATTGTTTTCCCTTTTTCTACAATTATGACATTTTTATGCATTTTCTTGAATTCTTCCGGGTATTCCGTATGAATAGGAATGACTAAATCTGGTTTTATTTTTGCAATAAATTCCTCTAATTCTTTTCCTGAAACATGACCAGAGATATGAGCTCTTTCAAATTTGCCATTTTTTAGACCTTGCATTTTAAAATGCTCAACCCAATTAATAAATCTTTCCTCAGAAATTTCTGACTCTTCTGAATGGGGTTCAGTAATTGCTCTTAAATAATAAGAATCACTATTCGGTTGTAAATCAATTAATTCTTGAATTTGATAAAAATTCAAAATCACTAAATATTTATTTTGATTTTTTCTTATTTCTTTATAATCAACAAAAGAATATTTTCGAAGCAATTCTTTTTCCCATTTTTTTAGATTACCCTTCTTCTTTTCATATAAAACCACATTAGAAAAATCACCGATATCCATCTTTTTCTCTTTTAATAAAGACAAATAAGCAAAATAATTAAATGGTAAAGCAATTTTTCTTTTTATCTCTAAAGCAACTCGATTTAAAGTTTTAAAGCGAGTAATATCAGATAAAGAATAATCAGCCACAATTAAACCTTTCACTTTAGAAGAAACATTTAAAGCTTTATTAAATACATCTTTTTCGCGCAAAATATTCATTTCCTTAATTCGAGTACCTTCGCATAAAAAATAATCAATTTTTTCCTTTGACAAAAATTGATAAATTTTTTCTAAATCTTTCTCCGGTATTTCAGAAAGACGAAAATCTCCAGAATACAAAATATTTTTACTCCCCTTAATTAAATACATTGTGGCACCAGGAACAGAATGATCAACAAAAATCGGAATAATTTCTAAATCTTTTAAAACAAATTTTTTAAAATTTGAGACAATTTCAATTTTTCTTTCTTTTTTCTTACGTTTTAAAGGGGGCAAAGAATGAGGAATACTAATATTAATAATTTCATTTTCTAAAGAAGGCGGTTTGAAAATAGAGTATGTTTCTAATACCTTTTTGGTATCTAAAGTTAGAAAAACAGGAATATTTTCTTTTATAAATGCCAAATAACCAATATGGTCAAAATGACCATGAGAAACTAAAACACCATCAACATTAATCCCGTTCGATTTAAATTTTTCAAAAAGTTCTGGTTCTTCTTTTTGATAAATTTCTAATAAATCATCGCGGTATAATAAACTATTATATGGAATTAAATCTAATTCCAAATAATCTTTTATTCCGTGTACTGTTCTAGGATTTACAAATTCCTCAAAATATTGAGCATATTCTTTGTAACTTTTTCCAAAATCTAAAAAAATATTAGTTCTTTTATCCTGAAGTAAAATTTTATTACCACCAATTTCTTTAGCTCCCCCAAAAAAAGTTAATTTCATAAATTAAAAATATTATAAA
>JBAMLJ010000105.1:0-2835 GCA_039793615.1 bacterium
TAGGACACATGCCTCTGGAGCATGGTATCCTGGTTCGAGTCCAGGTCCCGCAGCTAATTTCTACCTTTTAAAGATATGAGCTTAGAACAAATACCAAACAATAACCTCAATAATATCTCCCCCCAAGAAGAATTTTTACGATCAAAAGAAGATATAGAAAAAACAGATTTTGATCTAATAAAATTACGCCATTTAACATCGTTACTGGCTGAAAAACAAAAACAAGAAAACCCTGAGTTGCCTATAGACACTGAAACTGCTCGTCTTAATATGGACGATTACGTAGAAAATAAAGTTTTTAGTAAAGAAGAGGTAGAAGGAATAAAAGAAACTGTTAAAGAGCTAGAAGCTAAATTTCTTGATAAAATAGACTCAAGCAATATTCATGAAAAAATACAACAAGAAATTAATGGAGAGAAAGTTGAGCTTTTGACCGCTATTGTTTTATATAAATTTTTAAAGGATAAATTTATTATTACTCGTTCTTCTCGTTATGATGATATAGATAATGGTACTGACACTATCATTTTTAATAAAACAACCGGTCAGATAGTTTGTACCCTGGATGAAAGTGGTGTTCTTATTGGTCAATATGCCGATAGAAAAAAACTAAAAATTTTAGAAAAAAACGAGAAGGGAGGCACCCGTTTAAAATTTGGATTGATTCTTACTAAAGATTCAGAAGGGACACCTCATATTCAAGGAGGTTCGGTTGCCAATATTCCCATTTTTGACATCTTGATGGACTCCAATGAAGTAAATAAACATTTATTAGAGGTACAAAATAATTTAGATCATGTTTCGAATTTCGAACACACTCTTTTTAGGTATTTTGCTCAAAGCATTGATTTTCAGGCAAAACAAATGCAAGATCCAGAATTAAAGATTCCTTCTAATATAAAACAATTAGCTCAAGAATTTAGATCAGAAATAGAAAGGCTTTTTCCTAACATTTTATATCATGATGATATTATTGAGCAAAGAAAGAAGGGCATATTGAAACCAGAATTTTATACCAATTCAATAAAGATTTCTAAACCCGAAGAACGCGACGCTTTTAGAGAAAAATTAAAATAAAAATTATGATTTTATCGGATCGTGATATTAAAAAAGTAATTAAAGAAGGGAAATTAATCTTTAAACCACCCCTCTCTTTAGATCAAATTGGTCCAGCCTCGATTGATTTAAAATTAGGACCGATTTTTAAATCTTTTAATATTATTGAACATTATCTTTTAGATACCAAAGAAGGTTTACCTAACGAGGAATTTATTATTACCAAAAAATTAAAAAAAGATGAACCTTTTATCCTACACCCTAATAATTTTGTTTTGGCTTCTACTAAAGAATATGTCATAGTGCCAGATAATATGATTTTAAGAGTAGAAGGGAAAAGTACCTTGGCTCGCATGGGAATTTTAGTTCACACTGCTGGTTTTGTTGATCCAGGGTTTGAAGGAACATTAACACTGGAAATTTCTAATCAATCTAATTTACCCGTAGCTTTATATCCCGAGATGTATATTTGTCAAATTGCTGTAGAATATTTGTCATCACCGGCAGAAATTCCTTATAATAAACGCAAGAAATCATTATATTCCAAATCTATCGGCCCTATGCCTGCTCAAACCAAAAATTTATTTGAGAAATAAAAAATAAAATTCATTTTTTAGGTATTTCCCAAATCTTAATGAGAAAAATTATCAGTTATTGACAATGCTAATATTAATGGTATATAATTAAACTATTATTCTATTAAACTTTGTTCTTTGAAAATAATTAGCTAATTGAAAATAATTGGCTAAAAAGCCTTTAAATAAAAAAACAATAAAAAAACAAGGAGGTTTGAAATGAAAGAAGGAGAAGGGATTAAAAGATTATTGGCAATAGTAATTATAATAATTATTATTGTCTTTATTTTGATGCTTGTTATATTGTTACCTTTCTTTATTGAAAAAGTAAAAGCTGATACTAGAGATAGAGAATTTATAATTGATCTTCAAATAGGAAATCCTACAGCAGTTTTAAATCTGCCCTCAAATTTAACTGAATTCAAAACAGAACGCGAACTTGTTCAAGTTTCGCTTCTTGAGGCTCCATTTATATCTAAATCGGGCACAGCCATGATAGCTGTGCGTGATCTAGAAACATTGTTTTCTGCGCAAGTTGAATGGAGGTTTGATCAGATTAGAGTCATTATTCCAAAGGGGATAATAAGTAAGAATAAAATTTCTTTTATTCTTACCGAAAAAGATTTTATTATAAAACACAACAGAGCTTTTATATCAATACGAACTTTATCTCAATTGCTTAAAACTTCAGAAATAATTTGGGTTCCTGAAACAATGGGAATTAGACTTATACTTATTTGGCATAATTAAATTTTTGGTATAATTGAATTTGCGCCCCATAATTAATATTTATAAAATTATGGGGCTTTTTTAGTATTGTTTTTATTGCTTATATTTGATTTTTTTAAAATTTTTTAGTATGATATCAATAACTTTAAATTTAAAATTTCCTTATTCTTATATTAATTCCGCGGTAGCTCAATGGGCTTGAAGCAAAAGTCTTTGCTTCAAGCGGGAAAATACCTTAATATTAATTTAAATAAATAGTATTTTCCCCGGAAGAGCATTCACGAAGTGCTCGCTCGCCTTAAAGGGAATTTATTACTTTAAAGTTAAAAAGTTTGTTATATTATATTAATTCCGCGGTAGCTCAACGGTAGAGCGACTGGCTGTTAACCAGTGGGTTGCAGGTTCGAATCCTGCCCGCGGAGCCGTCTAAAAGCCTTTATTTTAAAGGCTTTTTTAAGTAGGATAAATAATTAAA
>JBAMLJ010000106.1:0-1232 GCA_039793615.1 bacterium
GTTTAGGGCGTGGACTACAAGGGTATCTAATCCTTTTTGCTCCCCACGCTTTCGTCTTAGAGCGTCAGAGAAGACCCAGTTAGCTGCCTTCGCTTTCGGTGTTCCGCACGATATCAACGGATATCACCCCTACACCGTGCGTTCCGCTAACCCCTTTCTCCCTCTACCTCATCAGTTTCTTGTGCTAGTCCATGGTTAAGCCATGGGATTTAACACAAGACTTGACCAGCTAATAAATAAAATTTATTAGCCAGCTCCAAAAAGAATGAGGCGCCTAAGGACACTTTACGCCCAGTAAATCCGGATAACGCTTGGAGCCTACGTATTACCGCGGCTGCTGGCACGTAGTTTGCAGCTCCTTATTCGTAAGGTAACATCAAATCGCAAAAGCGACTTTCTCCCCTACAAAAGCGGTTTACAATCCGAAGACCTTCTTCCCGCACGCGGCGTCGCTCGGTCAGGCTTGCGCCCATTGCCGAAGATTCTCGGCTACTGCCTCCCGTAGGAGTATGGTCCGTTCTCAGTACCATTGTTGGGGGTCATGCTCTCACACCCCCTACCCGTCATCGCCTTGGTGAGCCATTACCTCACCAACTAGCTGATAGGACCTAAGCCGATCGCAGAGCGTCTTGCGACTTTAGTCCGATACTCTTTCGAGACCGGACACCATTTGAAATTACCCCATCTTTCGATGGGCTATGTCAAACTCTGCGGTACGTACTAAGGTATTACTAACCCGTTTGCCACTATCCTTCGCTCCGCACTACGTGTGAACTTTGGAATAGTAAGTTATTTAAATAAAGATTGCTTACAGTTCCGTAGTTCCACACACAGTGTGGAGCGAAGGACCGTTCGACTTGTATGCCTTATCCACGCCGCCAGCGTTCATCCTGGACCAGGATCAAATCCTCAATAAAAATTTACTTAAATTTCAAAAAGAAATTTAAGTAAATTAAGGCGCTTGGAATAACAAGAAAAAATTAAGCATTTTAAATTGTAAAGGTTCTTTCTTTTCTAGTTTTTTCTATTTCGTTTCTTTATTTAGTTTTTCTATTTTTAAAATGATATATAATTATAGCATTTCTTAAAAAATTTTCAAGTATCTTCTATATTTTTATTAAAAGTAGGCAGCGCGGGCGACCGGATTTGAACCGGCGACCTCCGCAGTGACAGTGCGGCGTTCTAACCGGGCTGAACTACACCCGCATTTTTGTATTTTTAATTCTCTTTTT
>JBAMLJ010000106.1:1332-20995 GCA_039793615.1 bacterium
TTTTTAATTCTCTTTGTGGCTCCGGGTAGAGTCGAACTACCATTTGGGCGTTATGAGTGCCCCGTTCTAACCGTTGAACTACAGAGCCACAGAATACCAATTTTTAATTTTCAATTTTTAATTTTTAAACCTAAAGAGTGAGGAAAATATATTGTTTTGAGAAACGCTCAAGCGACGAGTGGGCAGGGTTGGCGCCGAAGGCGCCAGAACGAGGAGCTTGCGCGAGTCCAAAATCCTCGCTGGGGATTTTGGACGTTTTCAAAAGACAATATATTTTCCGAGCGATAGTTGCGGGGGCAGGAATTGCACCTGCGTCTCGGGGTTATGGGCCCCGCGAGATACTGCTTCTCCACCCCGCGGCTTAATTAAAAAAGTCACTTAATTAAAAAAGTCAAAGAAAGTCATCCTTAATTAATAAAAGGCTAAGTTAAAAAGTATTTTTGTGGATGGCTTTCTAACTTTGTCTCAATCGCGTTTGTAAAACACGATTAGTTAAATTAATTATAATATAAAATTTAAAAAATGCAACCCCTTAAAACAAAATATTAAAAATTAGTACAATTCAAAGTAAAGAAATCTGATCAATTATTTCTTGCCAAAATTTTTTATAAATTTCCACAATATTTCGTGCCTCTTTTTGACTGATATTATAATCTCGGTTTGTTAAAATTTCCTTACTTACCTCATGAGCTCCGCTTAAAATTTCTAAATTCTTAAATCCTTTTAATTTTAAAGAATTAATTAATTCATCTAGGGTATCCCCTTTAAACCCTATTTGCTTTAATAAATTCTCAATTAAAGCATCAGCTTTTAGCACAGCTAGTTTCCAAGAAGAACTATAATTTTCTAATAATAACTCGTCAATAATTTCCCATTGTTTTTTAGTTTTTGAAGGAGTTTCGTAAACATCATTTATACCAAACCACGCTTTAATTTGTTCAATTTTTTTAGAAAATATTTTTAATTTTTTAGTATAATAAATTATCCCCCATAAAAGAAAGGGAATACAAATTAAGGCAATAATTTTGACCCAATATAAAATTTTTAAAATTTTTTCAAACAAGGATTTGTTCAATTAATTTAGCAAATGCTAATAATTTTAAATCAGAATTATAAGGACCAATGATTTGCATTCCAATCGGTAAATTGTCTTTAGTTAATCCAATAGGAATATTTATTGCCGGCACCCCACTAATATTGCTTGAAACAGTAAAAATATCGGAAAGATACATTGCTAAAGGATCGCTACTTTTTTCTCCTATTTTAAATGGAGGCGTTGGAGTAGTTGGAGTTATCAAAAAATCAACTTCCTTAAATACTTCTTGAAATTCATTAACAATTAATCTTCTTACCTTTTGTGCTTTTTTATAATAAGCATCGTAATAACCTTTCGATAAAACATAGGTGCCTAAAATAATTCTTCGGCGCACTTCTTGACCAAACCCCTGACCTCGTGTCTGAAAATATAAATCATGTAAATTTAAGTTAGAATTTGGAATTTGGAATTTGGGATTTGG
This sequence comes from bacterium, assembly GCA_039793615.1. Classification (GTDB taxonomy): domain Bacteria; phylum Patescibacteriota; class Minisyncoccia; order UBA6257; family UBA6257; genus JBAMLJ01. The sequence continues at coordinate 2,850 of JBAMLJ010000106.1, forward strand.
CGAATATCTAATTCCGTCATAACGTGCTAAATTAGAACTCACTTCTGCTGGCATAATAATATAATAACAAGGTAAGGCTGATGTAGTTTGGGGTAAACTTACTTCTTTAATCAAAGAATAGTTTTTTATTTTATTTATCACTTCTTCAATTTTATTTTTAATTTCATCATCTAATCCTTTAACAAAAAATTCTTTTGGTATACCAATGGTACAATTTTCGAGTCTTATTTCCTGATTTGTAAAATCCGGTACTTCGTGAGAAGTTGCATCTTTTAAATCTTTTCCCTTAATAGTGTGAAATATAATTTCTACATCCTCAACGCTAGTTGCAAAAGGACCAATTACATCCAAAGAAGAAGCCATCGCAATTAAACCATAGCGAGATACTGCTCCATAAGAAGGTTTAAATCCAACAATACCACAAAAAGCTGCTGGCTGTCTGATTGAACCACCAGTATCAGAACCTAAAGCAAAAACACTCATTTCGCTTTTAACTGCCACTGCTGAACCACCAGAAGAACCACCGGGTACTCTTGACAAATCATAAGGATTCTTTGTGACAAAAAAAGCAGAATTTTCTGTTGAAGAACCCATAGCAAATTCATCCAAATTGGTTTTACCCATAATAATTGCCCCTTCTTTTTCTAATTTATCAATTACGGTAGCGTTATAACTCGCTATATAATTTTCTAAAATTTTTGAGGCTGCGGTTGTTTTTAATCCCTTAACTAAGATATTGTCTTTTACAGCATAAGGAATTCCTCCTAAAAGACCAATTTCTTCCCCTCTTCGTATTTTTTCATCAATCTCTTGCGCTTTTTTAAATGCCTGTTCTTCGTTTAGATTAATAAAAGCATTAAGTTCTTTATCCTGATTTTTAATACGATTAAAATAATCACTAATAAGTTTAGTTACAGTAATTTCTTTATTAATTAATTTCTGATGCAATTCTTTAATCATAAATCATATCAATTTGATTAAAATGTACAATTTCTAATGTACGATTTACAATGAATCTCATAATTTTCAATTTTCAAACATATAAATATTTATTGAATAGTGAGTCATTAAAAATTCAATAAAAATTGTAAATTGAGAATTGAAAATTGATTTAAAAGATAGGCGGCACCTCAAAATAGCCCTCTTTTTTTAAATTAGAGTTTTCATGATTAATAATATCTTCGCGTAAAACATTTTCCTCAAAAGTACCACCATTCATTGGTTCAATATTAATAGTATCTATTTTTTGTAATTGATTAACATAATCTAAAATAGCATTCAAATCACGTGCTATTTTTTGTTTTTCTTCTTCGCTCATTTCTAAACGCGCTAATTGTAATAAATGATTAATTTCCAAAAAATCCATAAATTAAAATTAAAATATAAATCTCAAAATGTAAAATAAAATTTGGAATCTAGAATATAGAATTTGGAATCCAAAATATGGAATAAATTTTTGAATTTTGAATTTTTAAATAATTATACTCAATACTTAATACCGAATACTTGATTTAGAATCTATGCTTTTTATTTTAACATTTTCAAGAATTCTTTTTCGTTAATTATTTTAACTTTTAATTCTTTTGCTTTTTCGTATTTAGAACCAGGATTCTTGCCAACTACTACAAAATTTGTTTTTGAAGAAACACTTTCCAAAACCTTTCCTCCTCTCTTTTTTACCTCTGCTTTTGCTTCATCACGAGACATTGATTCTAATTCTCCGGTAAAAACAAATGTTAAACCCTTTAAAATATTCGATTGAACCGGCGAAACTGGTAATAATATAATACCTTTTTTCGCTAATTTTTGCAAAAACTTAATATTATTTCTATCTTTAAACCAATCAATAATTGATTGAATAATAACCTTTCCGAAAGAATGAATATTTTCTAAATCTTCTTTTTTTAAATTAGTACCGATTTCGATTAAATTTATAATATTAAGAGGTTTATCCTTAAAATATTTTTCCTGAAGATAATTTGCTAAAATAGTAGCATTTTCTTCTCCTAAATGCAAAATGCTCAAGCTGTATAAAAAACGATTCAAAGGAATTTCTTTATGTTCATTAATAGATTTGATAATATTTTGGCTAGATTTTTCTCCATATCTTTCAAGCGCTTTAATGTCTCCTTCTTTTAAATCAAATAAGTCGCTGGCATCCTGAATTAAACCTTCATCTAATAAGCGATTAATAATTTTAGGACCAACTCCTTTGATATCAAAAGCATTTTTACTAACAAAATGATATATCTTTTCCTGAAAACGAGCAGGACAATTTTTATTAGGACAATAAACAATTATCCCTCCTTTATCTTCTATAACGGGAGTATTACAAATAGGACACTTTGTTGGCATCTTAAACTCTTTTTCTTTGCCACTTCTTAAATTTGGTAAAACTTTTTCAATTTGAGGAATAACATCTCCTGCTCGAGTAACAATTACCGTATCACCAATCTTCAATCCCAATCTTTTAATTTCTTCTTTATTATGTAAAGTTGCCTTCGAGACTGTAACCCCCCCTATATTAACTGGTTTTAAAATTGCAACTGGTGTTAAAACGCCAGTTCGCCCTACTTGAACAATAATATCTTCCACAATTGTTGTTGTTTCTCGCGGAGGAAACTTATAAGCGATAGCCCCTCGAGGAGCCTTACCAACAGTACCTAACATTTCAAATAATTTATTATCATTAATAATAACTACCATCCCATCAATTTCATAAGGTAGGCTATCGCGCATTTTATACAATTCATCGTGTGCTTTAAATACTTCTTCTAAATCGTTAACTAACTTATTATCTTTATTATGAGTTTTAAAACCTAAGGCTTGCAAAAAACGATGTTTTTCCTCATGGGTTCTAGCGCCCACATCACTAATAAGATCGTAAGCAAAAAATTCTAATTTTCTTGAGGCAGTTACTTTGGGATCAAGTTGTCTTACTGAACCAGCGGCTACATTTCGAGGGTTAGCATAAATAGGTAACCCTAATTTCTTCTGTTCTTCATTAATACGATTGAATTCTTTTTTAGTTAATAAAACCTCACCACGAACTTCGATTTGTTTAGTAATTTTAAATTGAGGATATTCGTTTTTTGTTTCTTCCAATCTCAATCTTAAAGGAATTGATTCTATCGTTTTTAAATTTTGAGTTACGTCTTCGCCCGTATAACCATCGCCTCGTGTTGAACCAACTTTAAAAATACCATCTTCATAAATTAAAGAAATTGCCAAACCATCAAATTTATGTTCACAATAAAATTGTAATTTTTTAATATCTTCAGGAGCAATTAATTTTGTGATTCTTTCGTACCAATCTCTCATATCCTCTTCTGAAAAAGCATCATTTAAAGAAATCATTGGGATCTCATGTTTTACTTTTTTAAATTCTTTTAAGGGTTCACCCCCAACTCTTTGCGTCGGTGAATCGGGAGTAATTAAATCAGGATATTGTTGTTCTAAATCATATAATTCTTTCTTTAAAGAATCTAATACTTCATCGGGAATTAAAGATTGATCCAAAACATGATAAGCATAGCGATATTTTTCGATTTCTTTTTTAAGTAACTCGATCCTTTTTTGAGCTTCTTTTTTATTAAGCATAGTAAAATTAATTATAAACACAAATTCAAATTGCAAATGACAAAAAGAAATATTCAGTATTGAGTATTCAATATAGTTTATCTAAATTTTAAAGGCTGAATTTTAAATTTTAAATAAAGCCTAAATGACTAAATGTATAAAAATTAAAATTTTTTTATAATGTATTATTAAAAGTCAACTTCTAAACCACGACTAATTTTACCAATCAAACCCGTAGCCTTAATACATTCCGATCCTTTTTCACAATCGATAGGACAAGCAGAAACTAAAGTTGTAGGAGTTTTAGTAGGATTCATACAAGAAGTAGTGGTAGCATCTTGAATGTTTAAATCCGGATATTGGTCTTTAAATTTATAATACATTGTTCTTTCTACTTCACTATCAGCTGCATATAGAGATTTTACCGAAGTAACTGTTTCACTTGAAAGTTTTAAGTCCCGAGTAAAAATAGTAATCAAAATAACCCCTGCGGTTAAAACAGTGCTCAAAGTTAAAATGGTCATTAAAAATATTTGTCCTCTTTGTTTTTGCATAATTTTAAATAATATTTATGAATTTTAACTGCTAATATTTAGAGTTCTTGGAGTTACAGCAGTTTCAACTTTAAAATCATAGATATCTCCTTTAACTTCTGTTTGCGCCCAAATTTGGATTATAATGATTGGCTGCTTATTGGGATCACTATTATATAAAAAAGAACCTTGATGAATTTTAAGAGATGATTTTGAGGAATCAATTAAAGAAACGGGTACTCCATTGATACTTTGATTTAAAGAATTTTTTTCGAAATAAAAACATTGATTCTCGTTTCTACTATTTAAAAAACAAATCTTGGAATTAGAAATTAGCTTAAATTTTGTTCCCATTCGTATAGCTCGTGCCATATATTCTAAATTATTTCTAATGATACTTTCACTATCTAAAAGAGCATAAGCCAATTTTTCGGAACGCATTACATTAATAAATATTTGTGATAACACTACCATTGTTAAAACAAAAATTGAAGTCGCAATTAATACTTCTATTAAGGTAAATCCTTTTTTATTTAATTTTTTATTTAATTTTGTATTTTTAATTAAACTCATAATGGTAACCAATTAAATAAATGATCTTCTACCTGAATTGTATATTCACTTCCTTTTGTTTGCCAATTAATTATCGTCGTAATTTTTAGTTCGTCAGAAGAAATTTGTTCAATGTTAATCTTTCGTGAAAAAGAAGTTAATTTTCCATCGCTAGAAATATAATTAAATAAACCACTATCATCATGAAAATATAATTGAGCGTCATTGGGATTTTGAATTTTTTCTAATCCGTTTTCAAAACTTATTCGATAATTGCCTGGGGCCAAATTATTATCCCAATTTATAGAACCACCATTTATTTTATTTAAATAATTTGAATCCCTAATTTGCCTTACCAACTCTAATCCTTCTTGAGCCAAAAAACTGGCAGTTAACCGATCTTGAATAATATTAGTATTATACAAAGCACGGGTAACCAAAATAAAACTTGAAACAATGCCAATTATTAAAATCGAAATCGCTATTAAAGCCTCAATTAAAGTAAAACCTCTTTTGGATTTTAAATTAAATTGTGATTTTTTAATCTCCATTGCCATATTATTTAATTCTTATATATTAAACCGGCTTGATTTACCTTAATATTAATACATTGATTGGTATTATTAGCTAAACAAATTGTTATTTGAGCCTCACCGTTTTGTAAAATATTAACTGGATCAGAATAAACATCAGGATTGGGAGGAACAAAAACAATAGACTTAATATTACTATCTTTTAAAAAAATTCCATTTAAGGGCTTAATTGTTTCAATAATACTATCAGAAGGATCATAAACATTTCTGATTCCAGAAGAGCAAGAATCAGTGAAAAGAAAATATTGATTATTTACAGTATCTTGATTATTTACAGTATCTACTTTAATTCCCCAACCACAAATATTAGTACTGTCCTTTTTTAAAGTTAGCATTGAAGAACTTTGAGCAAGTTTTAAATAATACATTAATCTTTCTGATTCTCGAATTAAATTCGTTAATAACTCACTTTGTCTTGAATAACTAATAACCATTAAGGTTAATAAAGTAACAACACTTAAAGTAACAAGCATTTCAATAATAGTGAACCCGCCTAAGTTTTTCTTTAAAAAATTTAGACGAATAAATCCTGAAAAAATTTTTAAATTTTTAATTTTAAATTTTAAATTCATAACTCTTATAACTTATAACTTGTAACTCAAGAATTAAAATCTGAAATATAATAATAAATTTTAAATTAGTATCTACTTTATTTTTACAATCTTTACAATAAAAGTATTAATAAGTACCCTTTTATTATTATATCACCAAATAACAAAACAGACAAAGTGCCTAAAACTAAGAAAGGCGCGAATGGTAAATAGCTTTTCATTGTTTTTTTATTCAGAGCAATAAGAATAAAAGAAATAAAACCCCCACTTAAAAAAGTAATAATTAAAGCGATTATTATATTAGGAAACCCTAAAATAATTCCCATTAAAATTCCAATCAAGGCATCACCCCAACCCATTGCCTTTTCTTTGGTAAAAAACGCTAAACTGGCAATTAAGCTAAAACCAAAAAAGATTCCTAAAAATAAAGATAAAAAATAATTATATTGACCAAATAATAAAGTATCACTTCCAAGAAGATAATTTGTTTGTTCTAAAAGAAAAAAATGATTAAAATGCAAAACAATACCAATAATTATTTTATAAATAAAACTAATAATAATTGCTGGTAACAAAATTTCTGAAGCTACTAAATATTTCTTCAAATCATAAAGCGCAATAGAAATTAACACAAAAATCCAATATAGCCAAATTAAAAAGGTTAATATTAAAAAAAGTGTTTCTAAATTAAAATGACTGAAATAATAAAATAAATTATAAAAAATAGAATTATTAATTAAAGGAAAACGTAAAAATCTTAAATAAGCGCTTAAAAATAAAATACCTGTTAAAGCTTCAATAATTGGATATTGTAGTGGTAAACGATGATGGCAAGAAGAACAGCGACCCCTTAAATAAATATAATTTAAAACCGGTACCATTTCCCACCAAGATAAAGTCTTGCCACAATAAGGACAGAAAGATCGGCCTTCAAAAGCCGATCTTTCTGTGTCTAAACGATCAATTACTACATTTAAAAAACTTCCGATAACAGTTCCTAAAATAAAGATAAAAACACCACTAAATAACGTTGTATTCATTGTTACTTAAAGTATTTTAAATTACATTCCTACGCAATAAAAATTACCTGAGCCACAAGTTTTACTCGCGCAAGTTTGACCAGTAATACTATCAGAAGGAACTCCTGTTTCCATTACTGCTCCTAAAATATAACTAGTAATAGAGCCAGTTGCTGAAGCAGCTCCAGGACAGTAATAATAATGATTAGGACCCCCGGAAGGATCTTTGGGTACTTTTACATTCGAACCCAATTGGGCCTGTAAAGCTATTTCTAATTGGGATTCTGTTAAATAACCACTTCCTGCACTGGGATAACTACCAGTTTTAGTATAATACAATTCCAACATATTCTGAATATTCTTTAAATCACCTAACCTTCTTGAATCACGAGTTTTAGGCAAAGCGCCACCCATTCCTCTTAAAATTAAACCAGCTAAAACCGCAATAATTGTTACCACTATTAACATTTCAATAATAGTGAAACCTTGAAATTTTTTCATATTAATTTATTTTATTAATTTAAATTTAATTTTTTTATTATTTTATCGACCTTTATTATATTAAATTAAATTAATTTTTCATTCGTAATTTTTAAACAATTAATTATTTGATCATTTAATCATTCATTTAAAATTTAAAATTTAGCTTTTAAAATTTGAGTTTGTTATTTGGAATTAAAATTGTACCTTTTAAATTCGACTTTTATATAATTGAAAATTATAAAGTGAAATTGTAAATTATATTATATTCCCTGAGCTAACTGATAAATTGGTAATAAAACAGCAGAAACTAATAAAGCTACTAGAAATCCAATCATAATAATTAAAATCGGTTGCAGTAAATCTACCATTGTATTAAATGAAGTATTAACTTCTTTTTGATAATATTCTGCTACTTTTTGTAAAATTTCTTCTAATCTACCGGTTGTTTCTCCAACTGCTGTCATTTGGCTTACTAGGGGAGGGAAATATTCCGGATATTGAGATAAAACTTTATTAATACTTTCTCCGGTTTTTAATTTTTCTGCTATTTCTTCGCTAATTTTTTGATAAACATAATTACCAGTTGAACGACCTGCAACCTGAAAAGCAATAACTGCCGGAATACCTCCTAAAAGTAAATTGGAAGCAGTTTTGGTAAAACGTCCTATATAAATTTTTTTATAAATACCGCCGATTATCGGAATTTTAAGTAAATAAATCCCTAATAGCCTCCTTCCTTCTTCGGAATGAAAATAATTAAGAATCATTGTAATAATACCACCTAAAATAATCAAAACAATTAAACCCCAATGATTTAAAAAATCACCAATATTAATTAAAATTTTTGTTCCTAATGGAGGTGTTTTTCCAAATTCATCAAAAATAGAAGCCATTTGAGGAGCCAAAACAGTAGTAATAAGCGTTCCGATAGCAACGAAAGTTAAAACCAAAAAAGCAGGATAAGTTGCTGATGATTTTGCTTTTGTTAATAAATCATTTTCGTATTCCGCATAATCGGCTAATTGAGATAATACTTCATCTAATTTCCCAGAAAATTCACCAGCTCTCACCATTTCAACATAGTATTCACCAAAAACATCTTCGTGTTTTTGCATTGCTTTTGATAATGGCAAACCAGCATCCAAATCAGACATTAAGTCATAAGTTAAATCTCTAATTGCAGAAGTTGCTGCCTGAATCATTAAAGTTCGAAGGGCATCGGCTAAAGACACATGACTTTGAAGCAAAGTTGCAAACTGCCTTAAATAAACCACTAAATCTTTACGCGAAATTCGAGTCTTTCTACCAAATAATTGATCAAAAAAAGTTATTGTTTTTTCTGGCGTAATATCTGTAACTACTAAACCATAGTTTTGTAATAATTTTAAAGCAGCATCTAAAGAACGCGCCTCAACAACGCCTGTTTTTACATTACCTAATTTATCTTTTGCGCGATAAAAAAATTTCATACCAATATAATTAAAATTTATAATTTCTAATTTGTAATTTTTATTGGATTTAGAATTTTATAAGTTTTAAATATTAAGAATTAAAAATTGAATCATTGAAAACTTATTGTAAATTGAGAATTGATAACTGAAAATTATTTTTATCCTAATAATTGCCTTAATTCTGAAGGATTTAAAGAATAAGTTTCCGCAACTTCTAAAGAAATTTCTCTCCTTCTTACCAAATCTATTAAGGAACGATTTAATGAGGTCATTCCCTCTTCCAATGAGGTATCAATAACTAAATCAATTTGATAAGTTTTTCCTTCACGAATTAAATTCCTTACTGCTGAATTAGCAAACATTATTTCACAAGCAGGAATACGTCCACCAGAAATTCTGGGCACTAATCTTTGGGAAACAATTCCGATCAAAGTTGAGGCTAATTGTGCTCTTGCCTGATTTTGCTGGTTAGCAGGAAAACTATCAATAATACGATCGATTGTCTGACTAGACGAATTAGTATGTAAAGTTGATAAAACTAAATGTCCTGTTTCAGCAGCAGTTAAGGCAATCGAAATTGATTCTGGATCACGCATTTCACCAATCATTACCACATCAGGATCTTGTCTTAAAACTGATCTTAAACCGCGATGAAAACTTAAAGTATCATTTCCAACTTCTCTTTGATCGATCAAAGCTCGATCTTGAGTAAAAGTATATTCAATTGGATCCTCAATAGTAATAATATGATCCATTCTTTTATGATTGATTTCATCAATTATTGCTGCCAAAGTAGTTGTTTTCCCATGACCAGCTGGGCCAACAATTAAAATAAAACCCTGATTATATTTAGAAAATTCATGAAGAATTGACGGCAAATTTAATTCCTCAATAGTTCTGATATGGACTGGAATTAATCTTAAAGCTGCTGATAAATAACCTTTTTGAAAATAGACATTAATACGAAATCTAATTTTATCTTCGTAAGAAAAAGCAAAATCAATTTCCTTTTCTTTTAATAATTTTTCTTCTTGTTCTGGAGTTAAAAGAACGCTAATTAAACCCGCGGTCATTTCTGGAGTGAGAATTGGTTCATTGGTAATTGGTATTAAATTACCATCAATTCTCACCGTGGGATGCTTTCCTACACTTAAATGAAGATCAGAAGCGCCTTGCTGAGCTGCTAAAACCATTAATTCTGCTAATTTTTTTTGATAGTCAATAGACATAATGTAAAGAAATTTTTAATTTTTAAACCTCTAGAGCGAAGAGATATATTTTTCTGTCCAAGAGTGAGTCTTTTCTTCTGCGAATGATTCAGGGAAGGGGTCATCTATTTAGGGGTTTATTTATAAACCCCAATTAGAAGGGAGAGGTGGGCGAGGCTCCTCCCCTCCTAAATGAGCAGAAGAAAAGACGAACTCACTTTATTATTATATATCATAAATTATTATATCATAAACATATTAAGAAAGTATAGAGCCAAACCTAATGCAGCCATCAATCCGGCAATAATCCAGAACCTCATTGTTACTTTTGTTTCTGGCCAACCTTTAGCTTCAAAATGATGATGAATTGGAGTTGATAAAAATAATTTCTGGTGTTTTATTCTTTTATAAATCTTTTGAATAATTACTGATAATGATTCTACCACCAAAATAAAAGCAAAAAATGGTAAATATAAAGAAACATCTAAAAACATTGCTGTTATTCCCATAGTAATCCCTAAAGCCATTGCCCCAGTATCACCCATAAAAAATCTTGCTGGATAAACATTAAACCACAAAAAAGCCACCATTGTTCCTAAAAATGTTGCTAAAAAAGCTGCTAAATCATATTTCCCTTTTATAAAAGCAACTATTAATAAACTAAAATAACCAGCAATAGCAACACCTGTTGCTAAACCATCCAAACCATCAGTTTCATTCATTGAAAAAGTTGTTGCCACCACAATAAAAATAAAATACAAAATATACCAATACCCTAGCTGAAACGACCCTAAAAATGGAATCGTTACTGTATTAAAGCCTAATTTAACCCAGAACCACCAAGCTCCTAAAATTGCAATTAAAGTATAAAGAACAACCTTTTCTCTTATCCTTAAACCACCACCCTTAACACCAATATGAAAAACCCCTAATAAATCATCAATTAAACCAACTAGAGCGGCTCCAACCATCGCTGCTAATGGCAACCATGTTTGCGAGCGAGAAAGAAAATTAATGTGTGACCAAAAACCATTGATTGTTTTACTTAAAATAAAAAAGAAAAAAGTTATTAAAAGTGTTGCTCCCCACATAATTACTCCTCCCATTGTCGGAGTTCCAGCTTTTTTTTGATGGAGACTCATAAAAATTGGGGCATTGCTATCTTGTCTGATTTGTTTTCCTAATTTATATTTATACAAAATCTTCGTCCATAAAGGAGTTAAAAAAACTGCCACTGCTGCTGAGAAAACGGTTAAAAAAATTATTCTACTCAATTGAAAAAATAAAGAAGAATAAATCATAAAAATAAATTAATTTAAAATAATATTTTTTGAAAACCATTCATATAATTTAGTCACGTCATCGAAACGATCATTTGAAGAAAGAGTAATTATCCCTAAAGGTATTATATCATTTTTCAAAGGAAAATTAAAAGCAATCAATAAGCATTCTTTAGCATTGGGGGTAGTCCCAGTTTTACTTAAAATAATATTATCATAAGAATTTAAAAGAATATTGGTATTTTGTAATAAATGCTCCTTATGTAAATTTAAAGAATATACTTTAGTAAAATTTAAAGTAGTTATCTCTTTTAAAATCGGGTAATCCTTATAAAGGTGCTGCGCTAAATAAAATAAGTCTTTGGCAGTGGAAAAATTTCCCTTTCGATCTAAACCAGTAGAACCAAAAAAGGCGGAATTATTCATTCCCCATTCTTTTGCTTTTTCATTCATTAAAAAAACCAGATCTAATTTTTTTTGACTCAATGCTTCTTCAAAAGCAATAGCTGCATCGTTAGAAGAGGGAATAAGAAGCACTTTTAATAAATCTTCAACAGTAAAAATTTCTCCCGGTTCTAAATTTCCTTCCTCTCCTTCGGCACTAACTGCGTACTTGGAAATAACAACTTTATCATTTAAAGATAAATGATCTAAAATTACTGCTGCGGTCATTAATTTAGAAATTGACGCCGGATAAAGATGTAAATCGGCATTATGACTAATAAAAATTTGTCCTGTTTCTAAATTACCAACAACATAGGACAAAGCATTAATACCTTTAGGCTGACTTTGTAAATTTAATTTACTGTGATCAATATTAATTAATGATTCTTCGTTTAATTTTTGCATTCTTTTTAAATTAGTTAAATAGCCACCATAAACAATAACTAATAAAAGAAAAATAGTAGCAGACCAATATAAAATTTTAAATATTGGAAATTTTTTGATGTAGTTCTTCATAATTAGGAAGATCTTTAATGCTATTTAATCCCAAATGTTTTAAAAACTTAAAAGATACTTGGTACAGAAAAATATTAGTTCTTTGAGGATTCGGAAAGCGCTCAATTAATTCTCTTAAAAGCAATTGATGCAAAATATAGGAAGAATCAACACCTCGGATTTCATTAATTTCTGCTCTAGAAATTGGACCTCGATAAGCTATAATCGCCAAAGTTTCTAAAACAGCGGAACTTAAATCACCTTCTAAAACTTCCTTTTTAAATTTATTAAGATAAGAGGTATTTTCAGGGTTGATTGATAACAACCATTTATTATTATTATTCAATAATCTTAAACCGCGATTATTTTCTAAATAATACTTTTGCAAGTTTAGTAAACTATTTTCTATTTCCTCAATAGGAATATTTAAAATTTTACTCAAATCTTCCGAGGTTTGGGGTTCGTTAGAGGCGAAAAGAATGCTTTCTAAGATTGAGTTGAGATCCATATTTCACCAAAATTATTATTTTGTTCTAAATTAATAATCTTTCTTTTGGCTAAATGTAAAATCGCCAAAAAAGTTAAAATTAAATCAATTTTATTTTCTTTATTGTCTACCAAGTCACTTAATTTATACTTATTGTTATTTGTTAATCGCTCCACTAATTCTTTAATTCTTTCTTCTAAAGTTTTTATTTTTTCGATTTTCTTTTTCTCTAAAACAACTTCTTCATTACCACCAATTTGACTCAAAATATTTTCTAATGAATTTACCAAATAATTAATTTCAAAATGAGGCGGAGGATTAAAAGACGAAGAAACATTAAACCAAGAAGGACGATTAATAATGAATATTTCTTTTTTAATTGTATTTTTTAAGAATTCAGCTGCTTCCTTATATTTTTTATAAATTTTTAAACGCGTTTCTAAATCTAAAATTTCTTCCTCTTCTTCTGGTTTTAATATTAAAGAAGGTAATAATGCTTTTGATTTAATTAAAAGTAAAGTAGAAGCAATTACCAGAAAATCGGCTAATTCCTCAGGATTAATATTATCTTTTTCGTTAATATAATTAATGTATTCTTGAGTAACTTGAGCCAATGATAAATCAGTAATCGAAAGATTCTTCGATTCTACTAATTGTAAAAGTAAATCCAAAGGACCAGTAAATTGTTGAAGCGAAACTTGATACACAATAATAAATTTTTAATTAAAACTCTAAAATATTTTTTATATTTTGAATTACTAAATCTTTAAATTGTTCCTCTAATCTTTTATAAGAATAAAAACTTTCTTTTTTATATTCTACTAAAGGATCTTGACCACCATACGCTCTTAAAGCAGTTGAATCTCTTAACAATTCCATTTGTTCAATTTGATTAACCCATAAATTATCTAAACTCCTTAAAATAAAAAGCTTAAAAACATTTATTATTTTATCTTCACCATATTGCTCTTTCTTTTTGTTAAATTGCTCCTCAGGAAATTCTACTCCTTTATTATTAAATATTTCTTTAATAAATTCCAGTAAATTTCTTTCTTTTTCTTTAAGCAAAATACTATCTCTTAAACGATAAAAAGTTTGACGTTGTTTATTAATAACATCATCGTACTCTAAAATATGTTTTCGCATATCGAAATACATATCTTCAATTTTGGATTGTGCCATTTCGATTGCTTTTGATACCATTGGATGTTCTATTGGTTCATCTTCAGGCCACCCCATCTTTTCCATTAAAGAACTTAAATAATTGGGAGCAAATAATCTTACTAAATCATCTTCTAAAGAAAGAAAAAATTGGGAAGAACCCGGATCACCTTGACGCCCAGCTCTTCCTCTTAATTGATTATCAATTCTTCGAGCTTCATGACGTTCTGTTCCAATCACATGTAATCCTCCAAGTTTTAAAATCTCTTCCCTTTCTTTTAAATCAGAAGGATTGCCGCCCAAAATAATATCAACACCACGTCCAGCCATATTAGTTGCCACTGTTACCTTATGTAATTTTCCAGCTTGAGCAATAATCTCACCTTCTTTTTCATGATTTTTTGCATTTAAAACATTATGAGGAATTCCAGCTTTTTTTAAATAGTTACTAATTAATTCATTTTTCTCGACTGATGGAGTACCGATTAAAATTGGTTGTCCCAATTTATATCTTTCTTTAACATCATTAATAATTGCTCTATATTTTGCTTCCTGTGTTTTATAAATTCTATCTGGTAAATCGCGCCTAATCATTGGTTTATTAGTCGGAATAACAACTACATCCATGTTATACACTTTTTTAAATTCTTCTTGGGAAGTTAAAGCAGTTCCTGTCATTCCTGCTAATTTTTCATACATGCGAAAATAATTTTGTAAAGTTACAGTTGCTACAGTTCGACTTTCTTCTTTTACTGGAACATGTTCTTTTGCTTCAATAGCTTGGTGTAAACCACCGGAATAACGACGATCCGGTAAAAGCCTTCCAGTAAATTCATCAACAATTATTACTTTATTATCTTTAACGATATAATCACGATCTTTTAAGTATAAATATTCTGCTTGCAAACTAGTAATTAAATAATGCACCAAAATCACTCCTTTTTGGTCAAAAATATTAAAACCAAAAATTTTTTCCGCCTTATCTAAACCTTCTTCTGTTAAAGAAACAGTTTTTAATTTTTCATCTATAATAAAATCTTTATCTTTTACAAATTGACGAGCTAACGAAGCAAATTGTTGATATAATTTTGGCGCTTCTTCATCAGGGAAAGAAATAATTAAAGGCGTCCTTGCTTCATCAATTAAAACACTATCAACTTCATCAATAATTGCATAATAGTATCCTCGCTGAACTTTTTCAGCTAAACTAGTTACTAAATTATCTCTTAAATAATCAAAACCAAATTCCGTATTAGTACCATAAGTAATATCAGCTTCATAAGCCTCTTTTTTACTAACTGGCCTCAAAAAAGATTTTTCAATATGAAAAGAACCTATTTCATCACGAATTCTATCTTTTTCTTCAAAAGATTTTTCATTATTAAAATAAACTGGGTCATAAATAAATGCCCCTTCCTGAGTAATGCAGCTAACAGTTAACCCTAAATAATTATAAATTTGCCCCATCCATACTGTATCACGTTTAGCTAAATAATCATTAACAGTTACAATATGCACCCCCTTTTTTAATAAAGCGTTAAGTGTTGCCGGTAAAGTTGCAACCAAAGTTTTCCCTTCCCCGGTTTTCATTTCAATAACTTTTCCCTCATGAAGAGCAATTCCCCCTAAAAGTTGCACGTCGAAATGCCTTTGTTTTAAAGTTCTTAAACTCGCAATTCTTGTTAAAGCAAAAACATCAACTAAAAGTTGATCTAACTTATTATTCTGTTGAGCCAATTCTTGATATTGTTTTATTTTATCCTTTATTTCTTGTTGGGATAAATTTTTATATTCTTCTTCTTTTTGATTTATTTGGCTAACAGTTTTTTGTTTTTGTTTTAAGTAAACTTCGTTAGGATTTAAAAAAGAAAACATAAAATTAAAATTAAAAGCAAATTCAGTATTCTGTATTCTGTATTGAGTATTGAGTATAATTGTTTAAAAACCCTGAACCACTTAGGGTTCAGGGTCATAAACCCTTTGTGGTTTATGGTTAAAAAATTAAAAATTAATAATTTGTTATTGTATTTCAGATTCTAAATCCCAACTTAAATCTTAAATACATTTCTAAATTTTTTTCCATTTACTTTGTTGAGTTTTTTTAATTTTAACAATTAATCTTTTTAATTCATCTTTCAACATCTCAACTATTTCTTGAATTGATGATCCTTCTTTTTTGCAAAAGATATCTTTACCTGGTAATTTTAATTTTGCCTCAATAGTAAAGATATTTCCCTCTTGATGATGTTTACTTACCTGAACAAGATAAATATCTAAATCTATTTCCCTATTAAATCTTTTAGTAAATTTTTCTAGGGAGAGCATCTTCTTTTCAATATATTCTTTTTGAATATTTAAAAGCTCAAAATTTTGAGTATAGATATTAATTCTCATATTGAAATTATTTATTTTTATTCTAACTAAAAATTCTCTAAAAAGCAAACCCCCGCGCCAAACATTAGTAATGACGCGGGGGCAGATTTCCATTCCAACAATTATTTGTGGCGTGGAGATCAAACTAAAAAGCTATTTTTTTGCCTTTTTAGCTTTTTTTGCTTTTTTAGCTTTTTTTGCTTTTTGTACTTTTTTAACCATATTAGTAAAATTTTATTTTTACCCAAGCAGTCGACCCTCAGCTGCTTGGAACACGCGAGAAAGTAATTCAATTCTTTTGTTTATTCTTTTTTAATTTTTAAAAGAGTAAATTGTGTTTTGGGGTATTTATAATTTTAAAATTTATAATTTTAAATTTTTATCTAATTTATATAAAAATTTTTAAAAAAGTATCTAATAAATTTTATTCAATATTTTTTGAAAAAATTTTCTAATTTTTAAAAAATAATTTTTTATTTTTTCTACTTTCATTTTAACGCAATGAAACTGCTTGTCAAGTCTTTATAAGATAAAAAAATTTATCGGAACACTAAGAAACAAAAAAATACATCGTAAACAAAAAAATCTCTCACATTTTCTTGCACCATGAGAGATTTTTAAAAAATATTATTTAACAATTATAATTTCCTCTTCAAGCTTTATTTTAAATTTTTGATACACTTTTCGTTTTATCAAATCAATCAACTTCAAAACATCTTTTGCTTTTGCATTATTAACGTTAATAATAACATTAGCATGGAAATCAGCCACTTTAGCATCATTAATTCGATACCCTTTCAAATTGCATTTTTCAATAAAATAACCGGCTGAAACTTTGCCACCCTTAACTTCTACAACTTCATCCAAAATTTTCACTTTACTATTTTTTTTATCATAAAATTTTTTATAAGGAGTTTTTTCAATAATAATATTCTTGAAAATGCTTCCTAAAGACGGATATTCAAACATATGATGACTAATTTTATACTGCCAATATTCTTGTATTTCTTTTTGAATTAAATTTTTATCACCAATTTCTTTCTTTAATTCAACCTCCCAAATAATTTCGTTCTGGTGATTTTTATTTTTAAAAATACTTTCTCGATAACCAAATTTACAATCTTTATTAGAATATATTTTTTCTTTTAAAGTTTTTAGATTAATAGTTTTTACTTTAATAACACTGTCCTTGACTTCATGACCGAAAGCTCCTGCATTTCCATAAACGGCACCACCAATTGTACCAGGAATCCCTCCCATCCATTCATAACCTTGCCAACTATTTTGAACACATTTTTGCAAAAATTCTCCTATAGGTAATCCAGCCCCTACTAAAATACTGGAAGAATTAATTTCATTAAGAGTATTATTATTCAATTTAATAATTAAACCTTTAAAACCTTTGTCCAAAAATAAGACATTGGAACCATTGCCTAAAATAAAAATGGGCAAATTATTATGCCGAGCCCACTTAAGCGTTTCTATTAACTGATTCTGATTTTGAACTTCAGCTAAAAATTTTGCCTTTCCTCCAATTTTAAATGTCGTATAATCTTTTAAAGAAACATTTTGTTTTACCCAATGAGGAATCAATATCTTCATATAAAATAAAAAATTAAAAATTGATAAAAAGGAGAGGCCTAGAGGGGTATACTCCAATGCTATTTGTATTGAGTGAGTGCTCAGCCTCCAGGCCCACTTCTATTTTAAAACAATATCAAATAATAATCAACCCCTGTACAGTATTCTGTATTCAGTATTCTGTATTCTGTATTTAGTATAATTGTTTAAAAACCCTGAACCACTTAAGGTTTAGAGCCATAAACCATTTTGTGGTTTATGGTTAAAAAATTAAAAATTAAAAATTTATTAAGGATCTCTTAGTTTATCCCAGATACCTTATTATTTTCTCGCCTAATAAAAAAACCTGCACCGAA
>JBAMLJ010000107.1:0-20881 GCA_039793615.1 bacterium
CTGTTATTGAAACTGGGGGAAAACAATATTTAATTACTCCTCAACAACAAATTAAAATTGAAAAAATAAAAGGTGCTCAAGAGGGCGATGAAATCACTTTTGATAAGGTACTTTTATTAGTTGACGATGAAAATAATATTAAAATCGGAAAGCCCTACTTAGATGGCATAAAAGTAGTAGCTAAAGTAGAAAAAGTTGGGCGAGACAAAAAAATTATTGTGTTTCGATATCATTCCAAAACTAGATATCATAAGAAAAAAGGACATCGTCAGCCGTATATGAAAGCAAAAATCAAAGAGATACAATAAAAAAATGGCGCTTCAGCGCCATTTTTTAGTTCGTAAACCTCTAGAGTGAGGAAAGGCAATATCCTTTCCGAGTGATTGTTATTTCCTGCCCTCTAACGCGTTAATTAAAGTCTCACTATCAGCAAATTCAACTTCACCGCCATGTGGTAAACCGCGTGCTAATTTAGTAATTTTAAAATTTAACTTTAAAGATTTAAGCTGACGTTCTAGGTAATAAGTAGTAAGATTTCCGTTAGAAGTGGGACTTAAAGCAATAATAACTTCTTTGATTGGTTTCTTTTTATTAAAACTTGTTTTAATACGATTTAATAATTCGGAAATTTTTAAATTATTATTATAATTTTCATCTATTTCTGACATCAATCCTCCCAAAATATGATATACTCCTTTATACTTATTAGTTTTTTCGAGAGAAATTAAATCGGTTTCTTTTTCAACAATGCAAATAGTAGAATGGTCTCTTTTGGGATCGCGGCAGATTTCACAGAGGTTTTCATTATTTTGGGGTTCAAAGGGTAAAAAACATTCATCACAAAGTTTAATTTTTTTAGAAAGAGTATCCATTTCTTTTATATATTTCAATTGTGTTTCTTTTGGTTGATGAAGAAACCAAAAAGCAATCCTTGTTGCCTGTCTAGGACCAATTCCGGGAATCTGTGAAAATAGTTTAATAAAATTTTGAACTGGCTTGAGAAATTCCATATATTTAATTTAAAATTCCAAATAACACAAATAAGTATTCGGTATTGAGTATAAAAGTTTAAAGATTAAAAATTAAAAATTTATTCCAAATTCCAGGTTTTAGATTCTAAATTCCAAATTCTAATTTTGAATTATTCTCCCTCTAATTCTTCGAATTCGTTATATTTTTCTTCTGGCTCTAGACTTCTAAAACTTGCTAATTGTTCGTTAAAGTATAAAGAAACTCTGCCCAAAGGTCCATTACGATGTTTAGCAATAATTATGTCAGCAATATTTTTTCTTTCACTATTTTCGTAATATTTATCTTCACGGTAAATAAAGAGGACTACATCAGCATCTTGTTCTAAACTACCAGTTTCGCGTAAATCTGATAAACGAGGAATTGGAGGGGTTCTTTGTTCGACAGCGCGAGATAGTTGTGATAATGCTAAAATTGGAACATTTAGTTCTCTTGCTAAACCTTTCAAAGAACGAGAAATTTCAGAATATTGTTGTACTGTACTTTCGCGAGTATTGGTAGGAGTAATTAATTGTAAATAATCAATAATAATTAATCCCGATTGTTTTTCTGCTTGCAATCTTCTTGCCATTGTTCTCATTTGCATTACTGTCGGCGCAGCTGCATCATCGATATAAATTGGGGCTTCAGCTAAGCGATTAAAGGCATTTTGGATTAAGGTAAAATCATTTATTTCGCCATCACTTGATAAATGACCAGTTCTAATTTTCCATAAATCAACTGATGATTCAGCTGCAATTAAACGATCAACAACTTGATCACGAGACATTTCTAAACTAAATATTCCTACCGGTACGTTTTCTTTTAAAGCAGCGTGTCGGGCAATATCTAAAGCTAATGAAGTTTTACCAATAGATGGTCGTGCACCCAATATAATTAAATCAGATGATTGTAAGCCGGAAAGATAATTATCTAAACCCTCAAAACCAGTAGGGATTCCTCTTAATTTACCACCTCCTTTTTGTAATTGATCAATTCTTTCAAAGGCTTTTACTAATTCATCTTTTAAGGAAACGAAATTTTGAGTAACTGATTTTTGAGAAATAGAGAAAATAATCTGTTCGGCTCTGTCCATAATTTCATTAATATCAGATGATTCATCCAATCCCAATTCAGCAATTTTATAGGAAGCATTAATTAAATCTCTCAAAATCTTTTTTTGATGAACAATATTAGCATAATAGTTAATATGGGCACTTGTTGGGGTTTTGTTTACTAAAGAAGTAAGAAAGCTGGCGCCGCCAATTTCATTTAATAAATTTTTCTCTTCTAAACGATTAGATAAAGAAACAATATCAATTGGGGCATTTTTTGTGTAAAGTTCTAAAATTGCTTCGTAAATATAACGGTGTTTAGGAAAATAAAAATCATCCGGAGTTAAAAAATCAGCTACTTTAATTAAAGACTCATTATCAATAATAATTGAACCCAAAACTGATTCTTCTGCTTCTTGATTTTGAGGCGGTAACTTATCTTGAGGAATAATATTCATCATATTGAATAAAACTTAAGGGTTTAATTTTAGTACCAAAATGTGTATCCTCTATTAAGTAACCCATTTCTTTTAATTGATTGCGAATTTCATCTGCTTTTTGAAAATTTTTGTCTCTTCTAAATTTTTCTCTTTCTTTTAATAATTTTTTAACTTTCTGAGTAGTTTTTATTATTTTAATTCTTTTTAAATCTAAACCAAACACTTGATCCCATTTTAAAATTAATTGGTACACATCTTTAGGATTAAATTCTTTAGATTTAGTATTATAATCATTAATTAATTGCCAAAGAATACTTAAAGCTCTGGGAATATTTAAATCATCATTAATGGCATTAAGCCATTTTAAATGATATTCATTTAATAATTTCTTATTAGTTTTAATATTTTTTTTATTTTTATTATATTTAAGATCCCATAATAGATTATAAACAAATTCGTATAAATTATTAAGACTTTCTTGGGCGCTTTTTAGAGCCTCAAAAGAAAAATCTAACGGAGTACGATAATGAGCGGTTGAGAGAAAATAGCGATAAGAAAGAGGGGAAAAACCTTGTTTTATTAAGTCATTTAAAAGAACAACATTACCTTCAGATTTACCCATTCGGCCTTCTTTGATAGTAAGAAAAGCGCCGTGAAGCCAAAAATTAACAAATGGTTTTTTAGTTACTGCTTCAACTTGAGCTATTTCATTAGTATGATGAATAGGAATATGATCAATTCCTCCGCAATGAATATCAATAGTTTGTGCTTTTTCTGGTACTAATTGTTTGCCCCGGAAAGCTTGGGCTAAAAATTTTAAATTTAAAGTAGCGCATTCAATATGCCAGCCCGGAAAACCAATTCCCCACGGAGACTCCCATTCCATTTGCCTTTTCGCATTTTTTGGAGAAAATTTCCATAAAGAAAAATCAGTAATATTTTTCTTTTCTAGTGAAAATTCTACTCGAGATCCTGCTTTTAAAGTTTGATTTAATGTTTTAAAATCCATTCCAGTTAATTTTCCATAATCTTTTAATTTCGAAGTATCAAAATAAATTCCGTCAGAAGTTCGATAGGTAAAACCATTTTTTTCTAAAGCCTTTATTAATTCGATATCCTCTTTAATAAAATTTGTTGCTTTTTTAACTAGTGTTGGTTTAATTATATTTAATTTTTTTATATCATCAAAAAAAGCTTTAGTATAAAATTCAGCTATTTCCCAAGCAGTTTTTTTTTCTTTTTGGGCTTCTTTTTCAATTTTATCTTCACCAGTATCGGCATCAGAAGTTAAATGTCCAACATCAGTTATATTCATTAAGTGTTTAACTTTAAAGCCGTTAAACATTAAAACTCGTTTTAATAAATCTTCAAAAACATAAGTTCTTAAATTTCCGATATGGGCATATGAATAAACAGTGGGACCGCAAGTATAAAGAGTAATCCTCTTGTCTTTAAGAGGTTTAAAGATATCTTTTTGTCGGGTAAGGGTATTGTAAAGATAAATTGGCATCATAAGGCACTAAATTAAGTGTTTTTTCTTTAAATACCAATAAATAATAATTGACGGGATAAAGGCAATGGTTAAAATAATAAAATAATCAAATTTATAACCAATAAATGGCATATAATGGGTATTCATTTGGTAACTGCTGATAATTAATAAAGTGGGCCAAGTAATAAATGATAAGATAGTATAAATTTTAGAAAGACTATTGATTTTAATATCAATTAAAGAATTGTTGGTATTTTCTAAAGAATCTAAAGTATCTTTAAAAGTATCGATTAAATTTTCTATTCTTAAGGTATTAGCTAATAAATCTTCAAAATATATTTTTGAATTAATATTTAATACTAAATTACATTTTCTGATCAGTGAGTCGAGATCATATTTAAGATAACGAATAATGCTTCTAAAATTTAAAACGTCTCTTTTAGTATGATTAAGAAGTGGAATTACTTCTTCGTTATGATTGTCAAAAATATATTTTTCAATTGTATCAATTTTTGATTGAATATGGGTGATTTGACGATTAGCAAAAGTTAAATAATGGTTAAAAATAAAGAAGAATAGTTTAGTGGTATCAACAAGATATTCTTTTTCGAACTCATTTTGATAAATTTGTTCCAAAAATTCGATACGGGCATCGTAAGTATCATCATAGCTTACAGTAATAATAGTTTCTTTCGAAATTAAAACATCTAATTCCCAAGGACTGGTAGTTTGTTTTTCAGGATTCCAATTGGGGAAATGAGTAACTAAAAAGAGGAAATTATCAAAAATAGCAACTTGATTTCTCTGGGATAAACCACTTAATTCCTTTAAAAGAATGGGGTGAAAATGAAATATCTTTTTAAGATATTCTAAATCATCTGAAGTAGGGGAATTAATATCTATCCAAGTAATTTTATTTTTAAAGATTTGACGCATAAAAATAGTTTTTAATATTACTTTTTAGTTTATCACGATATTAGAATTGAGACAACTGTTTTTGTGAGTAAATAGTGGAAAAGAAACGAGTAAAAAGTATCAAGTATTCAGCATTCAGTATCCAGTTATTGAGTATTGAGTAGAATTGTTTTATAATTGTAAAATCTAAATCTAAAATTGTTTAAAAATTAAAAATTTATTATTATATATTATTTTATTATTTATATTTCAGATTAGCACTCTTGACTTTTGACTGCTAATGAGTATAATATATACTATTGATTAATATTTGATTAAGAAAATATGAAAGAAGTGTTTTTAAAATTAAATAAGAAAAAACCCGAGATTCAAGAAACAGTTGCCCAGAGAAAAGAAAAAATTTTAAAGAATGTAATTAAACATTATCTTAATTATGGTGAGCCAGTAGCTTCTAAATTTCTAGTTATGCGTTGTAATTTTAATGTCAGTTCAGCAACGATTAGGAATGACTTCAGGGAATTAACTGAAGAGGGTTATCTTTATAAATGTCATTTATCGAGTGGAAGATTACCTACCAATAAAGCTTTGAAATATTTTATTAATGAAATTTTGAAAAACAGGGAAATTCTTGAATATTGGACTAATTTATGGGAAGAACAATTACAAAATTTAAAAGCAGAAGCAATTTCTGATTTTTTAGATGAGATTGCAGATAAAAGTCATTCGTTAGTATTTTATTATGATCCTCAAAATGATATTCTAGAAAAGCATGGTTTAAAATATATTTTTTCTCGTTTGGTAAATGATTATAAAAAAGAAAAATTAATTATTGAGGTAGCCGAAGCAATTGATCATCTTGATAAAAGATTAGAAAATCTTAGAATCGAAAAAGAACCATTGATTTTAATTGGGAAAGATAATCCTTTTATTCCGAATGATGATTTTAGCGCCCTAATAACAAAGAGTATAAAAAATCAAAATATTTATGGCCTTTTAGGTTTTAAATCAATGCCTTATGATAAGCATTTAGGTTTATTAAATGCCTTATCTGAATTAATTTAATTTATAAAAATTATGTCAGAAGAAGTAAATGTTTCTTTCAATGATACCAATAATGATACCCAAAAAGAAAGAGAAGAAAAACCTTTCGAAAACGAAGGAAAAGATTTGTCTGATAAGGTTAAACAGTTAGAAGAAGAAATAAAAAAATTAAATGAAGAGAAAGATAGGTATTTAAACGAATTTAAAAGAGCAAGGGCTGATTTAATTAATTATAAACAAGAAGAGCAATCTAGGTTTTCTGAGGCAATAAAATATGCTAATGAAAGGATTGTTAAAGAATTAATTGGGGTTCTTGATAGTTTTGATTTAGCTTTACAAAGTTTAGAAAATATTGAACAGTCAGCTAAAGATAGTTATCTAAAGGGTATCTATTTAATTAAAAATCAGTTGGAAGATATCCTTTTCAAAGATGGTTTGGAGGAAATAAAAGTCGAGTTAGGACAAGAACCAGATTTGAATAATCAAGAAATAGTTGCCGAAATTGAAAACGATAAATATCAAGAAGGAACCGTGGGTGCAGTATTACAGAAAGGATATCGTTTTTATGGTAAGATGATTAGACCAGTTAGGGTAGCAGTTGTTAAAAAGAAAAAAGGACAATAAATTTTCTCTTTTGCAATTTTAATTTAAAATTTAAAAATTTAAAAATTTAAAAATTTATACTACTATGTCTAAAGTTTTAGGTATTGACTTAGGAACTGCAATTACTAAAATGGCTACCATTATTAATGGCGAGCCGAAATGTATTGAAAGTCGCGAGGGTTCAATTTTAATTCCCTCTGTTGTTGCTATTTCTAAAAATGGTGAAAGATTAGTTGGTGATTTAGCCAAAAGACAAGCAGTTACTAATCCCAAGAATACTATTTTTGAAGTGAAAAGATTTATTGGAAGAAATTATGATGATCCAGAAATTCAGAAAGAAATAAAAACATTACCATACGAGACTCGTCGTGGGCAAAATGGAGAGGTTGAGGTTAAAATGGGAGATCGTTGGTATTCGCCAATTGAAATTTCGGCTATGATTTTACAGAAAGTAAAGATTGATGCAGAGGATAAATTAGGAGAAAAAATCGAGTCAGTGGTGATTACCTGTCCAGCTAATTTTGATGATTCTCAAAGAAAGGCGACTAAAACAGCAGGAGAAATTGCTGGTTTTAAAGTTTTAAGAGTTATTAATGAGCCAACAGCAGCAGCTTTAGCTTATGGTTTAGGAAAAAAAGAATCGCAAAAGGTGTTGGTTTACGATTTTGGTGGTGGTACTTTCGATGTTACTATTCTAGAGGTTGCTCCTGATACAGTTGAAGTATTAGCAACTGGTGGTGAACCCCATCTAGGCGGAAAAGATTTTGATCAAAGAATTATTGATTGGGTAATTAGCGAATTTAAGAAAAGTGATGGCATTGAGTTGTCAAAAGATCCCTTAGCTTTACAAAGAATTAAAGAAGCAGCCGAAAAAGCAAAAATTGAATTATCATCAACTTTAGAAACTGATATTAATTTACCTTATATTACTGCTGATAGTTCTGGGCCCAAACATTTATTATTAAAGTTAACTCGAGC
Organism: bacterium; assembly: GCA_039793615.1. GTDB lineage: Bacteria > Patescibacteriota > Minisyncoccia > UBA6257 > UBA6257 > JBAMLJ01. The sequence goes on from JBAMLJ010000107.1 coordinate 7,533, forward strand.
TAAATTTATTGAACTAACTCAAGATTTAATTGATAAATCAATTGAAAGAGTAAAAATTACTTTAAATGAGGCTAAATTAGATATTAAAGATATAAAAGAAGTAGTTTTAGTTGGTGGTACTACTTTAATCCCGGCAGTACGCGATGCTGTTAAGAATTTATTTGGTAAAGAACCTAATAAATCAATTAATCCTGAAGAAATTGTTGCTGTTGGCGCGGCTATTGAAGCAGAAATTATTACTGCTAGCCAAGACAATCGCGCTCCAGAAGGAGAAATAAAGAATGTTTTACTTTTAGATGTTTTACCATTATCTTTAGGAATTGAAACTTTGGGTGGGGTTAATACTATAATGATTCCTAAGAATACCACTATTCCTACTTCTAAAACTCAAATTTTTTCAACAGCTTCTGATAATCAAACTTCAGTAGAAATTAATGTTTTACAAGGAGAAAGATCTATGGCTTCGGATTGTCGTTCTTTAGGTAGATTTATCTTAGATGGTATTCCACCTGCTCCTCGAGGCATTCCTCAAATTGAAGTTACTTTTGATATTGATGCGAATGGTATTTTAAGTGTTACTGCTAAAGATAAAGCTACTGGCAAGAGTCAATCAATTAGATTAGAGAACTCTTTAAATCTCTCGAAGGAAGAAATTGAAAGAATGAAAACAGAAGCAGAAAAATTTGCGGAAGAGGATCGTAAAAAGAAAGAATTGGCTGAATTAAAAAATCAAGCAGAAACTTTAATTTATACCGCAGAAAAAACATTAAAAGATAATATGGATAAAATTCCTCAAGATATTAAAACTAAAATCGAGGACAAAATAAGAGAATTGAAAGAAGTAAAAGAAAAAGACGATCTTGAAATGATAAGGAATAAAATTGAAGAGTTCAACCGTGTTTTATCAGAAATAGGCTCTACTTTGTACAAGCAACAAGAAACTGGAAATGTTCAAAATAATTCTCAGGATAAAAAAAATGATAATCCCGATATCCATGATGCTAATTACGAGGAAAAATAGGTAAAATATTGCTAATTCAAACAATTTTGTTATAATGCAATTAATGAATCAAGAATCAAATTTTTATCGTGTTTATCGATTAGCTTATTCTGATCGAACTCAGTCATTAAAATCATTAATTCTTTTGGCAGTTCTACTAAGTCTTTTTAGTATTGCTTCTCTTTTATTTTTAGTGGGATTAAATACAAATGATTATAAGGCATTAATTATTAGTGGACTATTTTGGATTTTAGGTTTTTCTTTACTTACGATATTTTATTTAGTGGCACCAAAAAGTCAGCTATTTTTAGGGTTATTGCTTTTTGGTGCTGCTTTTTTTGTCCCCCTAGTACCGCTTAAAAACTATGATCAATTTTTGCTTTATCTTTATTTGGGAATTGTTGTCTTGCTAATGATTAGTTATTTTAGATTTAAAGGTGAAGCTGATAGTTTAATTAATTTAAATTTATCAAGAATTATCGGAAAAATCTCTCTTTTATTTACTTTAATTTTATTTATTACCCTTGTTTCTTTAATATTTTATGATCGGTATAATATCAGTTTTTTAAATAATCCCATAGAAATAGAAAAAACTATTAGTAATTATTTAACTAAAACCAATCCCGGTTTCGAAATTAATTTTTCTAATAATCTTGATAATCTTTTGAGTAAATATATTAACCAACAATCCCATTCTTTAAATATTAATAAATCAGTTAATCAAATTCTTTTAAACCAAACGAGACAAACTTTATCTCAAATGTTAAATATTCCTCTGACAGGAAAGGAAACAATTTTGGAAATCATTCAAAAATATTTTATTTTAAATTGGAATAATTTTAATATTAATTTAAAAATAGTTATAGGATTTTTAGTTTTTAGTGTTGTTTTAAGTTTAATAGGTTTTATTAATTATTTTTTAAATATCATTTTTACAATTTTAGGTTTTTCTTTGTTAAAATTTTTGCTTGCCATTAAATTTGTTAAAATTAAAATGGTAGGAATCGAAAAAGAGGAATTATCTTTAGTTTAGAGAGTAATTTTGTTTTATTTTAATGAATTTTTTATCTTCTATTTTTAAATTAAATGATATTCGTGGTATCTATCCTACTGAGTTAAATGAAGAGGTGGCTTATCGTATTGGAAGAAGTTTGGTAAAACTATTAAATTGTAAAAATATTGCTGTTGGTAGAGATATTCGTTTATCTTCGAAATCACTTTTTGATGGTTTAACAAAAGGAATAATTGAAAGCGGCTGTAATGTTATTAACTTAGGTTTGATTTCAACTGATGCGCTGTATTATGTAATGGGAAATAGCTCTTATGATTGCGGAGTTATGATTACCGCGAGTCATAACCCTCCTCAATTTAATGGTTTTAAAATTGTAAAAAAGGGGGGAATAATGCTTTATGAAGATAATGGCTTAAAAGATTTAGAAGATTTGGTTTTAAATATGGATTTAAATGAAAAATCTTCTACGTTGGGGCAAATTATTTCTTTGGATATAAAGCAAGAATTTATTAATTATCTTTTATCTTTTATTAATAAAGAAGGAATAAAATCTTTATATTTTGGAATTGATACTTCGAATGGTATGGCAGGACTATTTATTAGAGATTTATTAAATCAATTACCAGTTCGTTTTGAAATTATTAATGAAAATCTAGATGGTTCTTTTCCTAATCATTTACCAGATTCTTTTAAAAAAGAATCATGGGAACAAATATCTAATTTAATTAAAAATAAAAAATTAGATTTTGGGGTTGTTTTTGATGGTGATGCCGATCGAATTTCTTTTTTTGACGAAAAAGGAGAATATATAGATAGTAGTGTCATTGCTATTTTAATTATTAATAATCTTTTAAAAAATAATTCCCAAAAAGCAATAATTATTGATTCCGTTCTTTCGCCTTTAATAGAAGAAAAAATTAAACAATTAAAAGGGGTACCAATTAGGACAAAAATCGGTCATTCTTTTATGAAGAACAGTATGCGTGAAAATGACGCTCTTTTTGGAGCAGAACATAGTGGTCATTATTATTACAAAAAACATTTTTATTGTGATTCCGGAATGATAACTTTACTAATGATGATTCAAATTTTATCAAAAAATGATAAACCATTATCATTACTTAAAAAAGAAATTAATCCCCACGTAATGATATCAGAAATTAATTATCTAAAAACAGAAGATTATAAAGAAAAATTAAAATTGATAGAGGATTATTACCAGAGCACTTGTTTAATTGAACATTTTGATGGTTTAATTATTACGGGTAAAGGTTTCCGAATTCACATTCATCCTGCCAATACCGGTCCTTTTATTAGAATTAATCTAGAAGCAGAAAATAATAAAATTTTAGAAGAAAAAAACAATGAATTAAATAATCTTTTTTCGCGCTTTAATTTTCAATTAGCTCAATAAAAATTCAAAACTATGGCTCAAAAAGATTATTACGAAATATTAGGAGTGCCTAAAGATGCTTCTCAAGAAGAAATTAAGAAGGCATTTTATAAATTAGCTCATAAGTATCATCCCGATAAAGGCGGCGATGCTGAAAAATTTAAAGAAATCAATGAAGCTTATCAAGTTCTATCTGATCCAGAAAAAAGAGCTCAGTATGATAAATTTGGTGCTGCTTTTGAGGGAGTTGGAGCACAAGGCTTTGAAGGTTTTAATTGGAATAATGTTAATTTTAATGAACCATTTGGATTTTCTTTTGAAGGATTTGATTTTGGAGATATTTTTTCTGATTTTTTTGGAGCCGAAAAAACCACTAAAAAAACTAAGGATAATCGAGGCCGTGATTTAGAAATTACAACCGAAATAACTTTAGAAGAGGCCGCTAGCGGTGTTAAAAAAGATTTATCATTTAGGACATATGTTATTTGTGAACATTGTAGTGGAAAAGGATATGAGCCAGGTTCAGGTTTAAAAACCTGTCCTACTTGTAAAGGGGAGGGTGTTATTAGAGAAACTAAAAAAACATTTTTTGGTGCCTTTACACAAATTATTGAATGTCCAAAATGCCACGGTCGAGGAAAAATACCAGAAGAGCCTTGCCATGTTTGTGGTGGAGATGGTCGTTATTATGCCACTAAACATCTTACCATTGAAATTCCTCAGGGAATAAGAAATAACGAAACAATCAGAATCAAAGGAGGGGGTGAGGCTGGTATTTTAGGTGCTCCAAGTGGTGATTTGTATGTAAAAATTAAAATTAAACCTCATCCGGTTTTTGAAAGAAAAGGCGACGATTTATTTACTACTATTACTATTACTTTTCCTGAGGCAACCCTAGGAACAGAAAAAGAAATCAAAACTTTAGATGGAAAAACTGTGGTGCTTAAAATTCCAGCTGGAACCGATTCAGGAGAAATTTTTCGTTTGAGAAACAAGGGAATTAAGCATTTTAGTAATAGCGGGTTTGGCGATTTATATGTCACTGTTAAGGTAAAAACACCTAAGGATCTTTCTAAGAGAGCAAAAGAATTATTAGAAGAATTAAAGAAAGAGATGGAATGATAAAAATAAGTATTCAGGATTCAAGAGTATTGAGTGTAATTATTTAAATTTTAAAGGCTAAATTTTAAATTTTAAATAAGAGATTGGATAACAAAATTTTAAAAATTAAAAATTTATTATTGTATTTATGATTACTATTTTATACTTTTTAATTGGATTAATTTTAATAGGTTTATTTTTTTTAATTATTTTGTTTTTAAAAGAAAGGGGGAATAAAAGAGAGATAAAAGATGAACAGTCATTGCTATTACTCCAAAATCAAATTCAGGAGATTATTAGGACCCTAGACAGCAAGATGACAGAATCAAACCGAACTTTGCAACAACAATATAATGAAAATATAAAAATTATAAAAGAATTGGTAGAGAAATTAACCAAATTGGATGAAACTAATAAACAGGTTATAAATTTTACTGAACAAATTCAGAAATTGCAGGATGTTTTAACTAATCCCAAACAAAGAGGAGTATTGGGTGAATATTATTTAGAAACAGTATTAAAAAATGTTTTACCTCCGGGTACTTATCAAATGCAATATCCTTTTAAAGATAATACAATAGTTGATGCAGTAATTTTTATTAAAGATAAAATTATTCCTATTGATTCTAAATTTAGTTTAGAAAATTATAATCGCTTAATTGAAACTAAAGATGAGAATGAAAAGAAGAGATTAGAAGAAGCGTTTAGAAATGATTTAAAAACAAGAATTGATGAAACTTCAAAATACATTAAACCCGAAGAAGGGACTATGGAATTTGCTTTTATGTTTATTCCTTCTGAAGCAATTTATTATGATTTATTAATTAATCGTATTGGTAGTATTAAATCTAATACGAGGGATTTAATTGAATACGCCACCAGTGAGAAAAAAGTTATTATTGTTTCTCCTACTTCTTTTTTAGCTTATTTACAAACCGTATTACAGGGCTTAAAAGCATTGCAAATTGAAGAATCAGCTAAAGAAATTAAAAAGAGAGTTGAGGAATTAGGAAGGCATTTAATGAGTTACGAAACTTATATGCAAAAATTAGGGAATCATTTGGGAACTACTGTTAGTATGTATAATTCTGCTTATAAAGAATTAAGTAAAATTGATAAAGATATTTATCGTATTTCCGGTAAAAAAATTGAAGCTGAACCATTAGAGTTAGAAAAACCCAAAAATGTTGATGAGATTTTAGAAGATGAAATTTAGTAAAGGACAAAGTATTTTAATTCTAATCTCTATTTTAATCATACTGTTTACAAGCATCTTTTTTATTTTTGAAATTAAATTATTGAAATCATATTCTAATTCTTTTAATTACTCATTTCAAAAGTTCGCTTTTTTATTAGATAAAAATAGAATATCAGATACTTCTAATTCATATAATCCAAAAAGAATAGAAATAATTAGAATGATTTTTGGTGGAGATATTATGATGGGTAGGGGATTGGATAAGTATTTTAAAGTTTTTGGTTATGATTATCCCTTTTTAAAAATACAAGATTTATTCTTAAAAATTAATTGGGATATTGTTTATGCTAATTTAGAGGGGCCCATAATTAAAGATGCCCCTTCCATTAAGCCTTTTTCATTTGTTTTTGGTTTTAGTCCGAATATTATTTATACTTTAAAAAAATATAATTTTAATCTACTTAATATCGCGAATAATCATATTACTAATTACGGAAAAGAAGGAGTTTTAAGTACGAGATTATATTTGAAAGAAAATGGAATTGAAACTCTAGGTGATAATTATAAATGTGATTTAAGCTATAGTTTCAAGAAAAATAATTTTTTATTTTTGGGAATCAATTTAATTCCTTTTAATCAAAATTGTGTTGATGAATTAATTAATACTATTAAAACAGTTAAAAAAGAAAAAAATTATTTTGTGATTGTAACTTTACATTGGGGAAATGAATACCAAAAAAAGCCAAATGAGTATCAAAGAAAAATAGCCCATCAATTAATTGATAGTGGTACAGATTTAATTATTGGTCACCATCCGCATGTCATTCAGCCCATTGAACTTTATCATCAGAAATTGATATTTTATTCTTTAGGTAATTTAGTTTTTGACCAATTTTTTTCTCAAGATACTCAGACATCCCTTTTAATTGGTTTTGAATTTACACCCCAAGCACAAACTTATTATCTTTTTCCTCTTAAAAGTACTTTTGGTCAATTAGATTATATGAGTCCCGAAGAAGAGTTAGAGTTTTTTAATAAATTATCGGAAAATAGTAGCCCTGAGTTAAAGGAGATGATTAAAGATGGGAAGATAATAATAAAAACACTTGACAATTTTTTTTCTATGAGTAAAATTAATAATTAGCAATTCCGGTCGAAGAGTGCTAATTTCTAAAATTTTAAAAATTAAAAATTAAAAATTAAAAAATTATGAATATAAAGCCTTTATCTGATCACATTTTTGTTGAGCCATTAAGTGAAGAAAAAACAACTAAAGCAGGAATAATTATTCCTGATACAGCTGAGGAAAAGCCAGTTACTGGAGTGGTTGTAGCAATAGGTCCAGGAAGAACAACTGACGACGGAAAAATTATTCCCATGACAGTTAAAGTAGGTGATAAAATTTTGTTTACCAAATATGCTCCTAATGAAATTAAGATTGATAATAAAGAATATTTAGTAATTCGGGAGGATGATGTCTTAGCGATATTAGAATAATTGATTAATTTTCAATGATTTGATTAACAACTAAATTTTAGTGGTTTGAAAATTATAAAATTGTAAATTCAATGAAAATTATAAATTATAAATTGTAAATTTAATTTAAATACTATGACTAAACAAATTATTTTTGATGAAAAAGCTCGACAAGCCCTCAAAAGAGGGATTGATAAATTAGCTCAAGCTGTGGTAATTACATTGGGCCCAAAGGGTTCTAATGTAATTTTAGATCGTGGTTTTGGTTCTCCTTTAATTACTAATGATGGAGTGACAATTGCTAAAGAAATTGAATTAGAAGATAGGGTTGAAAATTTAGGTGCTGAAATATTAAAGGAGGCTGCTGAAAAGACTAATGATGCGGCAGGAGATGGTACTACTACTGCTATTCTTTTAGCGTGGTCAATTATTACTTTAGGATTGAAAAATGTTGCTGCTGGGGCTAATCCTTTGAATATTAAAAAAGGAATTGAAAAAGCAGTGGCAAAAGTGGTGGAAGCTTTAAAGAAAATTTCCCAGAAAGTAGAAGGGCATGAGGCAGTTTGTGATGTAGCCACAATTTCTTCTAAAGATAAAGAAATTGGCGAATTAATTGCATCTATTATTGATGAAGTCGGAAAAGATGGTGTAATTACCGTAGAAGAAGCAAAGACATTGGGGTTATCAAAAGAAATTGTTAAGGGTTTACAATTTGATCGCGGTTATATTTCGCCTTATATGATTACTGATACCGAAAAAATGGAAGCTCGATTAGAAGATCCTTATATTTTAATTACTGATCAAAAGATTTCTAATATTCGTGACGTTTTACCCTTGCTTGATAAAGTTCTTCAAAGTGGTAAAAAAGATTTATTAATTATTGCCGATGATGTAACCGGAGAAGCATTAGCCACTATTATTCTTAATAAATTAAGAGGAGTGTTTAATGTTGTTACTGTTAAGGCTCCGGGATTTGGTGATCGTCGTAAAGAATTATTAGAAGATATTGCTATTGTCACGGGTGGAAAAGTAATTTCTGAAGAATTGGGATTAAAATTAGAAAAAGCAGAACTTAGTGATTTAGGACAAGCTCGTTCTGTGATTGTTACTAAAGATAACACTACTATTGTTGATGGAGTGGGTTCTAAAGAAGCAATCGAAAAGAGAATTAAACAAATTAAAACTGAATTAGAGGTTACGGAATCAGAATTTGATAAAGAAAAATTACAAGAAAGATTAGCAAAGTTAGCTGGTGGAGTAGCAGTTATTAAAGTTGGTGCCCCAACAGAAATTGAGCAAAAAGAAAAGCAACATCGCGTTGAAGATGCTGTTCGTGCTGCCAAAGCTGCTTTAGAAGAAGGGATTGTTCCTGGTGGCGGGATTGCTTTCTTAAAGATTCAAGATGCATTAAATAAAATAGAAACAGAAAATGAAGACGAAAAAATTGGAGTAGAAATTATTAGAAGAACGTTAGAGCAACCAATTAAGAAAATTGCTGAAAATGCAGGTAAAGATGGAGCAGTAATTTTGGAAGAAGCTAAAAAACGAAGTAATAACGAAGGTTTTAATGCTTTAACAGGGGAATTTGTAGATATGATTCAAGCTGGGATAGTGGATCCTACTAAAGTTACACGTAGTGCTTTAGAAAACGCTGCTTCGGTAAGTAGCATGCTTCTAACTACTCGTGCTGTTGTCTATGAAATTCCTGAAAAGAAAGAAACTAATTCTACCCCTGAAATGCCTAGCGAAGAATACTAAATAATGATATATAAAATAGTCAAAAACTTAAAAATACAATTAATGTAATTAATACTTATGACCATCTTTTTATTTTTACTTATATTATTTATATTATTATTTTTACTTATATTAGCGGGAATGATAATTATTATTTATAATTCTTTAGTGACAAGATTAATGAGAATAAAAGAAGCGTGGTCCGATATTGAAGTCTCATTAAAAAGAAGATATGATTTAATTCCTAATATTGTTGAAACTGTTAAGGGTTACGCTACTCACGAAAAAGAAACGTTAGAAAAAGTAACACAATTAAGAAGTCAAGCAATGCAATCCCAGGGATTAGATAAAATAAAAACAGAAAATGAATTAAGCAAAACATTAAAATCATTATTCGCTGTAGCGGAAAGCTATCCTGATTTGAAAGCTAATATAAATTTTTTACAATTACAACAGGAATTAATAGATACAGAAGATAAAATTCAGGCTGCACGTCGTTTCTATAATGGTACAGTAAAAGAATATAATACGAGTATAATGACTTTTCCTTCTAATATTATAGCTCGTATTTTTAACTTTAAACCGCAAGATTTATTGGAAATTAGTTCCGAAGAAAAAGAATCAATAAAAGTTAAATTTTAAATTGTAATTAATTTTGTGGCCACATTTTGGTTTTAGTGTTTTTGATTTCAAAATTTTTGTCTTTTCATTTTTTGTTTTGATTTTTTATGACTTTATATACTCAGGCCGAAATTAATATTCGAAAAACTTGGTTTTTAATAAGTTTATTTTTAGTTCTTATTATTTTTTTAGGATGGCTATTTAGTTATCTTTTCAATGAACAATGGATTTTGTTAGTGGCAGTTATTTGGGCTATTGTTCAAAGTTTTTCAAGTTATTGGTATTCAGATAAAATTATTTTATCTTTATCTCAAGCTTCTGGCCCGATTAGTAAAAGAGATAATCCAGAATTGTATCGTTTAGTAGAAAACTTGGCAATTACTGCTGGTTTGCCAACTCCTAAAATTTATATTATTAATGATCCTTCAATTAATGCTTTTACAACAGGAAGAGACCCTCAACATGCAATCATTTGTGTTACTTCAGGATTATTAGAAAAGTTAGATAAAGTGGAAAAGGAAGGAGTTTTAAGCCATGAATTTGCTCATATTGGTAATCGCGATATTTTATTGGGATCAGTAATTGTTGTTTTAGTAGGAGTAATTTCTATTTTATCGGATATATTTTTAAGAAGAATGATATTTTTGAGAGTCAGTCGTGATGATAAAAATGATAGTTTCCGGATAATTTTATTTTTACTAGGCATTATTTTTGCTCTGATTGCTCCTTTAGCCGGTGTTTTAATTCAATTAGCTATTTCTAGAAAGAGGGAATTTTTAGCTGATGCAACTGGTGCCTTATTAACTCGTTATCCTGAGGGATTAATTAGGGCTTTAGAAAAGATTCAAAAAGATCCTTTGCCTTTAAGAACTGCAACTTCAGCAACAAGTCATTTATTTATTAGCGATCCATTTAAAATTGAAAAGCATAGTTGGTTTTCTAAATTATGGCAAACTCATCCCCCAATTGAAGATAGAATTAAAGCTTTACAAAATATAAACGTTTTTAATTAATATAAATTTTAATTAATAATATGAATAATTATATTTACGATGTTATCATTATAGGTGGTGGTCCCAGTGGGTTAACAGCTGCTTTTTATGCTGGTAGAGCAAAATTAAATACGTTATTATTTAGCGGCAAGCCTGGTGGTGGAGAATTGTTTTTGGCAATTATAATTGAGGATTTTCCTGGTTTTCCTAATGGAATTAGTGGTTTTGAGTTATTAAATTTAATGACAGAGCAAGCGAAGAAATTTAATACTCAAATTATTAATAAAGATATTATTAAGGTAGATTTTTCTTCTAAGCCTTATAAAGTTTATGATGAAGATAATAATGAATATCAGGCTAAAGGAATTATTATTGCAACTGGCGGAAAACCTCGTTGGTTAGGATTAGAAAAAGAGAAAGAATTTATTGGAAAAGGAATTTCTGTCTGTGCAATTTGTGATGGTGCCTTCTTTCAGGGCAAAATTGTCGCTGTAGTAGGAGGAGGGGATGTTGCTTTAGAAGATGCAGTTTATTTAACCCAGTACGCAAACAAAGTGTATCTTATTCATCGTCGCAACGAATTTAAAGCTTCTAAATTTTGGCAGGAACAAGTGTTTAAAAATCCTAAAATAGAAATTATTTTTAATTCAGAGGTTCAAAAATTAATAGGAGAGACAAAACTAGAGGGGATTATTATTAAGAATAATCAAAACAATACAGAAACAGAATTAAAAGTGGATGGATTATTCTTAGCGATAGGTTTTGATCCTAATAGTGATATTTTTAAAGGACAATTAGAAATAGATGATCATGGTTATATTAAAACAATTGATAATGTTAAAACTTCAAAAGAAGGAGTTTATGCTGCCGGTGATGTTAGTGATTTTAAGTATCGTCAAGCAATTACTGCCAGTGGTTTTGGCGCAATGGCAGGTATAGAAATTGAAAAATGGTTAAGAACATTAAACGATTAACTAAATGAAAAAAGATCTTTTAATAATTAAAAATTTATCAGTAAAATTAGGTTCTAAAATTATTCTTAGTAATGTTAATTTAAAAATTAAAGAAAAAGAAATTCATGTTTTAATTGGACCTAATGGTAGCGGAAAATCAACTTTAGCGAATGTTATTATGGGAATCTCTCCTTTTAAAATAATAAAAGGAGAGATTCTTTTTAAAAACAGAAATATTACTAAATTACCGCCGGAAAAAAGATTTTTATTGGGAATAAGTTTAGTATTTCAAAATCCACCACCTTTAAAAGGAATTACTTTAGATAATTTGATAAATCAAATAAAAAATAAATTAAAAATACAAAAAACTCCAGAAATTTTTATGAAGGAAATAGCATCTTTAAAGGGTAGAGAAATAAATGTAAATTTTTCCGGAGGAGAGAAAAAAATAAGTGAACTTTATCAAATTTCTTTAAATAAAAATAATCATTTAGTTATTTTGGACGAAATTGATTCTGGATTAGATTTAGAAAAAACAAAATCAGTTATTAATTTTATTAAAAAGCAATCAAATCAAGGAGGAGTTGCATTTTTAATCATTACTCATCGCGAAGAATTGTTGAAACTTATTAATCCTTCAAAAGTAGAAGTTATTGTAGGAGGAACAATTTTATGTTCTGTGACTAATTGGCAATCTGTTTTTAAAACGATTAAAAAATATGGTTATGAAAAATGCAAAACTTGTACTAAATTTATGAAATAAAAAATTAATAAAAAGTTATTCAAATGCAAAACAATAATAACATTAATAAAAATAATTTATATTATTTGAATCATGAAGTTTTGAAAATAAATCCTCCCGAAGGAGTAGAAATTTTATTATCAAAAGATGCTTATTATAAATATTCATGGACTAAAAAATATTTCGAAGGGGAGCCAAAAGATGGTTATTTTATTTGGGTTAAAAAACAACCGAAAACTCCACTTTTAACTTGTGTTGCTTTATCTCAAAAAAATATTGTTCAAAAAATGCAGAATCTTTTAGTAATTGAATCAGATATTAAGGCAGTAAGTAATGTCTCCTGCGCTGCTTTACAAGTTGGTTTGTGCGGTAAGCATTTTGCAAGCGGAAAAATTATTTTGAAAGAGAGGTCTAGTTTAAAATATTATCATTTTCATACTTGGGGGCAAAATGATTATGTGGAACCAAATTATGAATTTTATTTAGAAAAAAATAGCCGTTTAGAATATCATTATCAGCTTTTAAAAAATCCTCATAATCTAAATATTCATAATCGATTCTATTTGAAAGAAAATGCCAGTATTTATAGTGAGGTAGTCATAGAAGGAATAGGTTCGCAGATTAATATTAATGAAGAGATGGTTTTAGAAGGTAAAAATAGTCAAGGGGCTCTATATTTAAGATTAGTAGCTTCTAAAAAAAGCAAAATTAGAGCCCTGAGTAAAATTACTTCTTTAAACGAATCAAAGGGACACTTAGATTGTCGCGGTTTACTTTTAGATAAGCAATCAATGATAGCTTTAATTCCTGAATTAGATAACAGAAATCCAAAATCTTCCTTGACTCATGAGGCCTATATTGGTAAAATTAATAATGACGAAATTAATTATTTAAGAACCAGGGGATTGACTCAAAAAGAAGCTATTAATCTTATTGTTAATGGGTTTTTAAAAATTACTAATGATAAAGAATAAAATAAGTATTCAGTATTCTGTATTCTGTATAATTGTTTAAAAACCCTGAACCACTTAGGATTCAGGGCCATAAACCATTTTGTGGTTTATGGTTTAAAAATTAAGAAATTATTTAAAAATTAAAAATTAAAAATTACTAATATGTGTGGA
>JBAMLJ010000108.1:0-2741 GCA_039793615.1 bacterium
AATTTTTTGATAATTTAGATGAACTGCTCGAAAAGAAAAAACAAATCATTTTTTATGGCCCTGCTGGAACGGGTAAAACTTATTTTGCTATAAATTATGCAAAAAATAAAGAAAATCACGAAGACCATTACAAAATAATAACATTCCATCAGTCTTTCAGTTACGAAGAGTTTATTGAAGGAATTAAGCCCGTGGTTTCTAATAATAGTATAAATTATAAAGTTAAAGACGGGATATTTAAAAGATGCAATTTTTTGGCAATTTTGCTTGCGCTAAAAGCCAACAAAGACAAGATATCGTCGTTTATGAATTCTAATGACCTTGAGGATTTAATAAACTATTTGAAAAATGATGAAACGATAAATGAGGAGATTGAAAAAAGATATGATGATTTTAAAAAAGAAGTTTGGAAATATATTTATAAGCTAAATAATGAGAATAAGTTAAAAGATATTTTTAATGCCCCTGGCATACCAAAAGTCATTTTAATTATTGATGAGATCAATAGGGGAAACATTAGTAAAATATTCGGAGAATTAATAACTTTAATAGAAAATGATAAAAGGTTGGGTGCTGAAAACATGATATTGTTAAACCTCCCATATTCAAATGAGCCTTTTTCAATAGCTCCTAACTTATATATCATTGGTACGATGAATACATCAGATAAGAGCATTGCATTAATTGATACTGCCCTTAGAAGGAGATTTTATTTTTGGGAAATGAAACCGGACTATGACGAAATAAATAAAGACATTGGAGGAATAAACCTTAGGGATTTGCTTAAAAATCTTAATGAAAAGATAGAAGAAGAGCTTGATAAAGACCATGTACTCGGGCACAGTTATTTTATGCTAGAAGAAGATAGCATTGAGGCACTTTATAATACTTGGTATAGAGAGATTATTCCGCACCTGGAAGAGATGTTTTATGGAAATTATGAAAAAATTAGTGATGTGCTAGGGAGAAATTTTTATGAGAAAAATGACAATAAGGGCATTTATCAATTAAAAACTTTTAAAAAAAATGAATTCCTTTCCGAATTTAATAAAGAAGATTTTATCGAGGCGCTTAAAAAAATCGCAAAACCAAATGATGGAAAATGAATCCTAAACACATAGTAATTACCTTTCTAGAGTACGAATCAAAGAAAATAGATGATATATTCAAAGAAAAAAATACGGACAAAGAAAAATTCATAGAAAGCATTAAAAGTTTTAATAGGAAGATTTTTAATAAACCAAACTATGATCTTGGAGAAACCGGGATCTTTAACATATTGAATAATAAAATCAAGGCTTCCAGGTACGTGGGTTTTGGTTATTTTGATAAATATTTAATACAGGTTCTTCCAAAAATATATTCAGGTGAAAACCAGACGGAAAATGAAATGTCAAAGAGCATTGAAATTTTTATCAAAATGTACGATTATGCATACGACAATAAACAATTAAAAGATTCCTACTCTTTATTGAGTAGTAAGTTGTGTAAGAATGAGTTTTCTGGTGTTCACGAGGTTTTTATGTATCTTTTTTCAAAATATTTTTTTGATGAGGTAAAAAAAGGTGTTTATAGGGAGTATCTAACTTATCAGTTGGAGGACAAGTTTCTTAGAGGCAAGCTTTTAGCCACGAGGCAATTAAATAAAGCCCCATATAATCTAAACAGTTTTTCTGTTGAAAAAGATGAATTCACAGATGAAAACTATCTTAACAGTATGCTTTTGAAAGCTTCATTTATTTCTCAAAAATTCTCAAATTTTACGGAAACTAGAAAAAATTTGCTAAATGCGATGGATTTCTTTGAAAATTTAAATTTTGATTTTCAATTTGTAAATAAAGATATAATATTTAACAGACTTAACAAAAGATTTGAGCCTGCCTATAATTTGGCTAAGATCATTTTACAGGGTTTGTATAAAACTCCTAATGATATAGCTACGGGATTTTTTTTAGATATGAATAAACTGTTTGAAGAATTCATTTATAAAATAATTAAAAAGGAATCTCAATATAGTGTAAGCTATCAAGATCATTTGAGAAAATTTGTTTCTTATATAAATAAAAAAAATAATTCTGAAGAAGGCCCAGATTTAATACCTGACATTTTGGTAAAAAAGCATATGAAAACAAAAGCTGTTATAGATGTAAAATACAAAAACCTTAAAAATAATGGGGAATTAGAAAAAAACGATGAAGAAAATGATGAAAACTCACAATTGTATATAGGTATGCAAGATTTATACCAGCTTTACGCATATTTGAACTATATTAACAAAAACACAAATAATGATGCAGTAGGAATTATTGTAGTTCCTAAATCCAAGCAGTATAATTCTCATCTTTCAGATGAAAAATTGCAATTAGAATATTTTGATGGTTTGAAATTGTATATTTTACCTTTTGAATTTGGTAATGATCCGAATGATCTTGAAGTCGGTATTGAAAATTTTATTGAAAATATTAATGATGCATTAGAATATTAATCAAATTTTTAATATTCCTAGAAGTTCCAGTAATATAGAGTCCATAAGTTTGTGTAAAAGTTAAGTATTCCTTCTCAGATTTAGAAAGAGAGCATCTATGTATATGGCAAAATATTTTTCTTTCAGCGGTCTGGATTACCAGGCATCTATTTCCTTCTTTACAACATCTGTAATTTTGCTTATTGTACCTTTTGAATATCTTCCGTTGAATATCTCTTCAAGGATCATTGAAATCCTTCTGCTAAAGATGACATGG
>JBAMLJ010000109.1:0-2739 GCA_039793615.1 bacterium
CAATAAACTTTGTTTAATTCTAAATTGCCAAGTTTAGGCATATATTGCACCATCTAACATTTTAATTTTAACCAATTGATTATTTATATATTATATTTTAAAACTAACTAAAGTAAAAAAAGAAAGCTTTTTAAATAATAATGCGGTAATCTATAATTGGCGATAAAATGACCGAAGAATATAAAGAAGTAACAATAGAAGAGTTTATGACTTGGCTAAAAGCACATTATACTCCAGAACAAAGAAAGAAATTAAAATTGTATATAGCGAGTGATGAGGAATTGAACGAAATATTCAAAAAATTCTATGTGGATGAGGAGGACGGATATATAGTATTAGCAGGTCTTTCTGGAACAGAATTGGATTGATTTATTATTTTGGAATTTCACTAATTTTTAGGTATCCTGTAGCAGTTGTGTTTCCTTCATTGCTGAATATTAGTTTAACTGTTGATGGAACCTGAGGACCAGAAAATACTGTTAACCCGCTCAAATCATTGAAATAAAGCGTGTTTTGTGTTTGATTGTTGGCATAATCTATTATCATTTTTAGCGAAACCTTTGCTGGAGGATTAACAAAAATATCCATCGTGTAAGTTCCGGAATATGTTATATTTATCTGAAATACGTTTTGTTGTGTGAAATTCACTTTTCTTATAATACAAGTGTTATTAACCATTGTTGTACACATTCCGCCATTAAAATTTGGAGCAATGTTTAGATTGTATTGTAAAGAAATTGGAAAAATTGGCTTGACTTTAGGAAGTAAACTTTCTTGAATTGCATTTATTTCAATCTGTTCTTCATGGTATGAATTGGCGCTCAAAAAAGCCACAAACGTTATCATGATTGACAATATCAAAAAAGTTGCTAATATGAGAAAATAAACCTTATTGTCTTCTTTATTTTCAGTATTTTTTATTTTCTTAGTTGTTTTGACTTTTCTAATCATAATAATCTATATTTATTTAAAAATTTAAATTTAAAATTGATTTAGTGCGTGTTGCTCGATATCCTTTCTTTTATAAAAAGAAATATTCCATATGTAAATAAGAGCAATATTACCAAAAGACCTGAAAATTGAGCATTCTTGTCCATATATTTTTCTATATTTTCTTTTGTGAATAATTCTTTCATCATGATTTTATTTATACAGAAAACATATTTAAATCTTTCGCATTCCTGTGGTGGATTGTGTTCTTTCTTTCGCAATTTTATAATATTTCTTTTCAATTTCAAACCCAATAAAGTTTCTTTTGAGTTCTTGACAAGCTATAGCTGTAGTGCCAGAGCCAACAAATGGGTCCATTACGAGATCATTTTCATTTGTGCTAATTTCAACAAGGCGTTTTATCATATCAAGATTTTTTTCTGCCGGATGATATCTAATGTGTCCTTTCCAATTTTGAGGCTTTGGATATACTAACACATCAACGTTATATCCTTTTGTAAATTTTCCATTGAATGTTTTAGGTTTGTCTCCTTTTACATGATAAAAAATTGGATCATACTCATAAAGCCACATTTTATTTGTAGTTTGTGCAAGGTTACGATGCCACCATATAAGCATCCTAGTTGGCTTGTATCTATTCATATAATCTAGCATGAATTTCTGTGAAAAGAAAACATACATCTGTCCACCATCTTTCAAAACTCTCCACATCTCAGCAAAAACTTTGTCAAACCATTCAAAATATTCTTCTTTTGATTTCCACTGCGTGTCCCAAGATTCTTTTTCAAAAACAAAATACGGCGGATCTGTTATTATTGAATCTACACTATTATCTTTTAATTTTTTCATACCTATTAAGCAGTCTTTGTTAAAAATTTTAATAGACATAATAAACCATTTTTGCGTTTGTTTTAAAAATCGACGTTTAGATTTGCGAATATTTAATAAAAATAGTTTTAAAAATTAAAATAATTTGAATATTGAAATAAGAAAATAAAAATTAAAGGCGAGCAAATGATTTATGATGTTCCAACTATAGTAAAATGGGCTGGAGGTAAAAAGCAACTTTTGAGCCAATATGAAAAATTCTTTCCAAAAAAATTTAAAAATTATTATGAGCCTTTTGTTGGTGGAGGTGCTGTAGCGTTTTACATTATAAAAAATTTCAAACCAAAAAAGGTTGTAATCTCTGATATAAATGAGGAACTTATCAACACATATAAAGTAGTTAGAGATAATGTAGAAGAACTTATTAGCAATTTGAAAAAATATGAAAAACTGCATTCCACTGAATTTTATTATAAAATAAGAGCAATGAATCCAAAAAGGTTGAACGCTGTAGAGAGAGCCGCGAGATTTATATATCTAAACAAAACGTGCTATAATGGATTGTATAGAGTTAACTCAAAAGGAGAATTTAATGTACCAATCGGCAAATACAAAAATCCAGCGATTTGCCAAGAAAATGATTTAAGAGAAGCATCTAGATTGCTTCAAGGCGTTAATATAAAAGTAGCACAATTTTATGATGGAGTTAAAGGAGCAGAAAAAAACGACTTTGTTTATTTTGACCCGCCATATTATCCAATTTCTAAAACTTCAAGTTTTACATCGTATGATAAAAATAGTTTTTTGGAAAAAGAACAAATCAAATTGGCAGAAGTTTTTGAAGGTTTAGATAAAAAAGGATGCTTTGTCATGCTTTCAAACAGCGACACTGATTTTATAAAAAATTTATACAAGAAATACAATATTATAAAAGTAAAAGCAGCGAGATCAATAAACAGC
>JBAMLJ010000110.1:0-2604 GCA_039793615.1 bacterium
TAGTATAACAAATAATTTAATTTTAATCAAGGTCAACGGGTCAATAAAATAAAATATAATCAATATGAATTATAGTTATCTTCAAACAATTAAAAAAGTTATTAAACAGTTAATAATTTTAACATTAACTCTCATTGCTTCTGGATTAATGACTGAATATCCTGCCACTGCTAACTTTGTGGTATTCGGCACTTTCACAGTGTATGGATTGCTTCAATTTTTAGTTGATTATTTAAAGCATAGATGGAATGTGCAAATTCCTTAAAAGGGTTAGAAATATCTAAAATATAAGTAAAATAGTATGGATGAAATAGAAAACACACCCAAAAAACAATCCGGAGGGCGAGGTAAAATTGTTCCCAGATGGAAACCAGGTGAATCAGGTAATCCTAATGGCAGACCAAAGGGTAAAAGAAACTTTAAGACTGATTTTGAACTTGCTGCGAGAGAAATTGCAAAGGCATTAAGGTTAGGTGAACAACCTGACCAAGTTTATATTGAATTAATGAAACAAGGAATTAAAAGCGGAATGAAGGGTAATTATAATTTCTGGAAGGATATTGTGGAAAGAATATATGGGAAAGAAGCAACAGAAAATATTGTAAAAATTCAACAATTAGAGAGTTTAGAAGAAGAATTAAAAGAATCTTTATTTAAAGATGGAGAATAAAATTCAAAAATTAGTTTCAACCTTATATAAAATAGAGGGGAATCCTTTAATTTTATCCCCATCTCAATTAGAAATTTTTACTAATATCTTTTATAAAAAGTATCCTTATAATATAGTTATTGCTTTTACTCGTTATGGTAAATCTTTAACTACTGCTTTAGCAGTTTTAACCAGATGTTTATTTTTTCCTGAAAAATGGGCAATAGTAGCTCCAACAGAAAAACAGGCAAAGATAATAATGGAGTATATTATTGACCATCTTTTTGATAATGAATTTATTTTGTCTAAACTCCAATTAGAGGGTAGCGAAACTCTTGAAAGATTAAAAAGAGAAAGAAGTAAAAGGAAAATTACATTAAAGGTATTCTCTTCTAATAGTTTTGCGGAGATTTATATCTTATCTGCACACGGAACCAAAGCAGACCCATTAAAAAGCTTATTAGGCTTTGGTGCTTCTAATATAATAATTGATGAAAGTTCTCTAATAGATGACCAAACTTATGCTGGTATTTTAAGAATGTTAGGTGATACTCCGCAACCATTTCTAATTGAGCTAGGTAATCCTATTAGAAAAAATCATTTTTATAACTCCTTTAATGATGAAAAATTTCACTCTATAATTATTGATTATAAACAAGGATTAAAGGAAGGAAGAATAACACAGGAGCAGGTAGAGATGATGAAAAAACTACCATTTTTTGATATTTTATACGAATGCAAATTTCCAGTTTCTGGAACTTTATCAATCTTTAATCCAGACCAATTATTTTTTACAGCAAAAGGAGCGGAAGATTGTAATTTATTTACAATAGGAACAGATTTAGCCATTTCAGAAAAAGACGAGAGTGATTATTCGGCAATAGTAGTAGCAGGTAAAATTAAAGATGAAAATAAGATAAGAATTTTAGAAAGTTATAATGCTCATTTTAATCCTAACCAAATGATAAATTTAGTTGCGGAATTATATAAAAAATACTCTTTACTTGGACCAACTTTAATAGGTGTTGAAAATGTAGCTTATCAAAAAATGTTTGGTTTAGAATTAGAAAGAAGGTTTCTAATTAGCCCTACTTATATTAGTAGAACTATTGATAAAAAAAGCCGTTTATTAATGTTAAATCCGTATTTTCAAAATAAGCAGATTGAATTTTATGGTGATGAAAATAAATTTCACGAACTTATTAATCAATTACTTAATTTTGGAATGGAAGAACACGATGATTTAGCAGATGCTTTTGAAATGTCAATTTCTTTAATGAAAGATTTTATTTTAAATACAACCACTGAAAAACCAAAAGAAACAAAAAATGACCCCGATAAAGAGGCACTTATGGAAGCAATTCAAAATGCTATTAATCAAAATCCTGAATATTATAACGAGGGAGATATGCTTTTTTAAGTTTATTAGAATGGTTTAGGTAATCCTCTTTTAATTGATGTAGCCCAATGCCAGATATTATCAGGATTATCTTTAATCATCTTATAAGCCAATTCTTTTTGAAAGTCGCAATCATAGATTAAATTTAACCATTCATCACCTTCTATATTATTATAAATTTCAGGATAGTATTTTTTAAGATTTCTTAAAAAGGTTTCTTTTTGAAACTGTAAACATCCATAGGAAAAAAGCCCATTACTATCTTTTCTATGAAAATCAATGGGACAATTATTACATTCGTATTTTTCTAATTCATTTAACCAGTTTATTAAATTGTCAGAAGGTTTTGAATATTGATACAGGTTTGGGCTTTGATTATTTTCTGAATAAGTTATATTTTCTGAATAAGTTATATTTTCTGAATAAGTTATATTCTTTTTTATAATTAAAGGTATACTAAATATCGCCCCTAACAATATCAATAATAAAACCTTCCTTGATATAGTAAACAAGGTTAATTTTCAAATCTTTTAATTATCAAGGCATAAATACCAGC
>JBAMLJ010000111.1:0-290 GCA_039793615.1 bacterium
GAAAATAAAAATAATAGTAAGCTTTATATGGTCAAATCAAATGGGACTCTTCAATAACATCTGCTACCAAACATTATATCATATTACCTAAAATTTAAGAAATTACGGTTTTTATTTGTCGTGGATTTTTAAATAAGAAATACATTATTATACTTCCACGACATTAATATATGTAAATTTGGCTTAAAACGCATAAAAATACGTTAAAATAGGCTTATTCAAACTGGACTATAGTAGGATTGAAATTTGGAGAATATTATGCAATTTATAATCTGAATGAAATAAATTCA
>JBAMLJ010000111.1:300-2567 GCA_039793615.1 bacterium
TGAAAATAAAAATAATAGTAAGCTTTATATGGTCAAATCAAATGGGACTACTCAGAAATAAGAGAAAGGTGAAATTTATTGATCTCAAATACAGAGGCCCCATATATTTCGGTTATTATTACTGCGCATAACAGAAAGGAGTTCCTAAAGGATGCAATAAATTCTGTCTTAAATCAAACATTAGAAAAATCTTTTTATGAAATTATAGTAATAAAAAATTTTGAAGATCAAGAAATAGATAATTTAATTGAAGAAAATAAAATAATAAGTTTAAAAGTAAGAGATGATAGTTTAATAGGTGAGGATTTAGCAATAGGAATTGAAAAAGCAAAAGGTGAAATTATATCTTTTTTAGATGATGACGATCTATTTATGCCCGAAAAATTGGAAACTGTATACAGTTTCTTTAAGAAATATGAAGATCTTGTCTATTTTCATAATAGTTGTTATTTTGTTGATGAAAGAGGTAAATTACTTAAAAAAGGGTTGAAAGAAAATCCCAATGAAAATATAATTTTAAATAATATAGAAAATTTAAATCAAATTTTAGGATTGTTTAAGTATGGATTGTGGTTCAATATGAGTAGTATAAGTATTAAAAAAAATAAAATAATTCCATTTATTGAAAAATTGAAATTAATAAATGATGGACCAGATACTTTTATGTTCGTTGTTTCTATTTTATATAACCCTAAATTATTTATAATATCTAATGAAAAATTAACAAAATATAGATTACACGAAAGTGCAACACAATTTTTAAATAAAAATATAATTATATTTAATAACAGTTATATAGTATTATTAAATAAAACGAAGGATACTAATAAAATATTAATCGAATTATGTAACGATAATAAAATTTTAAAAAATTATTTTAATTTTAGATTAGTCAAAATTAATTTACAATTGCACTTATTAGAAAAAGAGAGAAATATAAAATTAAATGAATTATTATTTTATTTCTATACTTCTTTAAAAATTAAGGATTTGAATTCTAAAAAGGATCTTATCTATTATTTGGGTTTATATATTCTTTCTAAAATATCTTATGAGAAAGTGAGGAACTTTTACAGCAGAAGGTTTTTTAATTACTCTCAGAAAAGAATAAATAGCTATATTAAACTTGAATAGAATTTTTCATACTCCCTTCTTGCACGTTCCTCGCTATAATACCCTGAAAGTTCCAAAATTCTTTCAGTTAATTGATCCTTCTTATCTAAATTTTTAAGGATTAGTTCTACCCATTCCTCTACATTATAAGGATCTGCGTAAATACCTTTATCGCTAAGCACTTCCCTTGAAATTTCTACATTAGATGCAATAACTGGAAGACCAGATCTTATAGACTCTATTAAGGGTCTTCCGAAACCCTCATTTAAGCTTGGATGCAAATAAAAATCTGCCATATTGAATAGGTAAGGATAAATTTCATGTGAAACATAATTTTCATAAATAAACTGTTTTTTGTTTTTGAACTTATTAATAATTCTTTCTGAATTCCCTACCCGATAAAGGACAAATCTTTCATCAAGATTGTTAATTATTTCTGTCAATATGTCTATGTTTTTTCTAGGGGCGTCAGTACTTATATTTAACAATATTACTTTATTGTTAAAATCAGATGATTTAAATATTTTTTCTCTTGAATTAATCTTATTTCTGGGCATAAATTCATTCCCCACCCATTGATGTATTCTTGTGATTGTTAAATCTTTAAATTTTTCTTCAACATTTTTCTTTATATAATCACTAATTACAACCAAGCCTTTTAGCTTATTTATAAATTTCAAATTTTTTTTGTTCCATAGATACCATAAAAATTTTTCATCCTTTCTATTCAAAGAAAAGAGATCATGAAGCGTTCCAACTGCATTCTTATTATATTTAACAATGAAAAAAAGAGAGAGATCACTTAAATGAATTAGGTCAAATTTTTTCACGTATTCTTTCAAGTTGCCTCCAAAATAAAAAACATAATTTGAATTTATTACCCATTTATTCAAAATACTGTTTAATTTAAAAACATATTTTTCTGGAAAGTGACTTTGAACTGTATCAATCGCTATATATTTAAAATTTTCAAGTATTCCTAATTTATATAAATCCCAAGCATATATTCCAATCCCTGAATTTAAAGAATTTGAAGTTACCAATAATGAATTTTTCAAAACCATTAATCAAGAAATTAATAAAGGATATTAAAGCTTTTTCCTAATCTCCCGAATTTTTAATAACAAGGTCTTCTATTTCCACATTTAATCCTG
>JBAMLJ010000112.1:0-2567 GCA_039793615.1 bacterium
TAAAATTTATAATTTTTATAAATTACAACCTAATCTTCTAGAATTATCAAAAATAAGGATAATAGAATTGTCTAATGGAAATAGAATAATTACTGAAATTCCGAAGAAAGTGAGGAAAATTCTTTCAGGATTAAATGTGAAAGTAGAAGACCTTGTTATTAAAAATCCGGGGGATTAGGATATATCTTCTGATATGAAGACATTTATCTTAATTATAATTCCAGCCATTTCTGAAGAGCAGATAAAAGATGATGACTCTCTTTAAATTATTTATATGTAATTGATTCTAATTCAGTCAGAATTGAATTGTAGGACTTCTCTAATAATTTTTCGGCTTTAGTGTTATCAATACCAACAATTTTAAACATATAGGTATCTAGCTCTACTCTAGCCCAGAATCTATTTTTTAGTTGATCTACAATAGATGGAAATTTTACATCTTTTAATTTATCGTATAAGTTTAATAAATCATTTTTTTCTTTATTAGATAGCTTTTTAACATCTAATATTTTAAAAAGTGACCAATCTGATTTCATTAATTCAAAATAAGCGGCACCTAAAGTTTCTGATTTATATAAAATAATTTGAACTATAGTAAATATTGAGTTAAAATATAAATTAAGTATTTTTAAATCATCAATATTATAATTTTTATTTTTAAAATACCATAATGAAGGGCCTAATCCATTCAAACTTGCCTCAGAAATAATTGAAATTACAAAAGTATTAGGGGAATTTAACCTAATTTTCCTTGGAATTACTAAATTAAATCCTTCTTTAACTATATTATTTTTTAGATGTTCATTCCATGGAAAAGGATTTGGAATACTAGGATTTAATAACCTTAATTTGTTTAAATATATATTATTTTCTTTTTTAAAAATAAAATCTAATTCATTAGATTCAAGAGATATTTTATTGATTCCTGTATTTGTTTTTAAAGCATAAGCTAATTCATTCATATCTAAAATAAATTCTTGTTTACTATTTTTATATTTAACAATCACCTTATCATTTTCGCATTTAGATAAAATCGTAAAAGCGTTTTTTATACGACTTTTATCAGTATTATTTGTAATAAATACAGCATCAGCTATCCCTAAAGGTCTATAAGGTAATCCAATATCTATAAATTTTGAATCTAATGAAATAATTTTACCTGAATTTTCTAATTCTTTTAATAGAATAGTAAAATCTTCAGGAACTAAAAAGGGCATTAAATTTTCCTTATTCTTATTTAATTCATTATATTTAATATCTCTTACACTAACAAAATCAGGATCTAAGTTATTTACAGAATTTAAATCCCTTTCATTTAAGTCTTTGATTGATTTCTTTAAAAAAATAATTTTGGTAATGTCATTTTCTATAGGCTTTCTTTTTTCTGCAACCAATAAAATATCTCTAAATGCAGCAGATTCACTAAAAGCTAGATCTTTAGTTGTTTTAACAATATATTTAATGTGATAATTTTCTAAAAGATAATTTCTAATCTTTTCTGTTGCCTTTCCTCTTGCAATGTTTATAGGAATTACTGTTGCTATTTTTCCATTTTGCTTTAGCAGTATATCTCCTAACGCTAAAAAATATCCCCATAAATTAATTTGATGCCCACATATTTTTCCAAGTTTTTCTTTTTTATTTAGGTTTTTAAGGTAATTTTTAGGTAATTTATCCCTGTCAGAGAATGGTGGATTCATTATTACAATGTCAACAGGATTTAAATAAAATTCTTTTCCTAGACCAGATGGAGAAAGAGGATATCCTCGTCTTTTAATTAACATTTTTTCCTGTTGAATCGTAAGCTGAACAATTCCAGAAAATGGTTTAATTGGAATCCCTTTTCCATTATTAAATTCCTGAGATGAAGCTTTTAATTCTAAATCTAAAGAATCCATGCTCGCAATTCTCACAAAGTTTGTTGGTTCCTCTAGTTTTTGAAGTGCTAAATTTATTGTAGTTAAATGAGCAGCAAATGGCATGATATCTATTCCAGTGATATCTTCTTCTAGAAACTTTTTATGCAAATTTTTAACAATATCTTCGTTTAATTTTACTTTTTCTTGCTCTTTATAAAGTTCAAATTTTCTTTTGTAGCAAGCTGAAAGTAATGTACCAGAACCACAGGCAGGATCAAGCACTTGTTCATCCCATTTATCTATGGCTAACCTAGCTAATATTTCCGCAGCTATGGGATTTGTATAAAAAGCCGCCCATACTTTTGCAACTTCCTTTGGCAATAAAGCATGAAAGAATCTCCCTGCTAAATCTTGGGTAATATACTCCGTTCTTATGAGGGTTAAATTTTTAATAACATCATTTATTAAGCTTAAGCTATCTTCGGATTGTTTAATCTTATCTATCAAATTAATTGCGTAAATTGGTTTATAATCTATGTCTTCTATTTTATTAAAATATTCCTTTAGTTCATTTAAAGATGTAATCGGTTTTAAATCTTCAAGCTTTTTGTTGTTAGTTTTAATTTTATAGATATGATAAAAAAGAAGCTGATTAAACAAAAGATAAGAAGCAAGCATACTAACTTGTGTTTTTGCCTTTTGTTTATC
>JBAMLJ010000113.1:0-2474 GCA_039793615.1 bacterium
ATAACGCCTGTGTTGAGAATAATAAAAAATGAGCATCCAAAATGATTACTCAGAAGATCTCTGTAGGGGGTTAAAAATAAATGATTGATGAAAGGACACTGGTAGCCGATATTAAAAGCTATATAGATAAATTGCCCAATTTTAAAGCAACAGTTGAAGAACATACAGAGCAAAGAAAAAGACTTGATTTAAAAGTATATTACAATAAAAATATTTTATTTACTGGTGAGTTTAAAAAGCCAACATCTAATGAAGGAAAAACACCTCGAAACGCAGATTTGGTAGAGGATGCATTTACAAAAGCAAATAGTAATAGCCCTACTATACCCAAATATTTCATCACATCCAATTTTAATGAAACCATTATTTGGGATAATACTGCAATAAATCGACCTCTTATGGAAAGAGATATTTACACTTTTGTTCTTCCTAAATTGATTAAAAACGATGATGATTTTCTAAGGGATGAAATTAAAAAAGAAATTTATGAAATGATTGAAAATGTATGTAATTATATTTTAGATCTTTACCAAGGAAATAAAAGTGCTGTTTATAAACCACTTGGGGAGAGCTTCATATTAGGATTAAATGAACTATTGAAAATTATTTCTGAAGTAAGCAGGAAGTATGTTGATTCATATACCCTAAATAAATGGTCAAAAGAACAAGGAATTGATTCTACGTTGTATGATCAAGAAACATTGAAAGATAGAATGATTAAATATGTAACATATGTCTTTGCTAACAAAATTGTATTTTATTTAGTTTTAAGAAGATATTTTTCATTACGTAATTTAAAGCCAAGTGATGATATAGATATTAAAGAATTAAAAAGATTTATAAATGAAGCTTTCGAAGAAGCAAAAAAAGTATCACAAGATTATGAGACCGTTTTTCTCTCAGACCCTGCTGAGGATATATTATTTAAAGATAATGAACAAGTATATCATTTAATTTCTCTATTAAAATTTTTAACAAATTACGATTTTTCTGGATTAACCCAAGATATTCTTGGCAATATATATGATAGACTGATTTCACCAGAAGAAAGGCATAATTATGGACAATATTACACACCAATTCCAGTAGTAGATCTTATTAATGTTTTAACAATAAAAGACGCAAATGCAAGGGTAATGGATCCTGCATGTGGGTCAGGGACTTTTTTATCTAGAGCCTTTGAATTAAAACTCAAATTAATTGGGAAAGATAATAAAGAAATTAGAGAACAACTGTTAACACAAATCTTTGGATGTGATATTGCACCATATCCTGCTCATCTCGCAACAATTTCATTAGCATCTAAACTTGTAACTTACAATCCTGATGTGTACCCCAATGTAATACGGTCTGATTTTTTTGATCTATCACCAACCATGATTGTACCTAAAGTCAAGTTTGTAGAGGGAGAGAAAACAAAAACAATTGATTTATCTGGTAATATAAGAGAAATTAATTTTAAACCCATAGATGCATTTGTAAGTAATTTACCATACATTAGAGATGAAGATCTAAATAAAGTATTAGGGATCAAAAAGGAGGATGAACAAGAAAAAATAAAGAATTTTCTGATGAAAAATAATTTTCCCCCTCATATTCCTGAATCAGGTTCTGATTTTCATGTTTATTTCTGGTATTATATATTACCATTTTTAAAAGAAGGTTCTAGAGTGGGGTTTTTAACATCCGATACATGGCTTAATGTGGAATACGGGGATAGTTTAAAAAAGTTTATAAATAAATATTTTAAAATTATTGCGATAATTGATTCCTCAGTTGAAAGATGGTTTGAAGATGCTTTGGTAAATACAGTAATTACTATATTAGAAAGAACAAGCAATGAGGAGGAAAGAAAAAATAATAAAATAAAATTTGTAAGAATAAATAAAAAAATTTCTGATTTAATACACGATTTAAATGATGCCATTAAAATAGCTCAAGACATTGAAAAAGGTATCTCTAAAAAAGATGTTACAATCACAAGGGAAATAAGACAAGGAGATTTGAATTTTAATGATGCGATGAAAGCTAAATTATTCCCTTATCTTAGAGCACCAGATGAGTTTTTTGAATTAATCAACAATGAAAATATGATTCCATTAGAAAATATTATGAAGGTTGTTATGGGTTTTATAACTGGTGCAGATGACTTTTTTTATGTTATAGATGTAACTGATAAATATAAAGTAGAAGAACTTAAGAAAAAATGGAATCTAAGAAAAGGTGAGTTAAAAAAATTGAGAATAATAAGAAGTGGGGATGGTTCTGAACATTTAATTGAAAAAGAATACTTAAGACCTGTTTTAAAAAGTCCTAGAGAATTTACAAATAATGGAAAATTAATTTTTACTGGCCCAACAAAATATCAGGTAGTATTAATAGATAAAACAGATAAAAATGAAATATACTCCTATGCTAGAAAATATTTAGAATATGGCGAAAAAAATCCAATTGAAAATCCATATTCACAAAGA
>JBAMLJ010000114.1:0-2420 GCA_039793615.1 bacterium
TGTACTTCCATCCTTCATTACCGCATTAACTGGGTATTTATTAAATATAACATGAGTTAAAACATTTATCCAATTTTTGAATACATCACGATATCTGAATATTGACTCAATTTTCATTTTCATACCACCTATATTCCTTACACTACATTATGACTCTACATTTTTAATATTTTTCTTTTATTATCACAAAACGATTTCTCCTATTTTCAATTTTTATTTCAGAAACAGTAGACCAGTTTAGTAATCAATTGAGTGTAATTAAACTTGAAATTTATTGTGTTAATAATTCTAAATTGCATAAAAATAATAAATTCCAACTCAGAATTTTGATGGATTTTCACTCACATCCTTTTTTGCTCAAAAATTACAAGCTCAATAATTTACAATAAAATTTATTTATTTTAGAACCTTAATCCATTATGATGTTTCCAAAGATATCAATATTAAACGATTTCCCTCCTAACGTAGGTGTTACGACATATACGTATAATATCTATTTAAACCTGAAATATCATGATATAAATGTTTACTATTACCAGTTTCTTGCAGATGAAAAATATAAAAATATTTCAAAGGATATTATAATAAAGAATGGTATTGATTTTAAAAATAAATACAATCTATTATTAAACCAACTTTTGCATCTAAACACAAAAGCATTTAAAAATATTGATTCAGACATAATCATATTTTCATGTTATACTCTTTCTCCATTAATAAAGCATTATCAGGACAAAAAGACAATTATGATCATTCATGATCTTTATAGCTTCTATTATCATGGAAAATCAAGATTTTTAGACCGGAGAACAAAAAAATTTTATAAATTGCAAACATCCACAGATTTAATCATTAGCAATTCAAATTATGTTAAAAATGATATAATTAAATGGCTTAATGTTCCTTCAGAAAAAATTTATGTAGTATATCCAGCAATAAATGAAAAGATATTCTATCCTGGAAAAGGAAATATGAGATATAAACTCGGATTAAGTGATGATGATTTTGTATTGCTAAATGTAGCATTTGATACACCTAACAAAAATGTAACAACCGTTTTAAAAGTTTTAAAGAAGTTGCCTGAAAACTTCAAATTAATCCGAGTGGGGCATAATCTATCTTCATTAAAACTAATTAAGGAGCTGAATTTAGATAGGAGAGTAATAATCTTGGAGGATATTGATAGTAAAATGTTAGGGGATATATATAGAAGTTCTGATTTATTTTTGTATCCATCCTATTTCGAAGGATTTGGAATACCCGTTTTAGAAGCAATGGCATCTGGAATTCCTGTAATAACATCCAACAGAACGTCATTGCCTGAAGTTGTAGGCGAGGCTGGGATATTAACAGATCCCTTTGATGTGGATGAAATAGTTAGTAATATTATCAATATTTATAAAAATAAAGAAGATTATAATTTTCTAAAAGAGAAGGGTTTATTGCAGGCAAAAAAATTCTCATTTGAAAATCAATATAATTCATTAATTGAAGTATTAAAGAATTTAATGAATAAATAACTTTGATTAAAAGTTTAGAGGAGGAAATACTTAAACATCTTATCAATCTTTAAAATAAAAAAATTATTTTATTTCATTGTAAACATAATTATAAAAATCTATATATGCTTTCCTTGCATTATTTACATCATATTTGTTTAAAAGTTTATTCAGTTCATCTTTTTTAAACAATGGGGCTTTAATCATTTGTAATATATCATTCATATTTTTTTGGTAATACTTTTTTGTATCTTCTTCCAAATAAATTGGATAGTTTTCTAAAATCTCTTTGTTAATTTCTGTATTTCTGGCAATTATGGGAATTCCTGATCCAAGAGCTTCTAATAAGGGTCTACCAAAGCCTTCATCATCTGACATATGTAAATATGCTTCAGAAGCATTGAAAAATAAAGGGTATTTCTCAATGTTCACATTTTTAAAATTTAATATTTTTTCAGATTTTATAGATGCTCCAATTTTTATTAAAATCCATTCTTCAGGCAGTGACTCAGCAAAAATTTTAATTAAATCCAATCTCTTGTTAGGCCTTGAGCTCCCTACCGATAGCAAATAATTTATGTTTTCTTCTAGCCCTAATAATTTTTTAGCATTCGATTTCTCTCTAGGTTTAAACCTTTCTTTATCAATATGATGATATATTACTTTAATTTTACTGGTTTTATTTATTTTATTTATGTCTCTGGCTGTTTTATTACTTATTGCTATTATGAATGGATTATTTTTTAAAATGTATTTAAATCTATTAAGATTTCTATTCCTTAAAATGGATCTACTAAACTCTAAAGGACCGTTCTTTAAACTTAAAAAATAATCGTCTTTGACTAAATCATGAACGGTTATAATGTCATTTTCTTTTATTAAATTTACAGGATAATAAGCTCCTAAATAATGTATAATATA
>JBAMLJ010000115.1:0-756 GCA_039793615.1 bacterium
GGTTAATTCCTTTCTTTCCTTTTTAGAAAGGCCAAGTTAGCTAAATTTACAAGTTAGCTAAATTTAATAGCTATTAAGCTTCCAAACCTTCTATTTAAGAGGTCTATCAGGCTATTATAAGTAATAACCCCTAAATATACATTAATACTTATTCCAAATTCTCTATAATTCCGATTATTAAAATATGCAAATTTTAACATCCTTACACACCTCCTTTTTTTATATTCTATAATGTAATTATATATTCAAAAGTAGTATAAAAATTAACCTCAAAACCTACAATATATTGGTTAGGAAACTTAAATATTAAATATATTTTGTAATTTTCTTTAAGCATTTCTTTAATGTCCTTAAGAGCTTTCCTAATTTCTTTTTTATTACAATAAGTAATCCTCCAACTCTCTTCTCCTATTCCTTCTAATTGTATTGATTTTATTTTTTTATCCTCAATAATTTCTATTATATCCTTTTTATCCTTTATTATCTTCATTTTTAACACCTCCTTACTTATAAGAGGGCCTTTAAAAAGGCTTTGGCCCTCCTTGTGTTTTTCCTTATAGGAGGAGGTGTTTCATCCTGCACCTCCTCCTTTCCAATAACATAATTTGTCCTAAACTTTTTATTTATTATCTTATTTTTTACAGCAATCCCTCCAAAATAGAGGGCCGTTAAAAAATAACCCTCTATTTTGGTTATATACCACCATTTTATCATTTCTTTTCACCTCCTTAAATCCCTAATTTATTAAAGTATTTA
>JBAMLJ010000115.1:766-2381 GCA_039793615.1 bacterium
AGAAAGATAAATAAAAAATAAGAAAATAAAAAGAAAATAAAAAAAGGGTAGTAGGAAAAACCTACTACCCTTTCAGAGTGGAAAGTTAGTAGGTTATAACAATCCACTCTGTGAGTAATATAGGGTGAAAATGAATTTCTACTGTGGATACTCCCTCCTCAAAGTACCCGCAGTTTTCATATTTAAATTTTTCTCTCTCTTTCTCCCAGAGTGCAAGAAGATTGTCTTCTTCTTCGTAGGCTTTTTTACCTACGAAGATTTTTCTTTCCAGGGTTTCCCCTTTTATATTTATCTTCCTTCTAATTACTATTTTCATTTTTTTTTTCACCTCCTTAAATCCCTAATTTATTAAAGTATTTATTATTTACTTTTAGATAAGAATATATTCTTTTGTTTAAAAAATTTTCTTTTAAAATAAACCAAGTTATCAAAGTCCCTATTCCAAGATTTAAATTATAGTAAAAGTAAATAGTTCCTACTTCCAGATTACAATATATACCTTTTATCATATTTAACACCTCCTTTTACTGTTGTTATTATAATTATAAATAAGGAATATTACAAAATTTTTAACAAAATATTAATAAAATGTAAAACTTTCAAAATTTTAACTTTAAAAATATTAACTTTTAAAGTATTTTCAAGGAAAAGAAGTAATTTAATTTAAAATAAACCTATTGATATTACTATAAAAACTAATTATAATCTGTGTTAAATTTTTGTTAATTGTTAATAATTTTGTAATAATTTAATCTTTGTAATCTAAATTTTTTAACTTTTTCTTAATAAAGATTTAATATTTTTAACAAGTTTTTAAAATTATAGTTTAGAGTAGTATATTCAAAAGAAAGAAAGAATTATTATAAAAATATTAACGTTTAACAATAATTTTACAAATTTTCTTTCTTTTCTTTTTTCTTTTTTTTATTCTCTTTTTCTTTTTTAATTTTTATCCAATTTTAAAATATTAAAAATCCTTTAAAAAAATGTTAAAAAAATTAGTTTTCAAAGTATAATTTATTAAATTTTTGTTAAATATTTACATATTTTTAACTCAATAAAAGTAAGGTTTTAATAGTAATTTCAATAATATTAATTTAAATAAAATATACTCTTTCCCTTGAAATTACTAAGAAAACTAATATTAAAACATTTAAAAAATTAAAAGATTTACATTTTGTTAATAACTTTGTAAAGATTTATTAACATTTTAAAGTTAAAATTATAATATAACAAACAAGGAGGTGAAGAAAGATGATGTATATAAGTAATGCTTTTGCATTATCAATGCTCCCCAGCGGGGGTAATTTGAATATTACCCCCATTGAATTGGAGGAGGTTAAAACCCTCCTCCAAGGAGGAAATTTTACTTCTGCTGTGGGTCATTCCTCCACTGCAGAAATATTAACATCCTTGGTAGGGATAGAAATCCCTACTAATAGAATTAGTATATTCCTCAAACAGGGGGATATACTAATAGTTTTTCAAATTCTCTTCAGATTAGAGGAGGGGAAAGTCCTCCAAACGGAAGAAATCCTTTCTCTCCTGAAGGAGGGAAAGGTAAAATTCTACAAGGTAGAGGTTCTCTCTACCTTGTAAAATAGAAAGAAAAGGG
>JBAMLJ010000116.1:0-18275 GCA_039793615.1 bacterium
TAAATGGAGCAATAAAAGATAAAATATTTTATCCTTTTGAATTTACGTTATGTAGAGATGGTTATCCTGAAATAGTTAGTTTTTTATATGGTAATAAACTTGAAAATATTTTAAATAAAAAAGTAAATTGGAAAGGTTTTAGGTATATTTTAGTTGTTAGGTATGATATAATAGAAAATGACCAAAAAAGAATAGAGTTTAAAGTAAATAAAGATATGTTAAATAATTGGATATGGATACCAGAATGTAAAATTAAGGAAGATAGTTATATAACAGATAATAATCCTATAATAGGATTGTTATATATGGAAAGTGAAGAGTTTTTAGAAATAGAATTTAAACCTGAAATCTTTAATATTCCTATAATAGTTTATGTTAGTTTTAATGAAGATAATAAAAGAAAATGGGAAGAATTTAGGTGGTTATATGAATAAAGAGAATTTAATTTTTGAAATTAATTCTTATTTACAAAATCCTAAAGTTAAATATAAAAGAAAGTTAGATTTAATTTTAAGTTGTATAAAAAAGGAAGACGAAAAGGAATTTTGGATAGAATTATGGAAAAAATATTATAATGAATGGAAAGAAAAGAAGAATACTAAAGAATTAGATGCTATGGTAAAATGTTATAATGATTTCTATAAGGTTTTAAAAAATTTAGAAAAGAAAAAGAAAAAAGAAATGGTTTCAATAAAAGAGAATACTTTAGATGAGTATGAGATTTTTAACTAATTTTACAAAGTTTTTAAAGAAAATAACTATAGAAGATTTTAAGAAATTTTATTTAAAGATTACAGGGACAGTAAGTGATAATGCTATTTTACCTTCTGAATTAATTTTAATTAAACATTTTGATTTTATACAAAACGAAATACCTAAAAGAAGGTTTGGAAAAAATAGTTTAAATTTAGTAGTTGCTCCAAGAGAAACTTACAAAAGTTTAACTTTTTCAAGAATCTTACCTTTGATGGCTATTTTTAATTCATTAAAAACTAATGATGATTTAAGTTTAGTAATGGTAGGAAGTTATAGAGAAATAGATAGTAAAACAAGGTTATTTGATTATTTAAGAAGATTTTTAAAATCTATTCCTGATATTTCTTTTGTTATTGATAACAGTGATTTAATACAGATTTATTACAAAAAAAATAATAAAGAATTACAGATAAAAACTTTTCATAGTAAAAAGAGTTTAAGAGGAGAAAATTTTAATGGTAAAAGACCACAATTAATAATAATGGATGATATAGATGTTCCTTATGAAATGAAAGGAAATATAAAAGAAAGAGAACAGTTATTGTTTAGATTTAAGAATGATTGGTTACCTGCTATTGAAAAAGAAAACACTATGATAGTAGTGATAGGAATTCCGGAAGGACCTGATAGTATAGTTGCTTATTTATTACAACAGCCTACAGTTAATATTCTGAAATTACCTTATAAAATAGATGAAAAATATTTAAGAAAAGATTGGGATGAAGAATGGGAAAAATCAATGAGAATAATGATGGGAGAAGATTTTAAAAGACAATATGAATTAGAAATTCCTTTCTATAAAGACTTTGAATTTGAAATAGATTTAGATGAACTAAAGAAAGATGTTATAGGTTTATTAGATATGGGTATAAATGAAAATAATACAGCTTTAGTTATCTTAAAAGATAACATTATAATAGATATTTTATATTTGAAATTTGATATTAAAGTTTTAGTAGATAAAATTTATGAATATGGTATAAGAAGGTTATATGTAGAGAGTAATACTTGGCAGAGTTTAGTTATAAATAATTTATTAAAAAAATCCTTACAAGGTATAGATATTATTCCAATGTATTGGAATGTAAGTAAAAAAGAAAGAGCGTTGTTTGCTTGGGATTTAATAGAAAAGAAAAATCTAAGACCATCATTAAAAGTAAGAGATATTTTATTAAAGGAAAAGAAAAAATTAGAAGATGGAGATAATCCTCACGCTTTAGATATTCTTGGAACTTATATGTATTTATTTAATAATCAAAAATCTAAAATAAGGGTATGGTGTTAATATGAAAACAAGTTTATTTCAAAGTATAAAAAACTTTTTAAATAAAATTTTTAGGAATAAAGAAATCCAAAAAACAACTAAAACAGAGATAGATTTTTTTAGTTTTAGTTTATTAAAAAATACTAAATATGTAAGTGATATAGAAAGTTTTTTAACTTTATCACAATCTTTTAAAAACCAAACTTATTTCAAAATGTATTTAACTAATCCTATAGTAAGAAGTTTTATAGATACAATAACAAACTTAACAATGGATTTACTTGGGGAATATAAAAATGATAACAAAGAAATAGAAGAGTATATAAAAAAATCCTTAAGAAAATTTAATTTTAATAGATGGTTAAGAAATGCTATAATGGATTATTTTATCTTTGGATATACTGTTAGTTTAATAGATTTTAATAAATTTACTTTAAATAATATTACTTATTATATTATAGATTATCAAAATGAAATATTTATAACTGAAGGTTTATCTAAAGAAAACGGAGAAAATAAATTTTTATTAGATGAAGTAATTTATTTAAGTAATACTAATTATTTTTGGAATGGTATATCAATGCTATTACCTTTAATCTCCTACCATAATCTCTTTTCAAAGATTATAGATAGTTTATATACTAATATAAATAGATTTACTTTACCTTATTTTATAGTTAAAATAAAAGACCCTACTTTAGATGAAGATTATTACGAAACTTATATTAAGGAATGGATTTTAAATGTAATAAATGGTAATTATACAGCGTTAGTTTATCAGGAAAATAGTTTAGAAATAGATTTCCTTAAACCTGATAATATTATCAGAGAGTTAATAAATATATGGAGTGAAGTAGATAAGTTTATAGCAAAAAGTTTAGGTGTTTTTCCTGCATTGAGTAGTGGGGAAAGAGGAGGCTCATATGCTACTGCTAAAACCCAAAAAGATTTATTACTTTCTTTTTTATCCTCGTTTTTAGATGAATTCACAGAAGAAATTTTAAATAAACTTGTTAAAACTTTAATAGAATTAAAATATGGTTTAATACAAGGAGAAAAAATAGAATTAGGATATTTTGAAATAAAAATAGAAGATAATAAAACAAAGAATAGATAAGGAGGTGTGGAGTATGGATGAAATGAAAGATAAAATTATACAAAAAGAAGAATTAAATCCTAAACTTGAGGATATCTATAATAAAGTAATGATGGGGGAAATAACTTTAGAAGAATTTATGGATTTATTAACTGCTTTAATAATGGAGGTTATAACAGGAGAAGAAATGTTAGAAGCTGAGAATAAAGAAGAAATGAGTGCTAAAAGAAAAAAAGATGAAGAAGATAACCAAGAAGACGAAGATAAAGAAGATAAAGAAGATGAAGAAGAACAAGATGATGAAGAAAAAGATGTTAAGGATCAAGAAATGCATTTTAATATAGATAAAAAAACAGTAAAATGGTTTAAAATATATGATATAAAAGATTATTACCATGCTAAAACAGGAGAAAAAATAAGTAAAGAAGATTTACAAGAAGCAGTTGAAAATTTCCAATATCTACATTTTAAGTATATTCCTTTAAACATAGAACATAATGAATTAGAAGTTATAGGAAAAGTTTATGACCTTAAAATTGAAAATAATAAATTATATGCTTTAATAGAAACAAATAAAAAGAATTTAGAAAAATTTAAATATTTTTCTATAGAAATAGAAGAATTAAAAAATATACATACAGGAGAAAAGATAGGAAAAGTAATTACGGGTATAGCATTAACTAATAAACCTGCTTTGAATTCATATACTACATCTATTAAAGCAGGATTACTACCTAAAGAATTAGCTTTAGCTTTCTCAAGAAATCCTAAATATCTATCATTGTTAAATAAAATTATGTTAGATAAAAATTTAAATAAAAAACATACAAATGATGATTTCAATAATTATCTAATCAAAGAATTTCAAAGAAGATATGGAAAGAAATTAGGAGGTGAATAAAGATGGCACAAGAAGTAAGAAGAAATAATTTAAGTGTATGGACACCTATAAACTTACAAAATGTTTTAGTTAAAAAGTTAGATGTTTTCATACCAACAGGTATAACAGTAGTTCCTGAAGGTGCTTTGGTTGTATGGAGTAATACTAATTCAAGATATGAATTAGATACTACAGGAACTTTAGATGAAAATCCTAAAGTAGGAGTTGTTTATAATAAAACTAATGTAGCAGATAATGGTTTGAATTCTATAGATGTTATAGTTTGGGGAGTAGTAGATAGAAATAGATTATTATACTTAAATGGAACTACTTTCTCTCCATTAACTTCTATTTCATCTCATAATCCTAATATTAAGGTTATTTAAAAATAAGGAGGTGTAGGTATAATGTTTTTTCCAAGTAATATTTTTCAAACTAAAGGTGTAATTGCAAGGTTAATTGACCCTATTATCTCAAATTTTCCATTAGATAGACCTAATAGATTCCCTTTATATAATCTATTAATAGGTAAAAAAAGAGCAGAAACGAGGATAGCAGATAATAATAAAATTATCTTAAAAAGAAATGAAATAAGACCTTATGATAGTATAAAATTTAATCCACCACAAAAAGATTTAATTCAATTATTGAATTCTCCACAACCTATTAGACCTAATATTGAAACTTCTGCTAAAGATTATGATGTTTTCTATTATTCTTATCAAATAACTTTAACAAGAGATGATGTAATAAATAGTGAAATTCAGTTTAATTATCTAAATAATGAAAACGAATATAAACAAATATTAGCAGAGAGATTAGTAGATATAATAGATGGACAAGTAAGAGCATTTTCTGAAGGTTTCTATAATGAAATAGAAAGAATGTTATATGAAGGATTAAGC
The DNA here is from genome assembly GCA_039793615.1 of bacterium. Classification (GTDB taxonomy): domain Bacteria; phylum Patescibacteriota; class Minisyncoccia; order UBA6257; family UBA6257; genus JBAMLJ01. Next base: position 4,902 of record JBAMLJ010000116.1, read on the forward strand.
ACAGGACAAATAACAATTAACTTACAAGATGGTGGAACTGCTACATGGGACTTTACTTTCTTTGGGAACCCATTAGTTTATACAGTATCAACTTTATGGACTTCTACTTCTGCTAATCCAATATTAGATTTACAACAAGCTATTTCAAAATATGTAAATATTCCAGTATATGAAAGGGGTTTAGGAGGTAAATATAAAGGTTTTGCTATTATAATGCCTACTAATATAATGAATACATTTAAAAATCATCCTTCTGTTTTAGAATATTTAAAAACTAACGAATTCTCTGCATTTCAAGGAGATATAAATGAAATTATAGATAACAAAGAATTCTATCTTAAACCAAGATATTATTTACCATCTTATAATACTTTTATTTATGAATATATAACTAAAAAAGTAAATAACGATGGAAGTTTAACTGATTTATATTCTTCTACTGATAGAATATTAATTTTCCCATTAGATATTGATTTAGTTAAATTATATACTCCTAATATATTAGGTTTTGAAATTAATACAGGTAAAGTAGTAAGTATAGATAAAGACTTAACAAGAACAAGTAATAATTTAGTTAGATATGATATATTACCAATCAAAGTAGGAGAAACAGTAGCAGCAGGATATGTGATAAGATTAATAGGTGGAATAGTAATAGCACATAGAGCACCTGAAGTAGTTCAATTCATTAAGGTGGTATAATATGTTATTACTTGAATTTAAAACTGAAAATATGGAATTAATAAAAGCAGGTTTTAGTGATATAGTAGATAGTTATGGTAATTTAGATTGGACTACTATAGATAATATACTTAATAATTGGATATTAGAAGCAGAAGAAGAAATTAAATTATTATCTTTTCCTGCTAATATTTCTCCAATTTTAACTCCATATAAAAAATCTATTATCAAAAATTATTTATATTACAAGATTTATTTAAGAATAGGAAAAGAAAATTTAGCAAATTCATATTATACTATATACAAAGATAGATTAGAAAATTTTATAAAAAAGAATTTATATTTTAAGAGTTTTATAGTTAAAGGAATATAGGAGGTGTAAATAAATGAGTTTAACAGGTAGCTTTGTTCCTTTTAATGCTAATAACTTGGATTTAAGTGTAGCAGAAGTATATGTTAGGTTATGGGATAAAAATAATAATACTTTTTATCCTACTTGGTTAAACTTAGGTTTTGTTAAAGAGGGTGTTAGTATAGATTTACCTAAAGAAAACGTGGAAGCTTTTGCGGGTATTCCACAAGCTTTGATAGCAAGGGTAATATCTAAAGTTAATGCTACTGCTAAATTTAGTTTATATGAAGTAGGGGATATAAGATTAATAGCGTTAGCTTTTGGACAACAACCAGTAAATATTACTACATCAGGAACTACAGCAAGAACTGAAACTTATTCTAATCCTAACTTAACTTCTCTCTTTACTACTGATCCTTTAAATAATATAAGAAGAAAAGTTTTAAATTACCAACCAGTAGATTTAAGTAGTGTAGTAGTTGAAATCAAAGATAGTTCATCTCCTGTAAATAGTTATAACGTTTCAAACCAATTTATTTTTTCTACTATAGGAGGTTTAAATAGTGTTATTCCTAAAAATCAAGTTAATATAATAGATACATCAGGCTTATCAGGTTTTACAGGACCTATAAGTGAATTAAAATTTACTTATAACCAATTAAATCTTCAAAGACAAGATACGGGATATATAAGGGATTTAGTTTTAGCAAACTCTCCTGTAAGGTTATTAATTATAGGTAGAAATTTAGCACCAGGTAGTGGAGAATTAATAGCAGTTAGATTTTCAAAAGCATTAATAGGTGTAAGTGGTAGTATGAATATAGCAAAACCTGAATTTAATGTTTTAGAGGTAGAAGTAGCAGGGTTAATAGATTATCCACAAGGACAAGGACCTGTAAGTAGTAATATAGGAACTGAAATTTTGGGATATTATAAATATCCAGGGAATAGTAATATTTCTGATATTTTAGGAGATTTAATGTAATAAAGGAGGGGAAAGAAATGAATTTTGATAATTTAACTGTAGAAAAAGTAATTGAGATAGTTGAATTAATAGAAAATAGTAAAAACAAAAGTATGGTAAGATTATATTATGATTTAGCAAATGTTTTAGGAGTAGATGTATCAACTCCAGAAAAATTAAATAATTTTATTTCTGATTTTTTACTTCTAATCAACAAGTATCCACAAATATTTATGAGTTCTACACAATTAATGAATTATATGATAAACTTAATGAAATTAAGCAAGGAATTCTCAAATATGGATATAATCCAGAATTAGTTAAAGAAATGGGAATAATACAAAAGGAAATAGAAAAAAGAGGAAGTAAAAAAGAAATGACATCTGAAATAATAAGAAAAAATCTATGGACGTTAGCAGTTTATTTTAAACAAAATTATACAGAATTAATTAAATTAAAATGGAAAGAATTTATTAAGAGTTTAGAGGTTTTAAATAAAATGATAGAAAAGAAGGAAATAAAATGGATTTAAAACAATTAAATCAAAGAATAACAAATAAAAGAATAGAATTATTAATAAATAATGTAACGAATAGAAGGGGTAGAGGTTCTCTCTACCCCATTTCTATTCGTTATTTTGGTTTAAATACTCTTTTTAGACAAGTTTATAGTTTAATACAAAGTTTTAATATAGATAAAAAACATCTTAAAAGAATACATACCAACCCTTTATTTTATTATTCTTTAATTGAAAACCAATTAAATCAACAATATATAAAAGAATTAAAAAGAGAAAAAACTATTGACCCTAAACAAAATAAAATATTGTTTAGATATAATTTTGAGTTACAAGGATTAAAAAGTTTGAATTTTAAAAAATATAAAATGTTTAATCCTAAATATGGAAATTCTTATATTTCTTGGGTTAAATACAAAAGAGATTATTTAGATTTAAATGTAGTTAGAAGTAAAGAAGAAATTTTAAGATGGAGAATAGAACCTTTTGGATATGTTATTAGATTTAGAGATTTATATTTTTATGTTATAGCACAAAATTCTACTGTAAGATTTACTAATGATATAATTTATTCTGCTATCAAAGAAATTCTAAAAAATAAATTAAAAAGTAAATTCTATATATTAAAAGGTTTTGGTTTAAGTTATGTAATAGTAAGTAAAAAGAAGAATTTAACACCTTCACAACCTATTATTACCTTAAAAAGGTTAAATATAAATAAAAGAGAAATTTTAAAAGAATTACAAAATTATGTTAAAAGAAAATTTAAAGGAGAAAGAAATATTAAAAAGATTATAAAAGAAATGGATATATTAAGAGGAAGGAGAAGAATAAAATATGTCTTTACTATTTAATGCCATAGAAGAATTTAAACAAGATATAGAGAATATTTTACAAAACTATAGAAAAGGACATAAAATTTATTATAGTTTAGATTTACCAGAAAATACTGTTAATAGTTATAATTCTTCAATACTTTACATAGAAAACATAGAAATATTTTATAATAATAATCAAATACAAATAAAAATCCCTGTAAGTTTAACTTATTTTTATTTACCTAAAACTTCTGATTTAACTAAAGACCTTCTTAATCTTACTAATGATTTAACTTTAAATTATTCTCAAAAAATATTAAATAACTGTGTAGTTTTATTTAAAGGAGTAAATATTAATCCAGATATAGAAGGATATTTAATTGAAATGATTTTTGAAATTATAGTTATTACAAGGAGATAACTATGGATAAAGAGAAAATTATTGTTGATATTATACTACAATTAAAAGAAACAACAGGAATTATTTCTACTTTAAGAGAACAATTTAAGCAAGTAGAACAAATCATAGAAAAAATTCCTAAACCTTCTGTTATTCCTACTCAAGAAATTAATTTAGAAAAAAACTTTAGTAAAATCAAAGAAGAACTGAAAGATTTTAAAACCTTATTTAAAGATTTAGAAAATACTTTTAGTAGTAGTTTTAAAAATATTATAGATAATTTAAATAAAGCATTAGAGAAAAGCAAAACGGATTTAATAGAAATTAATAAAATTTTATCTGAAATTAAAAGTAATCAAAAAATAAATCTTAAATTTAAATTAAATACAGAAGAGTTAAATAAAGATATTAATTCTTCTTTGGGAATTTTTAATAAAATATTTACTGAAAGTAGTAATGTAATAAAAAACATAAATAAAGAAATAAATTTATTAGAAAATAATATTAGGAAATTACCAGGAATTTTGGGAAACTTAAATAAAATAGGAAAAACTAATTTAGATTTAGGATTTTTAAATAAAATAGAAAATAATATAAATAAAGCAACTAAAGGTTTTAATAATCTTGGAAATATATTAGATAATCTAAATAAAAGGATAGATATCCTTGTTAATAACTTAAAAAACTATCTAAATGAATTAAATAATTTTATAAATAATTTAAATAAAAATCTTAAAGTATCTATAAATAATATTTTTAAAGATAACACTAAGGGATTAAAAAATAATTTAGAAAAAGATTTTAAACAGGCTGTTTCAAAAGCATCTAATGGTATAAAAGAACTATCAAATTCAATTAAAGAAACTGATAAAGGAATGAAAAATTTCTATAAAACTAAAACTAAAACAGAAGAAAATCTTGGGGGAGAATTCCATAATACATTAGGAAGATTAACTTTAGCATTCTTCGGTTTAAGTTTTGGTTTAAGTAGAATAGAAGAAATATTTAGAGATTTAATTAAAACTTTATTTGAAGTTTCTTCTGAATATGAATTCCTTAATAAACAAATTATAGGTTTATTAGGAAGTATAAGTTTATCAGAAAAAGTATGGAATGAATTACTAAATCTTACTATACAAACACCATTTACTTTAAGAGAAATATCAGAAGGTTTTAGAGATATTACTGCATCTACAGGAGATTTTAAATTAAGTTTAGATTTAATCAAAGCAAGTATAGGAACTGCAATAGTTTTTGGAACTGATTTATCTTCTTTATTACTTAATATAGGTAGAGCAATAGAAGGAGACGCACAAGCATGGAAGAACTTAAGACATAGTATAGTTTTAACTAACCCTAAAATAAAGGAATTAGGTGGAGTTTTAGATAGTAGTGGTAGATTAATATTAAGCCAAGAAGAAGCACTTAAAAAGAATATTGAAGCATTAAAAAAGTATATAGAGAGTTATAAAGATGCAGCATCTACTCAAATGGGAACATTCAAACAAATACTATCTAACCTTGAAGACGTTAGAGATATTATTGTCCTTGAATTAAATAAAGAATTATTTAATTTAACAAAATTGATTTTAAACTCTATTCAAAATATAGGTGTAGGTTTTGGTAAATTATTAAAAGAAAATCAAGGTTTAGCCACATTTTTAGGAACTTTTTCAACTTACTTTACTATTATTGGGTCAGGAGCAACTTTAGCAAGTAAAAGTTTAGGAACCCTTTCTGATGCAATGATAGTTTTTGATAGCTTAATCGTGCTTTCTGTCTTTAATAGAAGAGGATTAGTAAGAGATTTCTTTAGAATTTTTGCTGAAAACCTATTAAATATAAATAGATTATTACAATTAGTAGGTGTAGGTATAAGATTGCTTGGATTATCTTTAAGATTTTTATTCTTAAATCCAGTAAGCTTAACCATATTAGCTTTATCAGTTTTGGTTCAAGTAATAGGTAATATTATAAGAAAACAGGAAGAATTAAGACAAAAAAACTTTGAATTACAAAATACACTTAAAGATTTAAAACTTACCAATGAAGGATATAATAAAACCTTTAATGAACTTACAAAAGCAATTATAGATAACAGTAAGGAAGTTATAACTAATAAAGAAGCCTTAAAAGAATTAGAAAAGAATTTCTTAGATAATAAAGAAGCAGTAGAAGCCTTAGATAAAGCAATTAAAAAATTAAGTGATGAAGAATTAAAAGACCTAAAAGAAAAAATACAATCTTTGAAGTTTGAAAAAGTTTTTAAAGAAGAAACAGAAGGAATATTTAAAGAATTAGAAAGATTTAAGGAAAATGTAGGTGATATAGGATTAGGTAATGAAGTTATAAAAAATTTAGAAAAAGATTTAAAAAAGAAGAAATATGGAAAAGATGAAATAGAAAAAATAAAACAAACCCTGAAAGATGTTAGGGTTTTAACCTTAAATATAGATTTTGAAAACATAGAAGTAGCAAAAGAAAAAATTAAGAAAATAATAGAGGATTTAAAAAGAATATCAAAGACAGCACCATTAGAACCTGAACAAAGACTTAATATACAAAATTTAATTAAGGGTTATAAAAATATTTTAGATATTTTAGAAAACTATAAAAACAAACAACAAGAATTTACAAAACAACAAGAAGAAATAAACAAAAGAATAGAAAACGAAATAAAATTAAGACAACAAATACAGGAAGAAATCAAACAAATATTAGAAAATTTAGAAAAAATAAGATTAATAACTTTTGAAGAAACAGGTTTTAGAGAAGTTATCTCTTTATTAGAAACAGGAGAAAAGAAATTTAATTTATTTAGTGAAAACCTTGAAGTAGCAAATAAGCAGTTTAGAAGTTTTAGTGATGAATTAAATAAATTAACCTTACAGGATAAATTTAGTTTTTATACTTTGGAAAATTCTATATTAGGTTTAAATAATTTAACTTCGCAAACTATAATTAATATTAAAAATGTAATAGAAAGAAGTAGAGAATCATTACAAAAACAAGTAGAAGAATTAGTTAAAAATGATGATGTTATAAAGAATTTCTTAAATGATACCAAAGAGGTTTATAGTCTTATTAATCAAGGAATACAAAATGCTTTAAAAGAAGATAATTTAGATAAAGTTAGAGAAAATATTAAAGAATTAGAAGGATTTATACAACAACAAATTAATATTACAAAAGATTACATAAAAACATTAGAACAAGCAATTAATTCTGGATTATTACCTGAAGATAAAAAAAGAGAATATTTAAAATTCCTTGATGCTGCTAAAATAAGGTTAGAAAACCTTATTAATATATTAGGTAAAATAAAAGCAGGTAAAGTTTTAGAAATAAAACAAAAAATGATTTTAGAAGAAGAATTAGAAAAAAGAAGAAAAGAAGAAGAAGAAAGAAGAAAAGAATTAGAAAAATTCTTAAAAGATATTAAAGAAATGTTTTCTGCTGAAGAAAGTTTTAAAAACTTAACTTCTTTACTTGAAGATATTAAAACAAAATTAACTGATATTTATAATCTTGAAGATTTAGGTTATAATGAAATAAATAAAGGAATAAGTAGATTAGTTTTCCAAGGAGAGAAAGTTAAAGGTATAGGAGATATAATAGATAAACTCTTTGTAAAATTAGAAGAAGTTTTTAAAGATAACAAAGATATTTTAGAAGTATTAAAAAAGGCAGAAAAGAAATTAAAGATAGATATATTAATAGGATTACTTGGAAATTTATCTAAAGATATTAATGATATACTTGAAAAACAAAAAGGATTAGTAGAAAGTTTTAAACAGAAAGTAGAAAAATATTTAGGAGCTCAAAAGAAAACAGATGAAATTGAAACAGAAATTCAAAAACAAAGAGAAAAAATTTCTAAAACAGAAGAAAAATTAACAGAAGCAAAGAAAGAAAAAGAAAAAGCAACTACAAAAGAAGAGGCTGAAGAAGCAGATAAAAAAATAAAGACTTTAAATGCAAGCTTAATAGCAGCTAAACAAAATTTAGGATTATTATCTGAAGCAAATAGAACTTTTAAAAGTTGGGAAAGATCAGTTTTATTCTGGGCTAATATACTTGAAAGAGAAAAAAGAAGAGAAGGTTTAGAAAAACCAAAAGAATATAAATCTCTTGAAGAAATTCCAGAAGATATTTTAGAAAAAGTAATAGAAAAAGTAGGGAAATATCAACTTGAAAAAGTTAATGAGTTATTAGGTAAGGTAGAAAAGAACATAGAAGAAACACAAAAACAAAAAACTTTCCAAGAAAGTGTAGTAGATTTTGGTAGTGCTGTAGATAAGTTTGTAAAGAGTATAGATAATTTAAAAGAAATAAAAGTTAAAATAGAAACAGGTAAAACAGAGACAACTCAAACTATAACCACTAAACAAGAAAATAATTTAAATCCATATGTAAAATAAATTTAAACTAAAATAATTAATTACAATCAAAGACAGGTAGGATTACCTGTCTTTTTTGTTTTTTATTTTTAAAAACTTTAAAATGAAAAGCATATTAATTTTTTTATTAATTAAAAGCATATTAATTTTTTAAACATAGAAAATAGGGTTTTAAAGGATAAAAATAGTTAATTAACAAATTTTAATAAAAAAATAAAAAATCATTAAATTTAAGTTATTAAATATAAAATATATAACATACATAAATTTATATAAGCAAGACAGAGAAAAAGACAAGGAAAGAAAGATAAGGATAACTTTCTATCCAGGACTACAGCAGTAGCTAAATTTTCTTTTATATATTCTTTTATTTCACTTATCCCTCTTCTTGGTATCACATACAATATATTACCTTTATATACACTTTCTTTTTTACTTCTTATATCTTCCATCTGTATAAACAAAGTGTTTTCTCCTTTTTGCCTTAAATTCTCCAATATCTCTAATCCTAATAATGTCTTCCCTACTCCATTTAATCCTACTATCCCTATAAAACTTGGTATTGTTATTTCTCCTATTATCGTTTCTATTTTTTCATTCTCTCTTATCTTTGGAACTTCTATTTCTTTCTTCCCTTTTATCTTTTCTATCAATTCATTTATTTTATACTTCGGTTTATAATCTCTCCTTATCTTTATACTTCCTAATTTTATTAAATCTATTATTCCTTCTATCTCTTCTTCCTTTATTATTCCTTTCTCTAAATTATATTTCAATTCTTTTAATAATATCAATTCCCTGTTATTACTTCTCTCTTCTTTGATGTTTTCTTTTATCTTCTGGAGGACCTCTTTGTAAGCTATCATATTTCACTCTCTCCCTCCTTTCATTAATTCTTTTCTTTCTTATATCTTCTCCCATTCCTCTTCACTTATCTCTATCTCTTCTTCATAGTATGGCTTCTCTTGTTTTATCCCTTGTTTCTCATTTATCTTATTATTTATCACTTTTACCACTTCATTCTTATTCTCTATTTTATTCTCTACTTTATTCTCTTTCTTATCTTTCTTTGCTTCCTCTAATTTCTCTCTATTTACTACCCAATATCTATAACTTATACTATCTATTTTCTTACTTAACTCTATCTGATCTTTCCTTATCTCTTCTAATACTTTCCTTATCTCTTTTAACTCATCGTTCCCTTCTACTACCTTCTTTATTAATACCTTCAATCCTTCTATTAATTTTTCCATACTCAACCCTCCTTTTTATTGTTTTTCTTATTCTTTCTATTCATTCCACCTTATCATTTCTATTTCCTTATTCTCTACCACCTCCTCTTTACTCTCTAATTCCATTAACTCTCTCATTACATTGTTTATAAACTTACTTACACTCTCTCCTCTTCTCTTTGCTTCCTTCTTTATCCATATTAACACCTCTATATCCAACGTTATTGTTGTCATTGTTTTCATCCCTTCTATCCCTTCCTTCATACCCTCTAACCTCCTTTCTTATGTTTTTTGTTTTATACCCAGGGATTTCAAACCACTTACCCTTTTCCTTGTTTTTTCTTAATTTTCTCTTTTAACCTTAAAATTTGTTAAATTTTAGGGTTTATTTTGTAAAATATTGTTATTTTTTGTTTCAGGTATAGAAAATGTAAATTTATAGCCAGGTATATAGAAATCATAATTAGTAGTTTGTATTCTATAAATATAATCATAGAAACCTATACTTTTGAATTCATTATTTTTTATTGTTTTATATAAAAGTTTTATAATATCTATTTTTAAAATAAGGTTATTTTCTTTTGCAAGATAATAACTATTAAGAAATAGTTCTTCTAAAGAAGGTATAACTAAAGAAATTGTTTTAAAAGGGTAATTTTTTAAATCTTTAAAAAAATTTAATCTATGGTTATTCTTTTTATCTTCTAAAATATAGAAATCATTATTCAATTCATAGCTATTTTCTTCTAAATTTTCTATTTTATATTTATTTAAATAAACTGCTAAATTTGGTATAGCAATTACACAGAAATCAGGGTTATTGCTTTTAGTAAAAAAGATCTCAGTTATTTTTTCTTTATTAAGTTTTAAAAAATCTAATAAAAATTTCTTTATTTTTTCGTCATTTATTTTTATCATATTTTAACACCCCCTTTTAATAATATATACCTAAAAAATATATATAAATGTTAAAAAAATGTTAATAAAATTTTTTAAAAATTAAACAAAAAAATAAAGGACTTGGATAATCCAAGTCCTTTAATGGGGTATAATGGGGTAAGAAAGGGGAATTATAGGATTAAGTAAAAACTAATTCATATAATTCAAGTAATTTAGGGTTTCTTTTCTTTAGTTTTTCTAAGTTTTCTTCTATGATTACTTTAGCTGTTATTAATTCTAAGGGATTTATAAATATATTTCTAACATTAGGAAAGTTTCTGTAGATATACTTTATTCTTTCTTTTTTGATTAGGTTTTTATACAAGGTATATAGTAATTTATTGGATAAAAAGAAAAAGATTTTGTTTTTCTTTTTATCCATGTAAAGAAGTATATCATTTTCAACATCTGTTCTTAAATCTTCGTCTTTAATTCTTCTTTTTAGGTAGTAATTTACTTTTTGATACCCTAAAGTAAAATTTACTTCGGGGTATATAGTAATAAAGTAATCAAAAATGATAAAGTTTAACATAAGCAACACCTCCTTTATTGAATAAATTTAATTTCATAGAAAATATTTTTGCCTACTATACTTATAGTTTCTATACAATAATTTTCTTCATATAGAAATAATGAATTATAGTAAATATTTACTTCTTTTCCTTCCATGTTTAATATTTCTTCTATTTTTTCTTGGTATTTTTTTGTTTCTTCTTTATTACTATATCCATTAATAATAATTTCTTTATAGTTGTTATTTTTTAGGATATCCATAATCTCTTCTTTGGTTAATATAGTTTTAAGCATAAAAATCACCTCCTTTTATTCCTTTTTATTGTTTAAATTGTTTAACTTTATAAAAATAGGTTCATTAAGGGGTTCTATATTTTCTTCATCTACTTCAATTTTTATTTCGTAGTATTCTTCGTCTTCATTTATATCAAAATCTATTCCTTTTATTTTTAGGTTTTTTATTAGGAAATTTAAGGTAAGTTTTAAATTGTAATCTAAATTAACATAAGGGGATTTAAATTTAAAACTCAAATATTTACCTTCTTTATATCCCCTTACGTATTTAAAAACATCTTTTGAATAATATCCTATAGGTATATAGTAATTGTTTTTAAATTTAAAGATTTTAGGTTTAGAAGTATAAAGTATAGTTTTACTTATTTTTTTACCATTTTCATCAAAATATTTTAAGTTGTAATGGTTATGAGTAGGATCCAGGGATGGAATATAAAATGTTTTCCATTCTTGGTAATGATAGAGAATTATATCAGTAATAGTTCTAAAACCCAAAATTCTATGTGATGTATCTAACCTACAACTTATATTTTCTTCTATTCCATAATTAGCAGGTATTTTAAAACTAAGTGTCCAACTTCTACCTGAATTACTACAGTATGTTTCTTTATATTGAATGTTATACTTTTCAAGGATACTATAACTATAGTATCCTTGATTTGGAATATATACCCCCATAGGGGTAATAGTAATCCTTTCATAGAAAGGAAGGATAACTGTAAAGGTTTGGCAGTTTCCTCCTTCCCATGATATACTCTTTACTTTATATGTTTCGTAGTTTAACATATTATCTTCACCTCCTTGATTGTTATCGTTTAGATTGTTATTTAAATTATTGTTATTTAAATTTAAGTTATCTAACATACTTAACACCTCCTTTTATTTTTTTATTCTTTAGAAATAATTTTAAAAATATCATTTGATAAATTAAAGTAAATCGTTAATTTATAGTTTGAACCAAAATCAGGGTCTATATATGTTATTTCAATGATAGGAAAATCATATTCAGAGTATATAGTAATTTTTGGGTTTTGATAATGTATTTCATTTAATATTTCCAGTGCTTCTTCTTTGGAAATTTTTTCTTCTACGAATTCTTTTTCTAAATCTTCTTTTTCTATTTGTCTTTGTAAATAAAACACAGTCCAACCAGTATCATACTCTAATATTTCCTTTATTTTTTCTCTAATTACTTTTATAAATATGCTATACATACTTATTACACCTCCTTTTATTCCTTGAAGTTATTTTTTTATTCCAGGTATAAAGTAAATTCATAGTAATAGAAATCCATTTCAAAGATTACTATTATTTTATTTACTTCTTTTATTATAAAAACCTTGTAAAGAGGATTGTTTAGAAAATATTCAATAAATGCTTCTTTTTTAAAATCTTTTATTTGTCCTGTATTTCCAAAATCATCATATCTTAAATCTATTTTTTTAACTTTATCTAAGTTTTCCTTAACTTCTTTAATTATCTTTTCTCTTTTTGTCATAACTTACACCTCCTTTGTTTTTTAAAATTTATTTTCTTTCCAAGCTTCATACCATTTTTGAATTACATCGTCTGGTTCAGAATTTAAGCTTTCAATCACATAAGGAGATACTTCATCCTTATGTGTTTCAATATATTTCATTAATTCTTCTTTGTATTCATACTTAATTCTTTTTATTTCTTCTTCTATTTTTTTTATTTTTTTATCTATACAATTAATAATTTTTTCTCTAATTGGTAAGATATATCTTTCCCATATTTCTATATCTTTTAAAAATTTTTGGTATCTTAAAATATAATCATAATTAGTATATCTATAAAATAAACTTAAACTTGAAAATCTATAATGTAGTTTATATTCATTGTAGAAAAAGAAGAGTTTAAATTTTATGTCATTTATATCAATATTTTGAATTCCTTCAGGAATTTCAAGAGTATGGTTATCATAATATTCTCCGTCTTCGTCTGTTTTAACCCAGAAATATACTAATATTTTTTTTCCATCTTTTTCTACTATTCTATATCCATCAACATAATTATAAAGGTTTTCTATATATTCAGGTAAGGTTTTTAGACTCTTTAATGTTTCTGGTAATTCTTTTATATGGTTTCTTATTCTATCAAAATAATTTATTTTCTTTTCCAAATATAGAATTTTCCAAAAAAATTCATCAGAATTAAGTTCTTCGAAATCTACAAAGTTTTTCTTCATTTCTTTAACTGTGATTATATCTTTAAGGTTCTCATAGGTATCCCCACATTTTTTG
>JBAMLJ010000117.1:0-18134 GCA_039793615.1 bacterium
TGGTTCAGGGTTTTTAAACAATTATACTCAATACAGAATACTGAATACTGAATACTCTATACTCATTACTTATTGTAATTTGAAATTCTATTCAATATTTTTTCTATTTGTTTTGGTTTTCCACTTTTTTTGCCAATTAAAACACCGCTAATTAATTTTAATGATAAAATTTCATTAATATTTTTAGCCTCTACTGATCCACCATAAAGCACAGGAATCTTTCTGCCTTTTTCTTCCCCAAAACGACGTGATAACCAAAATCTAATTAATTCCCCTATTTTTTCAATTTTTTCTAAAGAGGGCATTACACCACTATTAACCGCCCAATACGGTTCATAAGCAATAATTATTTTATCGTCATCTTTTAAATTAATTCCTCTAAAAGAATAATTTAATTCATCAAAAATTTCTTCTTTTATTGAAAAATCAATATCTTCTTTCCTTTCTTTCTCTCCAACGCAAATAATTGGCACTAATTTATGAGCTAAAGCTGCTTTAATTTTATTATTAATAATATTATAATCTTCTTTTAAATATATTTTTCTTTCTGAATGACCAACAATAATAAATTTTACTTTTAAAGAAAGGACCATTTTAGGAGTAATTTCCCCTGTAAGAGTAATTTTATCAAGCCAGAAAAAATTTTGAATTCCGTAAAAAATTTTATTTTTTAAGTAAAAATTTTTATTTTTTAATTTTTGTTGTAAAGAAAGTAAATACAAATCCGGAGGAATTAAAATTATTTGATAATGATCACTTAATAGAGGTAAATAACTTTCATAAATTTTTATTAATTTTTCCAAATCTTTTAAGGAAACCGGATTATTTTTAAAATTGAAAATCAAATATTTTTTCATGATATTAATATTTTATCAAAAACTTTATCTTCCCACAAGAGTCAAAACAGTCACTATTAAACCTGCTAACAATACCCCCAAACCAATATAAAGAAGCGCTTCTTTTTTATTTAAACCTAAAAGATAAGCAGCAACAGACCCAGTCCAGGCACCCGTCATTGGCAAAGGAATTGCTACAAAAATAGTTAAAGCCCATTTACTATATTTTTTATAATTCCCCTCTATTTTTAATCTTGTTCTTTTAAAAAGCCAATTAAAAAAATAATTAAATAATTTTGATTTTTTCATTAACCAATCAGACACTTTTTCTAAAAAGAATATTACTGGAATAATAATTAAACTATTTCCTATAATACTAATTAAAAAAGCTTTCCATACCGGAAAATGATAAACAATTAAAGCTAAAGGAATAGCGCCCCTTAATTCTGATAAAGGAGACATCGAAATTAAAAAAATAATTAATTCTTTGGATATATACATTTATTGAGTAATAACAATGGTTTTATCTTTTAAAATAGCAATCGTATGTTCGAAATGACAAGCCTTTTTACCATCAAGTGTAGAAAAACTACCATCAGAATTTTCTTTTATTAAACTAGTAGAAAAAGTAAGCATTGGTTCAATCGCAAGCACTAAACCCTCTTCTAATTTAAGTCCTTCTCCCCTATTGCCATAATTAAAAACCGGGGGGTCTTCATGGACTTCATAACCTACTCCATGTCCAACTAAATCTCTAATTACTTTAAAATTATATTTTTTAGCATAATTGGAAATAGCATAACCAATATCACCTAAAGTATTGCCATAGCGTGCCATTTTAATTGCTTCTTTTAAAGCATTTCTAGTAGCAATTAAAAGTTTCTTATCTTCTTCTTTTAAACGTCCGATTCCAATAGTAATTGCCATATCAGTATATAAACCTTTATACTTCATTCCAATATCTAAAGATACTAAATCGCCCTGACGAAGAATTAAATTATCAGTTGGCACACCATGAACAATAACATCATTAACAGAAACACATAAACTATTAGGAAAAGCTTTAGTGGCAAATTCTGGTTTATAATTTAAAAAAGATGGATAACCACCCATCTTAATTATATTCTCGTAAGCAATTTGATCTAATTCAGAAGCTTTTACTCCTGCTTTGGCATGTTGGGCAACAATTTTTAATACTTTAGCTAATCTTTTTCCGCCCTCTCGTAAAATTTTAATATCTTCTTCTGTTTTAAATTTAATCACTTTATTATTTAATCTTAAAATTATTTTATTTAATCTTTAAATATTTATTTAAAGATTTTATTATTCTTTCGTGAACTTCTTTAATTGAACCCTCACCATTAATCTCAATTAATAATTTCTTTTTTCTAAAATAATTAATAACTGGTATTATATCTTTTCTAAAATATTCTAAACGATGCTTAATTGCTTTTAAATTATCATCACTTCTTTTAACTAATTTTCCCCCACATTTAGGACAATGAGTTAAATTAGGATTAAATTCTAAAGAATATTCTCTACCACATTTGACACAAATTCTTCTTAAAAGCAAACGTCTAATAACCTCTTTTTCTGAAACATTTAAATAAATAACAATAAATTTTCGTTGCATTATATTTAAACTCTCTTCTAAAATCTTTGCTTCTTCTAAACGACGTGGACTTCCTTCAAAAATAACTCCCTTTTCGCTTTTGATATTTAATAATGTTTTAAGCCACAAATAAACTACTAACCATGTTGGTACTAATTTACCATCACTAATAATTTTATTAATATTTAAAGCTAAGGGATTTTTTTGTTTAACAAAATTTCTTAATAAAGAACCACTATCAATCTCGTATAAATTCAGCTTATTCTTTAATAAAGCAAGCTGAGTTCCTTTACCAGCACCAGAACGACCTAAAAAAATAATGCTCAGATTATTTTTTCCTAAAAGAGTTTTTTTAGAAGGCATATTATTTATTAAGAGATTTCGTATTCTCTCATTATTAATTGAGCATTAAGTGCTTCAATAATTTCAATTGCTACCTCTACCATAATAATAATCGAGGAACCACTGATAGCAATAGTAGTAATTCCGGTTACTTTAGATAAGACTATTGGCAAAACGGCAATTATTCCTAAAAATAAAGCCCCGAATAAAGTTATTCTTTGAGAAATATAACCAAGAAAATTTGAAGTTGTTTGACCAGGTCGATAACCCGGAATAAAACCACCTCTTTTTTGTAAGTTCTCTGAAATCTCATTCGGCTCAAAAGTAATTGAAGTGTAAAAGAAAGTAAAAATAACTACTAAAAGGAAATATAAGAATAAATACAGCCAAGAATTAGTATTAAATTTTGTCAAAATTGAAGAAAATTTAACTAATATTGGATTAGCAGAAGGAGCCAAAAAATTACCAATCATTTGGGGAAACATTAAAATAGAAATTGCAAAAATAATAGGAATCATTCCTGCTTGGTTAACTTTCAAAGGTAAATAAGTATCCGCTCCTCCATAAATTTTAGTACCCCTAACTTGTTTGGCATAACTAACAGGAATTTTTCTTTGGGCCTGAGAAATAAAAACTGCACCAAAAATCATTAATAAAGAAATAGTCAAAAAAGCGATCATATTGGGAATTTTTGTAGGATCAGTAGTAATAATTGTTTGGGCTAATTCTTTTGGTAAATTGATTACAATACCCGTGAAAATAATTAAAGAAACACCGTTTCCTATTTTTTGCTCAGTAATTAATTCTCCTAACCACATTAAAAAGAAAGCAGCAGCAGTAGTAATAATCACATCACGAATTAAAAATAAAAAAGAAGGAATAGTAATTAATCCTTGACTTTTAAATAAATTTAAGAAAGCAAAAGATTGAAGTAATGCTAAGGGAATAGTTAATAAACGAGTATATTGTTCAAATAAAGCTTTTTCTTTTTCTGTCCCTTCATAAAAATATTCTTTTAATGAAGGAAATACTATTGTTAAAAGCTGCATGATAATTGAAGCGGTAATATAAGGGCCAACACCAAGCATAACAATTGAAATATTAGAAAAAGCACCGCCAGTAAAAAAATTAAACAAGCTAAAGAATTGATTAGAAGCAAAAAAAGCTTTTAATTGTTCTTTATTTACATCTGGTAAAGGAATAGCAGCCATTAACCTAAAAACAGCCAAAAGAATAAAAATAACAAAAATTTTCTTGCGTAAATCAGGAACCTTAAATAAATTAATAAAATTTTTTAACATAACTTAGAAATACTTAAATATCAATTTTATTTTTATTTAAACTCACTATTTTTTTATTTTAATCTTTCCTCCAGCTTTAAGAATGGATTCTTGAGCTGTTTTAGAAACAAAACAATTAGAAATATTATAGCTAGCTGTTAAATCTGCTTTTCCTAAAATTTTAATAATATAATTTTTATTACTTTGTCTTTCTATTAAACCAAGTTTTTCTAATACCGAAGGTGTTACTTCACCCCCTTGTGGTAATTTTTTCTTTAAATCACTTAACTTTACTTCTAAAACTTCGAGATTTGGTTTTTTAAAACCAGCACCTCTTATTTTTGGCAACCTAATAATATATTCTCTTAATTGAGGTTTTATTTTAGCACCTGCTCTTGAGCGTTGTCCTTTTTGGCCCCTGCCACTATAAGTACCTCGTTTTCCTCCACGAGCAATCCTTTTTACTTCTTTTGGTTTATGAACAGGTTTTAAATCATTAATAAGCATAGCTTTTTATTTAGTCTCTTCTTCTTGTTTAATATTTAATTTTTGTAGAGCTAATAAAGTTGCTCGAGCATTATTGATGGCATTTGAAGTTTTTCCTAAAATTTTAGCAGTAACATTAGGGATACGAGCTAATTGCAGAATACTTCTTACTGCTCCTCCAGCAATAATTCCCTTACCTTTTTGACTAGGTTTTAAAATAACTTCAGCTGCCTGATATTTGACATACACTTCAAAAGGAATAGTATTATCCTTTATTGGGACTTCAATTAAATTCTTTTTCGCTTCATTTATAGCCTTTTCAATTGCTTGGCTAACATCTTTACCTTTGCTCACGCCAATACCAACGCGATGGCCATTTTTATCGCCAATAGCAACCGTTGCCCTGAAACTTAATCTTTTTCCCCCTGCTACCACGCGGGTTACTCTAGCAATATCTAATATTTGTTGATCAAAATCTTCTATTGTTTTAGTTTTCTTTGTTATCATATGAATATTAATACTTTTTAAAAGATTAAACCATTTTCTCTTGCACCATCAGCTAATTGTTTTATTCTACCATGATATTTATAAGCACCACGATCAAAAACAACTTTAGTAATATTTTTTTCTTTAGCTTTTTCAGCTATTAATTTACCAACATTAAAAGCAATCTGCGATTTATTGAGTTTTTTTTCTTTTATCTCTTTATCAGAAGCAGCTACCAAAGTAATTCCCTTTTCATCATTAATAATTTGAGCATAAATATGCTTATGAGAACGGAATACCGAAAGACGTGGTCTTTCGTTTGTACCCCTAATTTTTGCCCTTATTCTTTTTTTGCGAATTTCTTTTTTTATTTGTTTTTTAACTAATACCATATTTTTATAAATATTAACCACTAGCAGTAGCTAATTTTTTACCAGCTTTACGACGAACATGTTCGTCAATGTAATGAAAACCTTTTCCTTTATAAGGCTCCACGGGTTTAACTGCTCTAACTTTGGCAGCAAATTGCCCAACTTTTTCTTTAGAATTACCAGAAATTGTTAAAATATTTTTATCAATTGATAAATTTAAATCTTCAGGAATATCTAAATCAATAGTGTTAATAAAACCAACTTTTAAAACCAATTTTTTACCCTCAATACTTATACGATAACCCACTCCATCCAAAACTAATTGTTTTGAAAATCCCATTGTCAATCCATTTATAATATTATTTATCAAAGCCCGAGTAGTTCCCCATAAAGCTTTAATATTTTTATCCTCTTTAATCGGCTGAATTCTAATTTTATTATTTTCGATTAAAACTTTGATTCCTTTAGGAATAGTAAATTTTTCCTCACCCCGAGGTCCTTTTATTAATAAAATATCATCACTTAATGTTACTGTGACTCCTTGAGGAATAATAATTGTTTTTTTCCCGATTCGAGACATATCAAATAAATTAATAGATTTCTAAAATAACTTCTCCACCTAAATGTTCTTTTCTTGCTTCTTTATCAGACATAACTCCCTTCGGCGTAGAAATAACTCTAATACCTAAACCCTTACGATAAGGCCATAATTCTTTATAGCTCAAATAAATCCTTCTTGATGGTTTCGAAACTCTTTGAATAAAATTAATTCTAGGAGTTTTATCTCTATGATATTTTAACTTTATTTCGATGACTTTATTAATTCCTCTTCCTACTTTTTCAATCTCTCCGATAAAATTATATCTTTTTAAAACCTCTAGAATATTCCATTTAAAATTGGAAAAAGGAACAATTACTGTTTTCTTACCAACAGCTTGAGCATTTCTTATTCTTGTAATCATGTCACTAATTGGATCAGTCATTTATGTAAAATAATTTTAAATTTTAAATTTTTAATTTTTAATTTTTAATTTTGAATTTTAGAGCGAGGGATATATTTTTCTGAGATCAAAGGATCCAAGAGAACGAACACGCTGTGCGAGCAAACGAATCGAAGAAAATATATTCCGAGTCCCTTTACCAACTTGCTTTTTTAACACCGGGAATTTCTCCTTTAGAAGCCAATTCCCTAAAACAAATCCTGCATAAGCCAAAATCACTAAGGTAACCGCGTCTTCTACCACAACGCCAACAACGATTAACTTTTCTAGTCGAATATTTGGGTTCTTTTTTAGCTCTTGCAATTACTGATTTTTTAGCCATAATTTTTTATTTGTCTTTTTTCTTTTTTCTCTTTTATTTCTTTTTTTCTTCTTTATTTAAAGGAAATCCTAATAATTCATAAAGTCGGATTGCTTTTTCGCGAGATTTAGTATTAACAACAAAAGTTACTTCTAATCCTAAACTATAAACAACTTGTTCTTTACTTATTTCGGGAAAAACAGCATAATCTTTAATACCATAATTTAAATTTCCGTGTTCATCAATATTCTTTAAAGGAATTCCCCAAAAATCACGAATACGAGGCAAGGTGGCATTAATAAATTTATCAATAAAATCGGCCATTCTTTGACCCCTTAAAGTGACAACTAAACCAATCGGCATTCCTTCTCTTAATTTAAAACTAGAAATTGATTTTCTTGCTCTTCGAACTTGAGGTTTTTGACCAGTTATTTTTGCAATTTCCAAAGAAAATTTATCTATTAACTCATCCTCGTTTTTTACTCCAGTAATCATTCTTCCAATACCACTATTAATAATAACCTTTTTAATTTTAGGTACTTGATAATCATTTCTCAAATGAAATTCCTCTTTCATTTGAGGGATCACTATTTTTTGATATCTTTCTTTATATCTTAGAAAAGTCATAATTTATTTATTAATCAATGTTTGATCCACACTTTTTACAAACTCGATGTTTAATTTTATCTTTACGACGAATAGCAATTTTGGTTGGTTTTTTACAGTGAGGGCAAATTAACATTACATTACTACGATCAATGGGTCTCGGTACAGAAATAATTTCACCTTTTTCTCCCTCACGACGAGCTCGTTTTATTTTTTTAACTAAATTTAATCCTTCGACTACAACTTTATTTTCTTTAGGATAAACTTTAATAACTTTCCCATTTTTGTTACGGTCTTTACCTTTTATTATTAAAACTGTATCACCTTTTTTAATATTCATAACAATAAATAATTTTAAACAAATTCTGCTACTAAAGCAGCGACTTTATCATATCCCTTTTCTTTAATTTCACGAGGAAAAGGGCCAAAAAAACGATTTCCAATTGGCTCTAATTTATCATTAACTAAAACAACAGCATTTTCATCAAATTTAATATAAGAACCATCTAAACGATGATAAGGTTTTTTCTGTCTTACTACTATTGCTTTAACAACTGCTTTCTTCTTAATATCCCTTCTTGGTTCAACTATCTGTACCGAAGCAACAATTACATCTCCAATTTCAGCATATTTTTTGTAAGAGCCACCCAAAACACGAAAACAACGAATGATTTTTACACCGCTATTATCAACTACTTTTAAAATTGTTCTTGGCTGAATCATATTTATTTCTTTCTTTTTGCTATCTTTCTAAAAATTAAATTTAAGTAATATACTTTAACATAAAAAATTTTAAATGACAAGAAAAATTATATTTTTTGAATTATTTTCCATCTTTTTTCTTTTGATAAAGGTCTAGTTAATTCAATAATTACTCTATCTCCTTCTTGATATGTGTTATCGGGATTTTCTGCTTTAAATTTTTTATGAACCTTATAATATTTTTTATATTTAGTATGATATTTTAATTTTTCCACTTCTACTACAGCGGTTTTCTGCATTTTATTAGAAACAACGATTCCAATTAAACGTCTTCTTTTAATATTTGTTTTATTCTCCCCTTCCATAGAGTTTATTTAAATTTATTTATTATTTAAAGTTTTTTCTTTAATAACAGTTTTAATCCGGGCAATATCTTTCTTTAATTCTCTTATCACATTAATACTTTTTACTTTTCCCAAAGATAAATCAAACTTCAAATCTTGAAATTTTTTCTTTGATTCAATTAATAATTTATTTAATTCTTCGATAGTTTTTTTCCTTAATTCCTCAGCTTTCATATTATTTATCTTTTTTTATCTTTTAATAAACATTGTTTTAATTGGTAATTTAGAAGCAGCTAATCTTAAAGCCTTTTTTGCTTTTTCTTCAGATACACCGTCAATTTCAAAAATAATTCTCCCTGGTTTAACTGGAGCAGCATAATATTCCACGCTACCTTTGCCACCTCCCATAGTAGTTTCTGGAGGACGTTTAGTAATTGGTTTATCAGGAAATACTCTTGTCCAAACCTTTCCTTCTTGTTTCAAAGTATAGGCAATAGCCTTTCTTGCTGCTTCTAACTGTTGAGAGGAAATCCAAACCTCTTCTTTAGCCTTCAAACCAAATTGACCAAAATTTAAAGTATAACCACGCGTATCAATTTGACGCTCACGATTTCTACCCTTTTGCATTTTACGATGTTTTACTTTCTTTGGTGCTAACATAATATTTTATTTATTCTTTTTTAATTCTTTTTTATCTTGCTGAGATTCTTCTTTATAAATCCACACTTTAACTCCTACGACACCATAAGTGCAATGAGCTTCGCTAAAACCATAATCAATATTAGCTCTTAAAGTAGATAAAGGTAATTTACCTTCCATCAACCACTCATCACGTGCAATTTCTACACCATCAAGTCTTCCTGAAGCCATCACTTTAGCTCCTAAAACTTCTTTATGCTGCATTATTTTAGCTAAATGTTGTTTTAAAGCACGTCGATAAGGAACTCTTTTTTCAATATCTTCAGCAATATTTTGAGCAACAATGGAAGCAGAAATTTCAGGATGTTTTACTTCTTCGATTACCAAATTTAAACGTCCTTGATTATTTTTATCTAA
This sequence comes from bacterium, assembly GCA_039793615.1. Lineage (GTDB taxonomy): Bacteria > Patescibacteriota > Minisyncoccia > UBA6257 > UBA6257 > JBAMLJ01. The sequence goes on from JBAMLJ010000117.1 coordinate 9,424, forward strand.
TTTTAATAATTTCTTTAATCCCTTTTGTAAATTTTCAATCCCAGTTCCTTGCTTTCCAATAAGTAAACCTGGGCGAGCAGTATAAATTATTATTTTAATATTACCCCCCTTTCTTTCAATTTCAACTTTTTCAATTTTAGCATTCTTTGCTGTTTTTTGAATATATTGCCTAATACGATAATCTTCTTCTAAAAATTTTGATAAATTTTTTAAATCAAACCAACGAGAATGCCAATTCTCGGTAATGCCTAAACGATATGATTTTGGATTAATTTTTTGAGCCATGCGAATAAAATTATTTTATAATTGTATAAAATTTATTAGTAAAATAAATTTTAAATTGCTTTTCTTCTGAAGATACGCTGTTTTGCTAAAACTTGTTTTGGTGCTTTCTGCTCTTTTATTGCAGCTTTTTCTATTTTAGGTTCAGCTGTTTTCTTCTTGAGTTCTTTCTTTGAGGTTTCTTCTTTTATTTCTTTTTCTACTTTTTGCTTTTTTTCTGATGAAGGTTTAATTTCTTCTAAAATAATATCAATATGAGAGGTTCTCTTTTTAATTTCGTAAGCCACTCCTCGAGCACGGGGCATATAACGTTTTAAAGTTGGACCACTATTAACTCTTAAAGATTTAATATATAAATTCTCACGATCTAATTGAAAATTATGTTCTGCATTACTAATTGCCGATTTCAATAATTTTAAAAGAGGTTCGGCGCTTCTTTTAGAAATATTTTTCAATTGCAATTCCGCCTCATTAACAGGTAAACCCTTAATTAAATTAGCTACTAATCTTACTTTTCTGGGACTAATTCTTAAATATTTTAATGATGCTTTCACTTCCATAATTATTTTACATTAGATTTATTTCGTTTGATTTGATTGAACACCGCTTGTCTTAATTTTTGCTTCTAATTCTCTTTGCATTTTTCCACCATGACGAATAAATTTACGAGTAGGAGCAAATTCTCCTAAGCGATGACCAACCATTTCTTCTCGAACATCGACATTAATAAAAGTTTTTCCATTATGAACGGCAAAAACAAAACCAACCATTTGGGGGATAATAACCGAATCCCGAGAATATGTTTTAATAGGAGTTTTATCACCTAATTTCATCCGAGACAATTTCTTCAATAATTTTGGATCAGTAAAGGGTCCTTTTTTAAGTGAACGTGACATGGAAAAAAATTTAAATTTTAATGAATTAAAATTAATTATAAATCTTAATTATTTTTTCTTGCGACGAGAAACAATATATTTATTAGAATATTTCTTTTTCTTTCTTGTCTTTTTACCGCCAGTAACTTTACCAAAAATATTTTTAGGACGTCTGGTACCTCTCTTGGTTTTACCCTCACCACCTCCATAAGGATGATCAACAGCATTCATTGCGGAACCACGAACTTTTGGTCTAATACCCATTAATCGTGAACGACCAGCTTTTCCAATTTCTATTAAATTATGTTCAATATTTGATAATTGACCAATTGAGGCATAACATTCGTTTGATAATTTCCTAATTTCAGAAGAAGGCATTTTTACGTAGGTATATTCTTTATCTTGCGATAAAATAGTAGCAGCAACACCAGCAGCGCGACATAATTTTCCTCCTTGTAGGGGTTTAGTTTCAATATTATGAATCGGCATTCCAATTGGAATATTCTTAAGCATCATTCGATTTCCTAAATTAGCCGGCGCATTTTCATCACAAAGAACTTCGTCACCAACTTTTAATCCATGAGGAGCTAAAATATATCGCCAATCACCATCACGATAAGAAACCAAAGCAATAAAAGTTGATCGAAATGGATCATATTCAATGGTTTTTACTATGCCGGGAACACCTTTTTTTTCTTCATTAAAATTAATTTCGCGATAGAGTTTTTTAAATCCACCACCACGATGACGGCTAGTAATTTTACCTTGAGAATTACGTCCCTTATCTCTTTTAATAAAATAAGTGAGCTTTTTAAAAGGCTCTTCTGCTGTCAAAACAGAATAATCAGCAACTGAATAATGACGTCTTCCCGGAGTTGTTGGATTATATTTTTTCATATTTAGATACCAAGCTCAATTTTTTGTCCTTCTTTAATAGTAACAATTGCTTTTTTAACCCGACCATTTTTAAAAGTTTTATTTCTCCATTGAATCGGCTTATTAGGGAGATTAATAATATTTACCTTCTCTACTTTAACATGATAATAATTTTCAATCGCTTTTTTAATTTCATTTTTATTTGCTTTAAAATCAACATCGAAAACATACTGATTATATTTGGTCAGTAAAGTAGATTTTTCACTTAATCTTGGTTTTTTTAATAAACTGGGTTTATATTCCATCATATGCAATTATTTACTAGATTTATTTTCTAAAGTCTCTAATGCTTTTTTAGTAAAAATTATAAAACGATGATTCAAAACTGGAAGAATATTTAAATCAGTAGCTAATAAACAATCAGTTCTTGATAAATTACGAAACGTTTTATTTAATTCCCATTCTTCTTTTGATAAAACTATTAATTTACTCTTATTAATATTTTCTTTTAATAAATTTTTCAAAATTTCATGAGCAAACTTTGTTTTATTTTGTTCTAATTGTATTTTATCTACTACAATAATTTCTCGATCTTGTAATTTTTTTGTCAAAATCATCGCCAAAGCCAAATTTCTCATTTTCTTTGGAATCACTTTTTTGAAATTTTCTTCTTTTTGTCGTGGGCCAAAAGTCACACCTCCACCTTTCCATAAAGGAGATCTAATTGAACCGTGACGAGCTCGACCAGTTCCTTTTTGCGCCCAAGGTTTTTTACCACCACCTCTTACTTCAGAACGATCCTTAGTAAAAGCTAGAGGTTGCCTTTGATTACTTAAAAGAGAACGAAGAGTTTGATAAACTACATCACTATTAAATTTAACCCCAAAAATATCTTCTTTGAGTTTTCTTTCTTCTAATTTATTTCCTGATTGTGTTAGAACATCTATTTCCATAATTAATTAAAAATTTTTATTAAAGTGCCCCTTTTTCCAGGAACTGCACCTTTTACATAAATTAAGTTTTTCTCCGGTTCAATTTTAATTATGGGAACATTTTTTAATGTTATCTGATCTTCTCCAGTATGGCCAGCCATTTTTCTTCCTTTAATTACATGCTGAGGATGAGTAGCACCAATTGAGCCGGAAGTACGTGTTTGATCTTTATTGCCATGAGTTTTACTTAAAACTCCAGAAAAACCATGTCTTTTTACTACACCCTGAAAACCCTTACCTCGACTTATACCGGTAATATTAATTTTTTCACCTTCCTGAAACAATGATACTGTAATTGTATCACCCACTTTAAAATTTTTTAAATCTTCTTCTTTTGCTACTCTAAATTCGCGAATCCATCTCTTAGGTCCAATATTTTTTAAATGTCCAGCTAATGGTTTAGTAACTTTCTTTTTTTTACCAAAAGCTATTTGAATGGCATTGTAACTATCCTTCTCTTTTGTTTTTATTTGTGTAACATAACTAGGCCCAGCTTCAAGAATTGTTACCGGAATCAATTTTCCATCCTCAGTAAAAACTGAGGACATATTCAATTTTTTAGCTAAAATGAATTTCATAAATTTCATTTAAAAACTGGGCACTAGCCCAGTTTTTATTTAGAGTTAGACTAGTAAGCCAAATAATCTTTGAAAATCTTGGGTAAAAACATTTTACATTTTAATTTCAATATCAACTCCACTCGGCAAATCTAAATTACTTAAAGCTTCGATGGTTTTACTATCAGGATTAATAATTTCGATTAATCTCTTATGAATTTTTAACTCGAATTGCTCTCTTGCGTCTTTTTTAACAAAAGTAGCGCGATTCACTGTATAACGATGAATCTCTGTTGGCAAAGGAATTGGTCCCTTCACCTGACTTCCATATCTAATAGCAGCTTCAATAATTTGTTTACAAGAATTATCGAGAATTCGATAATCATATCCTTTTAATTTTATCCTCATTTTTTGTTCTGTCGTCTTATTTGTAGCCACAGAAGTTCTTTAATTAATTTTTAAATTTTTAAATTAGCTAGAAAAAGAGTCGATATTGAAAATAATTTTATTATTTAAGAATCTTAGTTACCACACCAGCACCAACTGTTTTTCCTCCTTCACGAATAGCAAAACGAGAACCTTCATCAAGAGCAATCGGGGCAATCAATTTTACAATTAATTTAACATTATCACCCGGCATTACCATTTCTACTCCTTCTGGTAATGTTACTTCGCCAGTGACATCAGCAGTACGAATATAAAATTGGGGTTTATAACCACTGAAGAAAGGAGTATGACGCCCACCTTCTTCTTTTGTTAAAATAAAAACTTCGGCTTCAAATTCAGTATGAGGAGTAATAGAACCAGGTTTTGCTAAAACTTGACCACGACGAATATCTTCCTTTTTTATGCCCCTTAAAAGAATACCAACATTATCACCTGCTTGACCCTCATCCATCGACTTATTAAACATCTCAATACCAGTTACGATAGTTTTTACAGTAGGATGATAACCAACTATTTCGACTTCGTCATTTAATTTAACCATACCTCTTTCAATTCTACCAGTTGCAACTGTACCACGACCCTCGATTGAGAAAATATCTTCAATTGGCATTAAGAATGGTTTATCAATCTCACGAACTGGATCTGGTATATAATTATCTAAAGCATCGACAAGATCAAGAATTGGTTTTACATTAGGATCATCAAGAGATTGTGCCTCTAAAGCTTTTAAAGCCGAACCACGAATTACAGGAACATCTTTACCGGGATAACCATATTTAGTTAAAAGATCACGTACTTCAGTTTCTACTAAATCCAATAACTCAGGATCATCAACCATATCAACCTTATTTAAGAAAACGACAATAGCCGGAACATTAACTTGGCGAGCAAGTAAAATATGCTCAGTTGTTTGAGGCATAGGCCCATCAGGAGCAGATACTACCAAAATTGCGCCATCCATCTGAGCAGAACCAGTAATCATATTTTTAATGTAATCAATGTGTCCTGGGCAATCAATATGAGCATAATGCCTTTTTTCTGATTCGTATTCAGAATGATGAACATTAATAGTAATACCACGAGTTTTTTCTTCTGGAGCTTTATCAATTTCATTAACTGCCAAAGCTTTTTGAGCCAAACCCTTTAAATGTAAAACATGTAAAATAGCTGCGGTTAAAGTTGTTTTACCGTGATCAATGTGACCAATTGTACCCACATTCATATGGGGTTTGGTACGTACATATTTTTCTTTTTCTGCCATATTTTTTAAAATTAAATTTTTAGTTTTTTGTTTATTTTTTATTTATGATTTATTTATGATTTAAATTTTCGACACTATCTTTAAAGAATAAATACTTTCTTTAAAGATATTATAATAATTAAATATTAATCTAAATTTGTTTTAAAGTCAAGTTAAAAAGTCTTCAATTATTATTTCTTTTTATTAATAATCTGATCAGCTACATATTGTGGTACTTCTGCATAATGGCTTAATTCCATTGTAAAAATTCCACGACCCTCGGTAATAGAACGCAACATAGTAGCATAACCAAACATTTCTGCTAAAGGCACTTTGGCATCAATTACTTTCATCATGCCACGCTCACTAATATTTTCAATATGCCCTCTTTTAGAATTTAAATCACCAATTACATCTCCTAAAAATTGTTCTGGAATTACAACTTCTACTTTCATAATAGGTTCTAACAAAACTGGAGCCGCTTTTTTGGCACCGTCTTGAAATGCCATTGAGGCAGCAATCTTAAAAGCAAAATCTGAAGAATCAACTTCATGAAAAGATCCATCATATAAAATTACCCTAACATCAGTAACAGGATAACCGGCAATAATTCCCTTATCCATAGCCTCTTTTACTCCTTTTTCTATTGCGGGAATATATTCTTGAGGAATAATTCCTCCTTTTATATTATTAACAAATTCGAATTTTTTACCTCTTTCTAATGGCTCCAATTTTAACCACACATGACCATACTGACCACGACCACCAGATTGACGAATATATTTTCCTTCTGATTCAACAATATTTCGAATTGTTTCTCGATATGCAACTTGGGGTCTACCAGTTTTAATATTAACATTGAACTCTCTTTTTAAACGATCAACAATAATATTTAAATGCAATTCACCCATTCCAGAAATAATTGTCTCTCCTGTTTCTTGATCAGTAGAAACTCTAAAAGTAGGATCTTCTTCAGCTAACTTTTTTAAAGCTATACTCATTTTTTCTTGATCGGCTTTAGTTTCTGGTTCTACTTTCATTGAAATAACAGGTTCGGGAAAACTAATTTGTTCTAGAATAATTGGATGTTCTAGATCACATAAAGTATCTCCTGTAGTAGTATCTTTTAATCCTACTGTTGCTGCAATATCGCCTGCTCTAATAAAATCTATTTCCTCTTTTTTATCAGCGTGCATTCTTAAAAGACGACTAATTCTTTCTTGATGATTTTTAGTTGAATTTAAAACATAACTCCCTTTAGTAAGTTCTCCGGAATACACTCTAAAGTAAGTTAAGGTACCAACATAAGGATCGCTTGCGACTTTGAAAGCAAGGGCAGAAAAATATTCTTTATCGTCAGCATTACGATAAATTTTTTCACCAGTTTCAGGATCGACTCCTTCGACTGGTGGTAAATCTTTTGGCGAAGGTAAATATTCTACAATAGCATCAATTAATAGTTGAACACCTTTATTTCTAAAAGAAGAACCACATAATACCGGGACAATGGTACCCTCAATGGTTGCTCTTCTTAAAACACTTCTTATTTCTTCTTCGCTTGGATTCTGTCCTTCTAAATATCTATTTAATAATTCTTCATCTTGTTCTACTACTTTTTCAATTAATAATTTTCTCCAATGAAGAGCTTTTTCTTTTAAATTTTCTGGTATTTCTTTTAAAATTACTTTTTCACCATCCTCTCCTTCAAAATAAACTGCCTTCATTTGAATTAAATCAATTACTCCCTCGAATTTATCTTCTAAACCAATGGGAATATTTACTGGTTGGGCATGAGGCGTTAATCGTTCTCTAATTGAATCTAAATCTTTTTCAAAATTAGCACCAGTACGATCTAACTTATTAATATAGCACATTCGAGGAACATGATATTTGTCTGCCTGACGCCACACTGTTTCTGATTGCGGTTCTACTCCAGCCACACCATCAAAAATAACAACAGCACCATCTAAAACTCTTAAAGACCGTTGCACTTCAGCGGTAAAGTCAATATGACCCGGAGTATCAATAATATTAATACGATAGCGATATTTTTCATCATTATTACGATAAGTAGGAATCCAAAAACAAGTTATTGTTGCGGCAGTAATAGTAATTCCCCTCTCTTTTTCCTGGGGCATCCAATCCATAACTGTTGTTCCGTCATCAATATTACCAATTTTATGGGTTAAACCAGTGTAATACAAAACACGCTCAGTAGTAGTAGTTTTACCAGCATCAATGTGAGCAATAAAACCAATATTCCTAATTTTTTCAATTGGATAAATCTCTGCCATGTTATTTTAATTATTTTGCAAAATGGGCGAAGGCGCGATTTGCTTCTGCCATTCGATGAGTATCAAGTTTCTTACGAATGGCATTACCTTCATTTTTAGATGCCAAAATTAATTCATCGGCTAATCTTTTTGCCATTGGCATTCCTTTTTTACCGCGGCTTGCTTCAATAATCCAACGAAAGGCAAGAATCAATTTTCGATGCTCTGGTACTGGTTGAGGAACCTGATAATTAGCACCACCAACTCTTCTTGTTTTCACTTCCATTTCCGGAGAAACATTTTGAATTGCTAAATTAAAAACATTAAATGGATCTTGATTAGTTTGCTTTTTAACCTCTTCCATTGCTTCATAAAACACTTTTTGAGCAACTGTTTTTTTACCATCTTTCATTAAATAATTAATAAACCGTGTAACTAACGGACTATAATAAATTAAATCTGGCTCATATTTTCTTTCGATGCGATGTTTTCTTCTCATAAGAATTCAAAATTTTTATTTAAAAAATAAAAAAGTATTTTTAATTTATATTAATTTGTTTCTTTTGGTTTCTTAGCGCCATACTTACTTCTTTGCTGTTTTCTGTTCTCAACACCACTAGTATCATATTTTCCACGAACAATATGATATCTTACACCAGGTAAATCCTTTACCCTCCCCCCACGAACTAAAACAATCGAGTGTTCTTGTAAATTATGTCCCTCTCCGGGAATATAAGCAGTTACTTCCATTCCATTTGATAATCTTACACGCGCAACTTTTCTCAAAGCTGAATTAGGTTTTTTGGGAGTAGTTGTAAAAACTTTCAAACAAACACCTTTTTTAAAAGGCGAATTATGGTAAACTGGTTTATTCTTCTTAGTATTAAACGAAAAAGAAAGAGCAACAGCCTTGCTCTTTTTCTCAATCGGTTTTCTTCCTTTTCTAATAAGTTGAGTGAATGTAGGCACAATAATAAATTTTTAATTTTAAATTTTTAAACAATTTTTAATTTTAAATTAAAAATTAAATTAATTTTTAATAAATAACATTTATTAATGAAATAAGTTTAGCAAATATTCAAATTTTTGTCAAAAAATACTATTTATAAGTTATAACTTAAAGTTTGAATTTGGAGTATAGAATCTTAAATACGAAATAAGGAAATAAA
>JBAMLJ010000118.1:0-2342 GCA_039793615.1 bacterium
ATTGCTTTAGCCATTTTTCCTGCCACTTTAATTATTACTGCTTTTTTGCCAACTTTTTCTCGTTTTAGTGAAACTGATAAACAAAAAGCCCAAACTATTTTTTACTATCAGAATTTAACTTTATTAGCAATCGCTTTACCCATAGTTTTTGGTGGTTATATTTTAGCCAATGGATTAATTATTCATATTTATGGCATTAATTACTCACCAGCCATTTTATCATTAAGAATTTTATTATTAATGGCTGGTATTAGTTATTTATCCGTCTCTTTGGGAAATACTTTATTTATTTACAATCAACAAAAAAAAGCTTTCTGGGCTTATTTTTCCAGTGCTTTCTTAAATGTTCCTTTAAATGCTTTATTAATTCCCCGATATGGTTTTTATGGCGCAGCTGTTGCTACTGTTATTACCTCTTTTATTGGTGTATTAGTTTTAATATACTTAGTAAAACGTTTTACTCCTTTAAAACTTTTTAATTTCTCCTTTTTCAAATATTTTGTTATAATTCTTTTAGCTACTATTTTAATGAGTATGGTTTTGCTTTTAGGCGCCAAATACAACCTTAATGTTTTTCTTAAAGTATTAGGCGGCGGATTAATTTATTTCGCTATTATCGGAGTATTTTTATTAATTCATAAGAAAGCCATACAAAAATATAAAATATAATATAATATTATGTTGGAAAAAATAAAAACACGACTACCAGGAGGAATATATTTTAATGATTTATTAATTATAATTAAAGATTTTATCAAAGGTAGATTTACATTTTATGATAGATACTTATTAGATACTTATTTTATTGGAAACGGTTATGCTATTGATAAGTTATATAATACATTATCAAAACAATATTTAGATAATAATTATTTAAATTTTAAAGGGATTAAAATATTTGATTTAAAAAATGATTCTATTAATGCTCGCGGGGCATTTATTGGAGAATTTTTTGATTTTATTTATCCCTATCTTTTTAATGATTATTCCTATGTTCATGGTGAGGGTCCTTATTTATATCAAAATGTTCAAATAAATAAAGGAGATGTTGTAATTGATGCTGGCGCTAATATTGGTCTTTTTTCTGCTTTAGCATCTTTTTTAGGTGGCATTGTTTATGCTTTTGAGCCAGTCAAAGAAACGCGAGAAAAATATTTAGAAAAAACCGCAGCATTAAATAAAAATATCAATATTGTTCCTTATGGTTTATCTAATAAAAATGGCAAAATAGAAATTGAGGGTAATAATTTAGGAGATGCAACTATTATAAAAGAAAGAAAAAATTTAGTAAAAAATTCAACTATTAAAGAAATAATAGAAACAATAACTTTAGATGATTGGGTAAAACAAAATAATATCCCCAAAGTAGATTTTATTAAAGCTGATATTGAGGGTGCTGAGAGATTAATGTTGGAAGGCGCTCAATGGGTATTGAAAACTTATGCTCCCAAATTAGCCATTTGCACTTATCATTTACCAGACGATAAAGAAGTTTTAACTAAATTAATTCTTCAAGCTAATCCTAATTATAAAATTATCCATAAGTGGAAAAAATTATACGCGTGGGTAGAAAAATAATGTTTTATGCAAGATTCAGAACTGAAAATTCCTAAAATTATTCATTATTGTTGGTTTGGTAAAAAACCCCTTCCTCCTTTGGCTTTAAAATGTATTAATAGCTGGAAAAAATATTGTCCCGATTATCAAATAATAAGATGGGATGAAAATAATTTTGATATTAATTCTAATTTATATGTTAAACAAGCATACGAAGCAAAAAAATACGCTTTTGTTAGTGATTATGCAAGATTATGGGTTTTATATAATTATGGAGGAATTTATTTAGATACTGATCTTGAAATTATTAGAAATATTGATACTTTTTTAAAACATAGTTTTTTTAGTGGTTTTGAAAGTATTAATTATGTGCCAACGGCTATTATGGGGGGGGTGAAACATCATCCTCTTGTGAACGAATTATTAAATTTATATAACAATTTAAAATTTATTAACCCCAATAATACTTTAGATTTAACTCCCAATACCGCAAGAATTACTGATTATTTAGTTAAAAATTATAATTTAAAGTTAGATAATACTTATCAAATTTTAAAAAATGATGTTCATTTATATCCTTATGATTATTTTTGTCCTCGGAATATTACAGGTATTTATTTAACTAAAAATACTTATACCATTCATCATTTTGCCGGTAGTTGGTTACCATTAAAAACACGATTTACTAAATTTTTAAAAGAATCCTTAGCTAAAATAATAGGAGCTAATAATTATTATAAAGTTAAGAATTTTAAAGATAAAATACTATCTTATTTTATTAAAAA
>JBAMLJ010000119.1:0-18107 GCA_039793615.1 bacterium
GATAATATAAAATTTATGATCTTGACTATTCTGTCAAAATATTATAATATTATATTAGTTCTTTGAAAAATTTTTTAAAAAAGGGGGTGATTTCATGATATTTATTGTGGAATTAGAAGCAGAGAATATTAAAGAGTTTATTGAGTTAGCTAGAGAGAACATAGAAATCAGACCGAAAATTGTATGTTTAAGCGATCCTAATACTTTGATAAAGTATTTCCAATTTAGAATCGAATACAGATCAAGGGTATGGAAAAAAACATTACGGTATATTGAGATTACAGATGAAGGAGTTATGATGGAAAATAATAAAATTCGTCATCTTGATCATCCTGATAGGGGTGAAGTTAAGATTGAGGAATTAGTATCTAATTTAGAAAAGCAAACTTATAGTAGGTTTAATGAAATAAGAAATTTAGTGGAGAAACGTGATATCAAGATAGTTTTATATAATCTTGAATATCAAAATAGTTTTATATAATCTTGATGGAAGAGTACTTGATGGAGAAATAGAGGAATTAAAAGAAGTAAAGGGGCAGAGGAAGTATGGAACGAAGGAGAATTAGGTGATTATGAAGATTAAATTAGGGGCACTCTATGCGCCCTTTTTTATTTAAAAGATTTTTTAATTTATATATTTCAGATGATATGATTTTATTTTAAAATTCAACTTTATCTATATCTCAAATTGTATTAGAAGATAATATGCATTGATACAAAAAACCGTCTCTAAGAGACGGTTTTTTAGTATGAGATGATTAGTTATTTTCTCGGAATGGAAATATCTCTAATAACAGAAGCCTCTAAAGAGTTGTCAGATAAAATGCCATAAACTCTTATAGTATCATTGGTTTTGAGCTGATTGAAATTAATAGTTTTCCAATTGCGATCAATTAATTTTGTAGTATTAACTAATTTCACAGTAATAGTTTGATCATTTAATTTTCCAGTTAGAACATTATTAGTGGTATCAATCGATTCTATGATTAAAATATGAATTGCGGGTTTGGGAGTTTCTTTAATAATTTCTTTGACTTCTTTTTTGTTTTGTTTAATTTCTTTTTTAACTATTTTCTTTTCAGTCCAATCATGAATTAAAGTAGCATTAACAGTTAGATTTTCTTCACTATTTACTTTACCTTTTAGACCAATAAATTCACCATTTTTAACTTGATCAAGAGTTAAGCCTTCAGGAGTGAATTTAGTATTACTATCTACTTTTACAGTCCAAATACCTCCCCATGTTTTAAGAGTTAAAGAATCAGTATTAATGCTTGAGACAGTACCTCTCATTAAAACGTTCCCAGCAGGATCAATTTCTACTATTAAAGGCATAGGATGGGAATTTGCGGAATGAGAATTTATAGATAAGGTAGTAGAAGGAGTGGAAGTAACAGTGCTAGTGGTACTCGTAGATATTTCTGCTAAAAGAGGAGTAGTAAGTACAAAACTTAATCCTAAAATACTCAAAAAACCAAGAAGACTAATTATTTTAATTTTGGTCATATGATTTATTGTGTTTATTATTTGTTTATTAATAATATCAATAAATCGACCTTTAATATTTGCGTATTAATTATAGGATTCATATTTTGTTTTGTCAAATATTATTAAGATTTAAAGTAATAAAACCAGAAGACAGGTTTTTAATAATTAACTCGTTCATTGCGCTTAAGGCGCTCTAAAGCGGCACCTAAAATATCATTAATTAAATCCTCATAACTTTTATTGAGGAAATTATAAATTCTAGGAAAATCAGAATGGTGGGGTTCTAAACCAACAATGGCGTTAGCTTCTAAAATGTAGGGGATGCCAGAATGATCAATGCGGACATCGAAACGAGTGATATCTCTTAAATTGAGAGCCGTAAAAGCTTTAGCGACAGTATCAGTAATACGCGATAAAATTTCTGAAGGAAAACGAGCTGGTAAATAATAAGAGGCTTTTTCTGAATAATCAGTTTTGAATTTAAAAGTTTGGATTCCATTAGAAGCTTTAGCCTCTTTTTTATTTAGTGATGAAAAATCTATTTCCATTGGTGGAAAAATTTGAGGAGGAAAATTACCCAAAACACCAACCGTTACTTCTGTGCCGTCAATAAATTGTTCAATCATTACTGGTTTTTTTAAGCGTTCTAGTACTTTAGCAGTTACTTTTTGTACTTGTTCAAAATTAAAACAAATTGATTTAGAAGAAATACCAATACTTGCGCCTTCAAAAATTGGTTTGACAATAACTGGAAATTCTTCAATGGGTTGGATCGGCTCTTTTAAAGAAGTAACCACTTGATATAATTTAGGTACTGGTAAACCAATACTCTGAAGAGTTCTCTTCATGGCTACTTTATTGAGGGCTAAAGCAATTCCTACTGGCGAAGAACCAGTATAAGGTATTTTTAATTCATCTAAAATAAGAGGAACATAAGCCTCCCCAAAAATACTATTACCTTCAGCCATATTAAAAACTATTTGAGGTCGTTCTAGGGCTAAATTATAAAATAAAGCTTTGGAGTTGGCCTCATATAACTTTACTTGATGCCCTCTTGCTTGAAGAGCTTTTTTAATGGCCTCAATGGTTATTGGGCTATCATAAACTGCATTTCTTTCGTTATTACTTTTGCGCAAGTTAAAAGTTATACCTACTTTCATAGAATTTATAATTATTGTTTTAAATTTATCTATTTCTTTGAAAGTATACAATAATGTAGCAAAATGTAAAGAGAAAAGATTTCTGGAAGAGGTTAGGAATTGTTTTAAAATATTATTAAAATGTGTTATAATAAACCAATAGTAAACTATGAAATATTTAACTCCTGAGATTGTAAAAAATAAGCAAATTTTGATGCGAGTAGATTTTAATGTTTCTTTTGACTCAAAAGGGCAAATTAGTGATGATTATCGTATCCAAAGAGTTTTACCTACTATTAAATTTCTTAAGAAAAATAAAGCTAAAAAAATTATTTTGATTTCTCATTTGGGCCAACCTAAAAAAGAGGATTTCTGGACAAACCAATTCAGTTTAAAGCCAGTGGCTGATTATTTAGAAAAAACATTAAAAGAAAAAATTAATTTTTGTTCATTGCCTCAAATAGATGATATTAAAAAAGAAATTAAAAAATCAGCGGATGGTTCTTTATGGTTATTAGAAAATATTCGCTATCATTTGGGAGAAGAGTTGAATGATAAACATTTTGCTAAAGAGTTAGCTCAATTAGGGGATATTTATATTAATGAAGCGTTTTCTGTTTCTCATAGAACCAGTGCTTCTCTTTGTGCTATTACTGAATTTTTACCCTCTTATCCAGGGTTATTATTACAAGAAGAAATTAAACATTTACAATTAATAAAAGATCAACCTCTTCAACCTTTTGTTGTTGTTTTGGGAGGAGCTAAAGTTAAAGATAAATTACCTCTGATTAATAGTCTTAACCAGAAAGCTAGTCAAATTTTAGTAGGAGGAGTGATGGCTAATACTATTTTAAAAGCTGAAAATTTAGAGATTGGCTGCTCTCTTTACGAAAGCGAAGTTTTAAGTCAAGCTAAAGATTTAGATTTTTCTAATAATAAGTTGATTTTACCAGGAGATTTTGTTGTTCTAACTGAACATCAAGAAAGAAAAATAAGAGATTTTACTCAAATACAAGCAAAAGATACTATTTTGGATATTGGCCCAATAGCTGCTTTGACTTTTGGAAAAATAATAGAAAAAGCAAAAACTATTTTATGGAACGGACCAATGGGAAAAATTGAGAATCCACGATTTCAAAGTGGTACTAAGACAATTTTAAAAGCTATTATCCAGAACAAGAAAGCGCAAACAGTGATTGGAGGAGGGGATACAATCTCTTCGCTCAAATTCAAAATTCAAAATTCAAAATTCAAATTTTCAGACAATATTTTCTTATCTACCGGAGGAGGAGCAATGCTTCAGTATTTGGCTAATAAAACTCTTCCCGGTTTAAAAGCATTAGAATAATCCATATTTAATATGAATAAAAAAATTTTTGTTTTTTATCATGCTAATTGTCCTGATGGTTTTAGTTCTGCTTGGATTTTTAGAAAAAAATTTAAAGATCAGGCACAATATTTTGATTTTAATTATCATCGTAATATTAGTTTAGAAGTAAAAAATGGAGAAATCTATTTTGTAGATGTTAGCCCTAAAGAAGAAACTATTAAAAAACTGTCTCAAAATAATAATCGGCTTATTTTAGTTGATCATCATATTTCTTCAAAAGGAAAATTACCTTTATTTAATGAAGTTGTTTTTGATATTAATCATTCTGCTGCAGTATTAAGCTGGTTTTATCTATTTCCTAATAAAAAAATTCCTTTATTATTTAAATATATTGAAGATATTGATTTATGGAAATTTAAATTACCTTATAGCCATGAGTTGAATTGTGTTGTTGATAACTATGATTTTACTTTTGAAAATTGGGATAAATTAGTTAAATGGTTTGATAATAAAAAGAAGGTTAAGGATTTAGTTAAAACCGGAAAAATTATTTGGAAATACAAAAATAAATTAGTAAGAGATATCGCTAAAAAGGCAGAATTAGTTGAATTTGAAAAAGAAAAAGTAATGGTAGTAAATAGTTCAGTTTTAATTTCTGAAGTAGGAAACTATTTATTAACACAGCATAATATTCCTTATAGTATTGTGTGGCATAAAGCTAATAAAAAGATCCTAGTTTCTTTAAGAGCGAACGGAAAGCTTGATGTTTCTAAGATTGCAGAAAAATATCATGGAGGAGGACATAAAAATGCTAGTGGTTTTGTTCTAGAAGATTTAAATAAAATTCCTTGGAAAAATATTTAATTTTTATTTATGCAAGAAGTTTTAAACATTTATACCGATGGTGGTTCTCGTGGAAACCCCGGGCCAGCTGCTATTGGTGTTGTTATTAGTAATAAAGAATACGGAGAGTATATAGGTAAGACAACTAATAATGTGGCAGAGTATAAGGCGGTTATTTTTGCCTTAAAAAAGGTAAAGCATTTATTAGGTAAAGAAAAGTTAAAGAAAACACAAATAATAGTAAATTTGGATTCAGAATTAGTGGTTAATCAATTAAATGGAAGATATAAAATTTTAGAACCAGAATTGCAACCACTATTTATTGAGGTTTGGAATTTAAAATTTGATTTTCCTCAAATAATTTTTCAACATATTCCTCGCGAAAAAAATATTAGAGCCGATAGAATTGTTAATGAAATTTTAGATAAAGAAAATCAAAAATCACTCCTTTAGGGAGTGATTTTTGATTAATGCCGAATCTATAAGCCGAATTCTGTCGTGGGTAATCATTTATCTAGCCCCTCGATTACTCTCGGGGTCAAGCGATCACTCCCCCCACTTGAAAGTTGCCAACATTTTGGTGTTAAAAGGTATTTTTTAATATCAACAACTTTCAAGTGGGGGGCACGGATCTTGCATCCTACAGGGATTTAGCCGTTTCACTCCTGATGTTACCACCAGGCTCATCCTTTAAAACTTAAATTTTAAAGGATGTTTTTACCTTACGGTAAAAAACGTCTCTGTTCGCACCCCTATTTTCTAGAGCTCAAAAGAAAAATTAATCTTTTGAAAATCTTATGAGGTTTCCCTCAAAAGATATCTCTAGAAAACGGCGGCTTTTAACCGCTGTATTTGCCAATTTTATTCGAGCAAAGCGAGATTACAAAATTCAGTATCTGCTATAGTTCGAAGAACGATAGCAGATCCACCTCCGCATAGAGCTTTGACGGATGTTCGATTTTGTATTCGCCTGCGACGAACAAAATTAGCGGATGTTCGGACTTTCCTCTCCTTTAATAAAGTTTGTAAAGGAGCGATTACCCGATTCAGCATGCGATATTATATCATATTTTATATAATTTATCAAGGTAAATTAATTTGTAAAAATATAAATTTGAGGTAAAATAAAAAGACAGTTTTATATGAGAAAATTTGGAATGATAATATTAATATTGGGAATTTTCTGTGCTTTATTTTTTGGTTTGAAAGCAAAATTTTTATTTGAAACATTAAAAACAAACAATGATTTAATAAAAAAGGAGTTAAATAATAATAATAATAACGCTTGGCTTCAATTTAATTGGGAAAATTTGGAGAGATACCTTATTCCTATTGATGAAAAGTGGCAAAAGATATTAAGTTTAATGCCTTTTATAAAAAAAGAAATAGATTTTCAGAATAATATTAAACAAATTATTGCTTTTAATAGAGATATACAAAACGGTATTTTTATTAATAATGTTTTGAAAAATAATCAAGATAATCAAGACTATTTAAATAAAATATCGCAATTACTAAATTTTAAAAATTTTTTTAGAAATTATCATTTAGATCTTATTGATAAATTTTTTAATGATATTAATTATTGGTTTACTTTATTAGGATTTAACGGTGAAAAAAATTATCTGATTTTATATGAAGTTCCTTCAGTAAGTAGACCCCAAGGAGGACTTGTTACTGCTTATAGTATTCTAACATTAAATAAGGGCATTAAAGCAATTACTTTTGATAGTATATTATCTTTAGATGATTTAATTATGGCTAAAGTTGTTCCTCCTTTACCTTTGCAATTTGTTAATAATCGCTGGCTTTTTCATGATTTAAATTGGTTTTTTGATTTTCCTGAAACAGCTAAAAAAATAATGGCGTGGTACAATCAGACAAATGTTACTCCTAAAATTGATGGTGTAATTACTATAAATACTTCAGTTATAAATGATTTAATGGATCTTTTTAATATTAATCCTAACTTGAGTTTAATTGATATTAATAATATTTTTATTAAGGGATTAACTGATAGTATGGATTATACTAATTCTAAGACTAATAAAGAGATTTTGTTGGGTTTAATGAATGAGTTAATTCAAAATATTCAAAATCAATCGCCCGAAAAAACTATTTTATTACAAGAACAAATAATTAGAAACGCTAATAATAAAGATCTTGAGATATATTTTAATAATGATCAATTGGAATATTATTTTGATAATTTAAATCTTACGGGTAAAATTTTAAGCACCCCTAATGATTATTTGGCTGTGATTTTTAGTAATCTTTCACCGGTTTTTAAGACAAATGATGTTACTAAAAATATTTCATTAATAACTGATTTTTCAACTACCACTATTACGAATACTCTGATTATTAAAGAAGAAAAAAGACCTTTAAATTTAGAAAGTTACCTAGAAATTTATTTACCCGCAAATATTCAAATTTTGGAAACACAGGGTCTTTATTTAAAGTCTTTACCCAATACAATTAATTATAAAAAATTTGGTTTCATTGAAGACAGTGACATTGTAAAAATTGAGCAAAATAAGATTAAAAATGATAATTTTGAAGTTTATTCTGAAAATGATAAAACTATAATTAGTGGTTGGGCAAAACCAAGTATTAATTCGGTAAAAATAGTGTATATGCTTCCTTTTGTTTCTTCTGATGTTAATAAATGGCGGTTAATTCTTCAAAAACAAAGTGGTATTAAGGAAGTAATAAAATATAATATCGTTCTTCCTAAAAATAAAAAGATTAAACCAACATTATTTTCGTTTGATAAACCTTTTATCTTAAATAATGATTTTGAAATTAATTACGAATTAGAACAAAATGATTAATCATACTCTTAAAAAAATTATCAATTATGAATCGACTACAGTTTTAGGAGCTGGTTTGTTAATGAGTGTTTTAACTTTTATTGGTAGTTTATTGGGATTATTACGAAATACTCTTTTAGCGAGTAAATTTGGTGTTTCTTTAAGTCTGGATCTTTACTATGCTTCTTTTCGTTTGCCTGATTTAATTTATAATATTTTTATTTTAGGAGCAATATCTGTAACTTTTATTCCTTTATTTAATGAGTTTTTAGTGGGGGATAGAGAGAAGGCTTGGCAATTTACTTCTTTAATGTTTATCGGCGTCGGAATAATTTTCAGTATTTTGAGCGGATTTATTATTGTATTCTCTAAACCACTGATGGGTTTAATTCTTAAAGGATTTAGTGAGGATGGCATTGAAATAGCATCAAAATTAACAAGAATTATGATGCTTCAGCCATTATTACTGGGATTTTCCTCAATTATCACCGGAGTTCTCCGTAGTTTTCGTTTATTTTTTATTACTTCTTTATCTCCTTTGGCTTATAATTTAGGAATTATTATCGGAATTTTATGTTTTGTACCGAAATTGGGAATCATGGGCTTGGCTTTTGGTGTTGTATTGGGTGCGTTTTTACATCTTTTAATTCAAATTCCTTCTTTAATTCATCTTGATTATCATTTTTCAATTCCTAATTTTAAGAATTTTCAAAACAAAATTAAAACCATTATTTCTTTAATAGTTAGTCGTTCCTCTAGTATTATTATTTCCCAATTATTTCTTTTAGGTATTACTTCTTTAGCTAGTTTTCTTCAGACAGGCACGATTTCGATCATTTCTTTAGTTGATAGTATTTTACCCTATACTACTTTTGCTTTACCTTTTGCAGATGCTGCTTTTCCTTATTTATCTAAATTAGAGTCAGAAAATAAATATGATCAATTTTTAGAAGTGTTTTTTAAAACTTTGCGACAAATATTATTTTTTATTATTCCTTTAGCTTTCTGGGTAATAATTTTTCGAGAATCAATTGTAAGATTATTATTGGGTTATGGTAAGTTTAATTGGCAAGCAACATTAAATACTTCGAAAGTAATGGGAATTATGGCAATTGGAATGATTTTTCAAAGTATTAATTATTTTTTGTTAAAAATTTTCTTTGTAAAAAAGAATGCTCTTTTGCCGTTTTTGGCTAGTATTATTTCTTATAGTAGTGGTTTTATTGTTTGTTTTTATTTGACAAAAAAGTTTGATATTTTAGGTTTAGCCAGTGGCATAACAATTACTTATTTTATTTATACCATAATTTTATATCTTTTAACTTGTCGTTATATTAATTATCAATCTTTTTATGCAAAAGATTTTTATTTAATAATAAAAAAGATATTAATTGCGACAATAATTAGTGGTACAATTGGTTTTATTTCCTTTGTTTATTTATCTTCTTTAACAAACCTTTCCAAAGTTAAAAATTTAATTTTTGTTACTTTTTTTAGTGGTTTTGTAGTCTTGATTATTTTCTATATTATTTTACAAAATTTACAAGTGCCCGAAATAAAAGAAATTAAACAATTAATTTTAAAAAGAATAAAGAAAGATTAATATGAATAAAATTAGGAATTTTGTTATTATTGCTCATATTGATCATGGAAAATCAACATTAGCTGATCGCTTTTTGGAATTAACAAATACTATTGATAAAAATAAATTGGAACCGCAATTTTTAGATCGAATGAATTTAGAGAAAAAACACGGAATTACAATTAAAATGCACCCAGTAAGAATGAAATATAATTACGAAGGGGATAATTATGATTTAAATTTAATTGATACGCCAGGACATGTTGATTTTAATTATGAAGTTTCGCGCGCCTTAGCAGCAGTTGAGGGAGCAATTTTATTAGTTGATGGCACTCAGGGTATTCAAGCACAGACACTTACCACTCTTTATGCTGCCCAAAAACAAAATTTAAAAATTATTGGAGCAATTAATAAAATTGATTTAGATATTCCCGATTTGGATGAAAAAAATTTAGAATTAGCCCAATTATTAAAAACTGATAAAAGCAATAATTCTTTAGTTTCTGCAAAAACCGGTTTTGGGGTAGAGGATTTATTAAAAAGAGTAATTAAAGAATTTCCAGAACCGCAGCAAAATTTTGGTTTACCAACAAGAGCTTTAATTTTTGATTCCCATTATGATTATTATAAAGGAGTAATAGTTTATGTAAAAATTGTAGACGGAAAAATAAAAAAAGGAGACAAATTTTATCTTTTAGTAACGAAAACAAAAGGTGAAGTTATTGATTTAGGGTATTTTGCTCCTGAATTGAAATCTTTAGATGAATTAAGCTCAGGAGAAATTGGTTGGATTGCTACTGGATTAAAACAACCAGATTTAGTAAGAGTAGGTGATACTATTACTATTATAAAAGATTCTAATCAGTTAAAAACTATTATTCCTTTAAGCGGATACAAAGAACCGCAGCCAATGGTTTATGCTGGTTTTTATTTATCAAATACAGGAAATTTTGACTCTAATAAAAACAATCAAAGTCAAGAATTTGAAAATTTTCGCCAAGCATTATTAAAATTAAAATTAAATGATTATGCTTTAAAGTTTGAGCCAGAAAATTCAGAAATTTTAGGAAGGGGATATCGGTTGGGTTTTTTAGGTGTTTTGCATTTAAAAATTATACAAGAAAGATTAAAAGAGGAATATAAATTAGATTTAATTGTTACTAATCCAACCGTTTCTTATAGGGTGTATTTAATTAATAAAAAAGAACCATTAATTATTAATAATCCTTCTGAATGGCCCACAAGTGGAATTGAAAAAATAGAAGAGCCTTGGGCAAAAGTAGAAATCGTTACCCCGCCTCAATTCTTATCTCCAATTTTAAAGTTAATTAACCAATCACGTGGTACTAATATTGAAACCAATACTTTATTAGATCGTTTATTAATTAATTGTGAATTACCCCTCGAAGAAACTATTAAAAATTTTTATGATAATTTAAAATCAATAACTAGTGGTTATGCCTCAATGGATTATGAAGTGTTCGATTATCGTGAAGGGCAATTAGAAAAATTAGAAGTGATATTAGCGGGGAAAAAGTTTGAAAGTTTATCTCGAATTGTGCTTAAAGAAAAAATAGAATCAGAGGCCCGAGCCCTTGCTCTAAAATTAAAAGAATTATTTCCGCGTCAAAATTATCCTGTACCCATTCAGATTTATGGTTTGGGAAGAATTATTGCCAGGGAAACTATTCCGGCATTAAAAAAAGACGTTACCGGATATCTTTATGGTGGCGATCGTACTCGTAAAATGAAATTATGGGAAAAGCAAAAAGAAGGAAAGAAAAAATTATTAGAAAAAGCTAATTTAAAGGTCCCCTCGGAAGTATTTTTAAAACTATTTGCTAAAGAATAATATGAAAAAATTTTTAATTATTGTTTCGATAATTATTTTTTTAGGTTTATTTAGCATTCGTTTTTATAGAGATTATTTTCAATATCGAATTTTAAAACAGGAAGTTAATCGCTTAATTTTAGAACAAAAAAACTTACAACAAGAAAGAGAAAGATTGGAAAAACTCCAAGAAGCTGGTTCGAAAACTGAAATTTTAGAAAAATGGGCAAGAACAATAATGGGAATGAAAAAAGAAAAAGAAGAAGTTGTGCTTATTACTCCAATTAATAATATTAATGAAGTTGCCACCACAACAAAGATTATATCAGTTTCTTCAACCCCTAGTTTTATTGAGAAAACTAAAAAAATTTGGTATGATTTTTTAAGATATTTTAAAGAAATAAATAAAATAAATAAGCGGCAGTAGTTCAGTGGTAGAACGTCTCCTTCCCAAGGAGAAGGCCGTGGGTTCAAATCCCATCTGCCGCTCTAATTTTAAAATTAAAAATTATATCTTTTAATCGCGTAGCCTAAAAACTAACTACTCTCTTTAAACAATTTAAACCAATCAGAGCGATTTTAATGATTAAAAGGTCTTTCTTCTTTTAAAATTCAAGTAGCTTATTTAGTTATTGGTTATACTTTGATATTATTTTTAACTAAGGAAAGAGGAGTGAATACTGATAATTCTATTTTCTTTATGTTGTTAAAGAAAGTAGCCACGAAGAAAGTGGAAATTGAATAAATCAGTGCCAGCGTAGCTTAGTTGGTAGAGCAGCGCTTTCGTAAAGCGAAGGTCGTCGGTTCGAATCCGACCGCTGGCTCATTATCCTTAATATATTGATTTCTTTTGTATTTTTACTTATAATATAATTAGGTCGAAACAACAATAAGTTAAAAGATGATCCCTTTATACAATTTCATGCTAAACAAGGATTAGTCCTCTTTATTATTTTTATTGGAGTTTTGATTTTATCCTCAATTATTTTGCCAATTTTTATTTTTACTCCTTTATTTAAGCTATTTGATATTTTATTCAGACTTCTTTATTTAGTTATTTTTCTTTATTCTGTTTGGGGGATTGTTTTAGTGATTCAAGGTAAACAAGAAGCACTGCCTTA
This sequence comes from bacterium, assembly GCA_039793615.1. Classification (GTDB taxonomy): domain Bacteria; phylum Patescibacteriota; class Minisyncoccia; order UBA6257; family UBA6257; genus JBAMLJ01. Next base: position 12,148 of record JBAMLJ010000119.1, read on the forward strand.
TTTGGATAAGATAATGAAGAAGTTAAATCTGAAGTAAAATTATATTAAAGATACTTTTAATTAAAAAGGAAGGGTCGCATAGTGGTCTAGTGCGGTTGTTTGGAGAACAACTGTGTCCTTTTAGGGCACCGTGGGTTCGAATCCCACCCCTTCCGCAGCGAGCAAAGCGAGCAAGGGGAGTAGTAAAACAATTGTTTGCTTTGCGTGTGGGATTAAAAAGCCGGAGCGTTGTGCGAGTTTTTGCGAAGCAAAAAGCGAGCACCGCGAGGCCAGGCTCGGAGACAATTGTCGTTATGTAATTGACCAAAGAAAAATCCCACCCTCCGCCAGTTTACAATTTCGGCATTTTGAGAAAGTATTGCCTCGTCCTCGTTTTTCCGCCGCCGCCAAATTTTATATCAGCTGAGCTGGCACGCCGCTCAAAAAATTATAATCCAGATTGACTGTCTTCAATCGGATTTTCTTTTATCTTCTGTAAAATAATTTCTTTTAGAGTTTCTGCGTTTTGTTTTTTAAGTCCAGGGATAATAACTTTGTTTCCAGAAAATCCGATTATTTCAAATCCGATTATTTCAATTTGTTGCTGTTGTTGATTACCAATACGCAATCCAAAAACTTTTTGTTCTTGCGGAGTCGTAAAAGCTCCGGCTCCTTGCGAAGCGTTTTCAACTATTAAAGAAGCAAGTCCAAAAATTCGGTCAAACAAATCTTGTTTAACAAAAATATTTTGGATTACACCATAAGGAATGTGTCGCTCTTGTTTTGAGAGAATGCCTTGTCGCAAGGTTAAAAATTGTCCCTCAATAGAATAATGGAATGTTGCTCGGCACAAAATAGTAATAACAGATTGAAAAATTGTTGCAAAGATAAAAATTAGAGAAATATATAAACTAATTTCTGAATCTTTTCTTTCGCTAAACCGCGAAAGCCAAAAATAAAGCATCAAAATAATTAAATACAAAAGAGAGCGGAGGATTGATTTTAAGAGCCATAATCCCTGAATGGGGTAATTTTTTTCTGTAATAATTTCATCCATATATTTTAACTTGTTTTAACTTATTGGGTTATTATTCACAGGAGTATTTTGAATTGCATTTTTACTGATTTTTTGCTTAACCTTTTCCAAAAGGATTCTCCGCAATCCTTCCGCCGCCTGTTTTTCAACTCCGTCAATGTGTGCTTCTATTCCAGAAGAAACTGTCGCAGTTGATAAATGAACATCATAAAGACCAAAAATTCTGTCTAAAATATCTTGGTCAACATAGACATCTTGAATGCGCTCGTAAGGAATTGTAATTTCTTGTGGCGTTATTGGTCCTTTTTTAATTTGGATAAAATCATCAGTTAAATCGTAGAAATAAACCGCGAAATACCAACGCTGATAAAAATAGGTTAGCAAAATTTTGATAAACAGAAATCCTAAAATTCCAAATGTCGTCGTTCTTAACCAACCAACTGCTTTTTGGCCAATTGAGCTAAGCATAAGGGCTAAATTTCCCCAGATAATGAGTAGCAAAATTGTAGTGAAAATAGTACTTTCTATCGTCTTTTTAATAATCTTTTTGTAACTCAGTGGAAATTGTTCTCTTGTTTTGCTTTGTGCTATTTGCATATTTTTACTCCTTTTCCTTATATAGTCTACTTGACTAATTTCGGAAAATTAAATTAATTTATAATTTTCGACCTTGTTTTGATTTTATTACTTTACTTATAGTTTACTACTCCACGACACTTTTTGCAACAACAATTATTTTATTAAATCCTCAATTGAAACGCCTAACGTTTTGGCGATTTTTGCTATAGTTTGGACGCTCGGTTTATTAACCGTGCCACTTTTTAAACTTCCTCTTTAGAAAATATTTTTATATTTGACATATTATACAGAATATGATTTAATTAAAGGCGTATTTTAGTAGTACCTTAAAAAATAAAAAAGAAAAATAAAAAATAAGAAAGGAGGCGAAAACAATGAAAGAAACCGAACAAGAATTATTATTATTGGACTTAGAAAAATTCGAAAGGGCATGGGGGTTAGATTTAGTTAATAAAGGAGAGGGTTATTTAGTGTTCCATTTTGAACTTGGTAAGTTGATTCCTTTTGTTTTTGTTGTTTTTTATAAAGAACCAATGGGGAAGAAAGTTATTATTCCTCCCTATATGAAAAGAACGTTTAAGGAATTCGAAAAACAAATTACAAAACTATTTCTTGATGTGTTAAAAATTGATAATGATTTTGAGTTTTTTATTGGAAAATATGATTTGGAGAAATTAAGTCCGGACGAAAAAATTCAGTTGGATCTCGGTTGTAAAGTAAGGGAGTTTAATGAAACTCATGGAAGAACAATTATTTCACCCTTTGATTTTAAATATGTATTCGAGATTCTGCCTGCTGGTTGTTTACTGAATGGAGAGCATGATCCTTTAATATATCCAGAAGAAATAATAGCAAAATTTGCTGAAGAGCATCCAACGAGAAAATTATGCGAACATTGTTGGTATCGGGCAGAATGTGATGAAAAAATTAAAAAAATTAATGAGGGCTAAGGCCCTCTTTTTTATTCTTATTTATATATTCTTATTTATATTTTATTTATTTAGATATTTTTGTTATAATATTAAAAAGTCGAAAAATTAATTTTTTAAAAACCATATGATTGAAGAAATAATCAAAAAAGACGGTAGTAAAGAATTGTTTGATCTCAGTAAAATGAAGAAAAGCATTGAAAATGCTTGTCTGGATAGTGGCCTAGATTCACAAAAATCCTTGGAATTAGTTGATAAAATTTCTAGTAAAGTATTAGAAACATTGGAAGATAGAAGTGAAATTACTAGTTTTGAATTAAGAAATCATATTTTAAAAGAATTAGATTTATATGCTCCGGAAGTAGCAAGTAGTTGGAGAGATTACGAAAGTACCAAATAATTATTTTTTAAGCTCGGAAAAAAGTCTTTTTTATTTGTATTTATTTAGAAAGTGTGGTATAATTAAAAATGTGAGAAGTCGCATCTTAAGGAAAACTTAGGTGCGCGGTCGACCACAATCCAATTTTTGGATTTTAATTTTAAGGCGCGGAATCGCGCACCGAGTATATGAATTCGAAAAAATTATTTGTAGGGAATTTACCCTATGCAGTAAATGATGAGCAATTGGAATCTCTTTTTGGTCAAGCTGGAATAGTAGAATCAGCATCAGTTATTACTGATAAATATTCTGGTCGTAGTAAAGGATTTGGTTTCGTTGAAATGTCTACTATTGAAGAAGCTCAAAAAGCGATTGATACTTTAAATGGTTATGAAATAGATGGAAGAAAAATTAATGTTAGTGAAGCTCGACCTTTAGGAGAAAAACCGCCAAGGAGAGAACATCATAATTTTAGACATCATAATTTTGACAATTAGTCATTAAACTGCAAAGAGCGCCTTCTTTAAGAAGGCGCTCTTTTATAATAATATAATAAAAAGATAAAAAATTATGGAATAATAATAATTTAGTTTTTTTATGTAGAAATTTTAATGTAGAAATTTTAAATCGAATCCAAATTTTAATTGATTTTCAAGAAGACAAATTCGATGTTTTAGTTGGTATTAATCTTTGATGATTAATCAAAATTTTTAAATCCATTTTCTAAAACCAAGGGGAGAAGTGTATCAAAGTTCATTATTTACTATTAATACATTTACTATTAATACTAGTCGTCGCGCTCATATAAAGAAAATACTTAATTAAATGATTTTAACATTTATTTAGTGTTATTTATTTGACATTTTTATTTTTTTTGCTATAATTTTAATATAATTTCCACAGACATTAGGTTTTGCAGTTATCTGCATGTAAATCCTAACGAGGAAAGAAAAATAAAAAATGTTAAATATTATTTTATTAGTCTGTGGAAACACAGATGTTTTTATTTTAAAAACATGATATCCAAATCTAAAAAAATAGAAATAGTCAAAGAATTAACTGATTTAATAAAATTAGCCAGAGCTATTTATATTACTGGTTTTAGCGGTTTATCAGTACAAGAATTATCAAAATTAAGAAAAATGATTCGTGATGTTAAAGGAAAGGCAAAAGTTGCAAAGAAAACATTGGCTGACATCGCCTTTAAAAGAAATAATATTGCTTTATCAGTAAAAGAATCCATTAAGGAGCCATTGATGTTTGAATTTGGTTTAGAGGATCCTATTGTTTTAGCAAAAGTCTTATGGCAATTCTCCAAACAAAATGAAAAATTAAAAATTTTGGGAGGATATTTAGAAGGGCAGGTATTAAATGCCCAAGATATTAAATCTTTGGCACAATTACCTTCCCGTGAAGTTCTTTTAGGTCGATTAGTATCCTCTTTAACTTCACCAATAAGAAATTTTAATTATGTTTTGAAGGGTAATATGGTAAAGCTAGTTTATGCTTTATCAGCTCTTCAATCAAAAAATAATAGTTTAACTAAATAATAGTTTAGTTAAAAAATATTTTATTTAAAATTTAAAATTTAAAATTAATTAATATGACTGACGAAAAAGAAATTCAAATACCAGATAAATATAAAGATTTGGTAGAAAAAATAGAAAAATTAACAATATTAGAATTAGCAGAATTAGTTAAAATTTTAGAAGAAAAATTTGGTGTTTCTGCTATTCCCCAAGTTGTCGCTACCGCGCAGAGTGGTAGTAGTACTTCCGAAGGAGAAGAGAAGAAAGCTGATACTGTTTCAGTAATTTTGAAAGACGGTGGTCAATCAAAAGTCCAAGTAATTAAAGTAGTAAAAGATTTATTAGGAGTGGGGTTGAAAGAAGCTAAAGATATTGTTGATGGTGCTCCCAAACCAATAAAAGAAAATATCTCTGTTGCCGAAGCCGAAGATATTAAAAAGAAATTAGAGGAAGCTGGTGCTACATTAGAAATAAAATAAAAAAGTAATTATTATTCTGCTTTACTATTTAAAGAATTTAAAAAAGAAAACTCTGTTTGAAACAGAGTTTTCTTTTTTAAATATTGTGTTATAATTAAGTTATAAAAGGAAGTTATAAAAGGGTGCATAGCTCAGCGGTTAGAGCGCTACGTTCACATCGTAGAGGTCTCTGGTTCGAATCCAGATGCGCCCACTAATAAAATATTTATAAAAATTATTTTTAAACTAATCAATATTAAGATAAAATGTGGATAACTAGGGGATAGAAAAATAAGGATAAAATATCCGCATTAATAAAAGCTTAAACAGCCCAAAATACTTTTGGGCTGTTTTTTTAACTTGACAGTGGAGTATCATATGGATTAAAATGGAAGAAAGTGGAGCAATGTGGATAACTGTGGGGATAACTGAGAAAATTGTGGATAAATAATTTTAAAAGAAAATTTAAAAAATAAAATCCGAACAAGAATTTAGTATTGAGTATTCAGTATAGAGTATAGAATAGAAGTGTTTAAAAATTTAAAATTTAAAATTGATTATTGAACTCCTGCCTACATAGGCAGGCAAAATTCTAAATTTTGCATTTTGATTTTTGCATTTTGAATTTAATTTATATGTTTATTGGTGAATACCATTTTTCTATCGATAATAAAGGAAGAATAGCTATTCCCTCCAAATTAAGAAAAGAGTTAATGAAGGGGGGAGTTTTAACTCGTGGTTTAGATAATTCTTTATTTTTATTCTCGATAGATGAATGGCAACAATTAGCAGAGAAAATAAAAAGTCTACCTTTAAGTCAAGCTAATTCACGCGCTTTTGCTCGTTTAATGTTAGCTGGCGCAATGGATGTTGAAATGGATTCCCAAGGAAGAATTTTAATTCCGGAATATCTAAGAAAATATGCTCATTTAAATAAAAAAGTTGTATTGGCAGGAGTTTATAATCGATTAGAGATTTGGGATGAACAGGAATGGGAAAATTACAAAGCAAAAACAGAAAAAGAATCTGGTGATATTGCTGAAAAATTGGGTGATTTGGGAATTTAAAGGA
>JBAMLJ010000120.1:0-2335 GCA_039793615.1 bacterium
CCTTAAAAAGATTTAATGAATGATTATTATACAATTTTTTGATTGGCTAATCCAATTAAATCAATAAGTTCTTCTAAGGATACTGATTCTATTCCTGATATATTTTCATCTATTAGACTGTTTATCATTTTTCTTTTTTCTTCCAATTTTTGTAATATTTTTTCTTCTACAGTGTTTTTTGTAATAAAGTTATAAATATTTACAGCTTTAGTCTGACCGATACGGTGGATTCTGTCTTCTGCCTGCCAAACTTTTGCAGGATTCCAATGAAGGTCAAAAAATATTAGATAACTACTTTTAGTAAGAGTTAAACCTTCTCCTGCAGCGTTTATCGACCCTAAAAAGACATAACACTCATCATCTTCCATAAATCTTTTAACTGCTATCTCCTTTTCTTTTTGACTTAAAGACCCGTGGAATACTTCTATGCTTTTTTTAGGAAGTATCTCTATTAGATTTTTGTATATTTTATCTATTCCTTCATGAATAAAGTTACTGAATATGACCACTTTCTCTTTTTGTTCTGTTAACTCTTTTACAATTTCTTTTAATCTATTTGCTTTTGAGCTGTGGTGAGAATCTGGGGGAAAATTACATATCTGTCTTAGTTTTTGAAGAGAAAATATTATATTTTGTTTAAACATTAAGGGAAAGTTTTTTTCATAGCGAAATCTTGCGTATATATCAAGAAGTCTATTTTTTTCATAGTTTAAGTATTTTTCGTAATACTCCTTTTGAATTGGTGATAGTTCAAATTTTTCAATTTCTGGTGGTAGTTTTTCAGGCAACTCTTTTAAAACATCTTTCTTTAATCTTCGTAACATTATGGATTTTAGCTTATCTTTTATTTCTTCTATATTATTTTTTTCTATGTTTTTCTCTTCTGGAAGTAAAAACTCTAAAAGAGATATAATCTCTTTAATGTTATTTTGAAGTGGCGTTCCAGATAATGCCCATCTGTATTTGATTTCTTTGGATAGTGTTTTTATAGCTTTTGATTTATATGTTTCCTTATTTTTTATATTGTGAGCCTCATCAAGTATTATTATATCTAAATCTTTAAAAAATGCTTTTAAATTAGGAAAACTATCCTTATAGTCATTTTTTATAGTATCGTAGCTTATGATATAAACATGGCTTTTAACATCGTACATAAGTTTTCTTGTTTCTTTAGAATCGTTTAGTGTAATGTACTTTAGCTCTGGAGCCCACTTTTCTATATGTTCTTCCCAAACGTTTAGAAGGTTGGATGGAGCTATTATAAGAGCTTTTTTTACTAAACCCTTTATAAAAAGTATTCTTAAGGCTGTTGTTGTCATTACAGTTTTTCCTGTTCCCATCTGGTCTGCAAGAAGAGCTGCTTTGTTGGAAAGTAGAAATTTGATACCCTGAATCTGGTAATCGAAAAGTTTATGAGGAAAGTTTAAATCTGTTGGAATATCAAAACTCACTTCTGGTGTAAGAATAGGCTTTATCAAATCAAAAAGTGAAAGATTTTTATAATTTTTAGAATTCTTCTTTGATTTTAGTAATTTTTTGTTGATGTTTTCATTTTCTACACTATCTTCTTTTAAATTGTATATTTTGCCTTTTAATTTTATACTTTCGATTTCTTTAAACAGGTTCTCACTAATTTGATAGTTAATATCAGAACAATCTATTTTAAATATTTCTAATTTTTCTAAGATATCAATGCTTAGTTTGTATATTTTAATCATACAGACCTGTTCTATCTATGTAATCCAAGGCTTTTTCTATTCTTCTAAAAGGCTCCATAATATCTGAATACTTAAAAATCTCAGAAAGTTCTCTACTTAGTGTAGATACTTCTTTTTCATCTACAGCTGAGAAATGTAGAAGTATAGGATCAAACTTATTGGTAGAAGAAGTGACTTTTAAAGAGTATCTATCTTTGGGCTTAAATTCATCAAACTTTTCTAAAAAGAAAATAGGTTTTGAAAATTTATTTCTTAAATTTAAAAGTATTTTTTCTTTACAAAATATATACTTGTAATCACTTTCTATTGAGTTTAGTAAATCTGCACCAACTTTTTCTATAAAGAGCGCTTCTTTAAGAGTTTCTCCGTAAATTATTTTTTGTAGTTCATTTAAAGCTATCTTTGATGTAATTCTAAATTCTATTGGTTTTAGTTTTTTATCTACTATTAAAACTCCAAACCTAATATTTTCATTCTCTTTTTCGTAAAAATCGATATAGCAAAACATGGCTTTACCTTTTTTAAAAATTATATCAAAAGTTTGCGTTTGGAATTATTCTCTTTAAAAATTGATTATCTTTTTATAAAAGATATTGACAAAGATACACTAAAGAATT
>JBAMLJ010000121.1:0-10712 GCA_039793615.1 bacterium
ACTCTAGAGAAAAGGATTCGCTTAGAAATAAAATATCTTCCTCGTTTAAAAATTAAAAATTATAAAATTATTTAAAAATTAGAAATTAAAAATTATTATATTATGGCAAAAGTGGTTAAAACAATTTTAATGCTTCAAATTCCAGCTGGTCAAGCTAATCCTGCTCCTCCTGTTGGTCCAGCTTTAGGTCAGCATGGTTTAAATATTCAGGAATTTTGTACACGTTTTAATGAAGCAACAAAAGATAAAATAGGGGAAATAATTCCGGTTGAAATTACTGTTTATATTGATCGAACTTTTGATTTAGTGTTTAAAGAACCTCCAGTTTCAGATTTATTAAGAAAGGCAGCTGGAATAGAGAAAGGTTCTGGTAATCCTTTAAAACAAAAAGTTGGTAAAGTTACTAGAAAGCAAGTTGAAGAAATTGCTAAAAGGAAAATGCCTGATTTAAATACACAAGATTTAGAAGCAGCAATGAAAATGATAGAAGGAACTGCCAGAAGTATGGGAATTGAAATAGAAGGATAAAAGCAAAAATTAATATTGAGTATAGAGTATTTAGTATTTAGTATTCAGTATTGAGTATAATTGTTTAAATTTTAAAGGTAAGAGTTAAAATTTAGAATCTGGGATTTGAACTAAAAAGCACCGCCTGATAGCGGTGCTTTATCTTTTATTAAATATTTTTATTATTTTTTGTCTTTCCAGTATTGATTATCTTTAATAGCGTAAAACGGATAAGATAAACTTTTGTCTTCTTTAATAATGAAATCATCAAAAAGAAGAGGAATTTGTTTTTTAAATTTTTTAAGAAGAGGAATCATAACCTCTCTTATCTGGGGATGGGCTGCTTTTTGAGTCCGCATTTCAAAAACATGGCGCCATTCTCTGATATTAAAAGTGGCAACAATTTCTGTTTTAAGCGAATTAGGTAAAACAGAACGGGCTTCTTCGGGGGTACTTCCTAATTGAATTAACTGATTATAGTTTTTTGCCGCTTCTTTACAATTTTGATACCAGATTTTATATTTTTGACTTCCTTTTTTATAAAACAAAGGTTCGATGAATTGGATTTTTCCTGAATAGTTGCAATAGCGGGTTGACTCTTGGGTATAAGCAGCTAGGCGGTGTCTCACTAATTCATGGGTGACTCCTCGATCACAAATAAATCTTACCGAAAGAGAGACATGTTCTAATACGCTCTCATGACCCCAACTTAATAATTTTTTAATAAATTCTTTATAGGAATAAGAAGTGATTCTATTCTCGCTTTTATGAGAAATTCTTCCAAATTTTTCGATTGTTTTAAGAATTTCTTTTCCCGAAATTTTAGTTTCAAGAATTACTTTCGGTTTAATTACTTGTATCTTATTCATAATAATACACCTCCTGTAATTTATTTTTTACTATTTCTAATACTTCTCGTTCAACTTCTTCAAGCGACTTACTAGCATTAATTAATTTTATTAAATTAGGTTCTTCCCTAGCTAATTCTAAATAGGCTTCTCTGACTCTTTTATGAAATTCTAAATCTTCATTATCAAGACGGTCAAAATCTTGTCTACTCTGATGTTTTCTTTGCAAACCAATTTCGGGGTCGAGATCAAAAAGTAAAACTAGATCTGGTTTTATTTTGTCTGTAATAAAAGAGTTAATTAATTTAATGCGATCAATTCCTAGATTTCTTCCTTTTCCCTGATAAGCATAAGAAGAATAAACAAAGCGATCACAAATGACGATTTCATTATTATTAAGATGAGGAATAATTACTTCTTCTGTATGTTGAGCTCTTGAAGCAGCAAAAAGATAAGCTTCGGTTAAGGGTAAGACATTGTTTTCTTTGTCTAGAATAATGTTTCTGATTTTTTCGGCTACTTTACTATTATTTCCGCCCGGTTCTCGAGTAAAGAAAACAGAATAACCCTGGCTTTTTAACTTTTCTTCCAACCAGTGTCCAACAGTGCTTTTACCTGTTCCTTCGCATCCCTCTAGTACTAATAAAAAACCTTTATTTTTGTTCATACTTATCTCATTTTATTTTAACAATTTTTCTTTTGATTTTAAAGAACTATTTACAATCTTACTCTTTATTAATATAATAATCAATAAGTGAAATATTAAAATTAAAATTATTATATGGAATACGAACCAGTTATCGGTTTAGAGATACATGCGGAAATAAAAACTAAAACAAAAATGTTTTGCGGTTGTTTGAATGATCCTGAAGAAAAACAACCTAATAAAAATATTTGTCCGGTTTGTCTCGGACATCCTGGAACTTTGCCGACGATTAACGTGAAAGCAGTAGAATCAGTATTGAAAGTTGGTTTAGCTTTAAATTCTTTTATTCCAGAGTTTTCTAAATTTGATCGTAAAAATTATTTTTATCCTGATTTACCTAAAGGCTATCAGATTTCTCAATACGATGAACCCTTATGTCAAGGTGGAAAATTAAAATTATATTTAAGTGATGATGAAGAAGAAAGTAAAAAAGAAATTTTAATCACAAGAGTGCATTTAGAAGAAGATACAGGTAAATTAATTCATGATTCAGTAAATAATGTTACTTTAATTGATTTTAATCGTGCTGGTGTGCCTTTAATGGAATTAGTAACTGAACCAGTGATTCGTAACGGGAAAGAGGCAAAATTATTTGCTCAGGGATTACAAATTCTTCTTAAAACATTAGGTGTTTCTAATGCTGATATGGAAAAAGGAGAAATGCGTTGTGAGGTTAATATTAGTTTAAGGCCAAAAGGAGAAGAAAAATTTGGTACCAAAGTGGAGATAAAAAATTTAAATTCTTTTCGTTCAGTTGAAAGAGCTATTGATTATGAGATTAAAAGACAGACAGAAATTTTAGAAAATGGTGAAAAAGTTATTCAAGAAACTCGCGGTTGGGATGATGAAAAGGGAATTACTTATAGTCAGCGCCTGAAAGAAGAAGCTCAAGATTATCGGTATTTTCCTGAACCTGATTTACCACCTTTGCATTTATATTCTTTAAAACAATCAGGGGGTTTATTTGATTTAGAAAAACTAAAACAAGAATTGCCTGAATTACCATGGCAAAAGAAAGAAAGATTAATTAATGATTTTAAAATTTCTTTAAAAGGAGCGAATGTTTTAATTCAAGACGAAAAACTTTTGAGATTATTTGAGGAAAGTGTCTCTTATTTAAAACAAATACATCCCAATGATTTTGAGAAGGGGATTAATCTTATCTATAATTATCTTTTAACCGATACTTTAGGAATAAAAGAAAAAGAAAGCTTAAGCTGGGATGAGGTTAAAATTACTTATAAATCATTAGCTCAATTAATTAGCTATTTACTAGAAAATAAAATTACTTCTCGCGTAGCTAAAGATGTTTTGGCAGAAATGGTTAAAAATGGAATTGACCCCGAGGCTTATATTAAAGAACATCAATTAGAGCAAATTAACGATTCTAGTTTATTAGAAACAATTGTTAATGAAGTAATAGCTAGTAATCAAAAAGCAGTTGAGGATTATAAAAAAGGGAAAGAAACTGCAGTTCAATTTTTAGTGGGACAATGTATGGCAAAATTAAAAGGAGCGGTTTCTCCTGATATTTTAAAGAGAATGATAATAGAAAAATTAAATTCCTGAGGATTTACTAAATTTATCCTGTAACCATAAAGAAACAAGATTAATTGCTTCTTCTTTTGAATTAACCCAATGACTTTTAAATTGAGATTTAAAAATTTTATTTCTAATCCAGGTCATTTGTCTTTTTGCATAATGACAGATATCGCGATATAGCTTATTAACCATTTCTTCGTAGGATATTTTATTTTCTAAATAACGATTAATCCAGCGATATTCGAGGCCAAAATCTTCGAATCTTTTAGAAGGTATTCCTTCTTCTTTTAACTTTTTTATTTCTTCAATCATTCCTTCCTCTAATCTTTTTATTAATCTTTTTTTAATTAATTCTTTTAATTCCTTATTTTCTTTTTTAATACTTAAAATTAAAATATCATAAGGAAGAGGATTTTTCTTTAATGGTTTAACTTCTTTGTTTTTATCTATAATTTCTAATGCCCTGATTAATCTTATTTTGTTATTTTTATCAATTGTTTTTGCTCTTTTGGGATCAAGTTTTTGAAGTTTTAAAAATAATTCTTCGGTATCGAGTTTCTCTAATTCTTGTCTTAATTTTTGATTAGGAGAAACTTCAGGTAATTCCCAACCTTCAATTAAAGCATTGATATATAAACCAGTTCCGCCACATAAAATAGGAAGTTTGTTTCTTTTTTGGATATCTTTTATAGCTTCAAGAGCCAACTTTTGATATTGCGCTACAGAAAAATATTCTTGAGGTTCGGCAATATCCAGGAGATAATGTCTAATGCCGGAAGAATAGTATTCAGTATTCTGCATTAAGTATTCAGTATCTTTTTCTACCTTACCTGTTCCCAGATTCATGCCTTTATATATTTGGCGGGAGTCCGCAGAAACAATCTCGCCGTCAAATTTTTTGGCGATTTCAATTGCTAAATCAGATTTTCCTGAAGCAGTTGGGCCAACAATTACTAATAATTTTTTGTTGGGATTTTTAATTTTTAAATATTTAGTCATTTAATTATTTATTTAAAATTTAGCCTTTAAAATTTAAATGAAGGTACTCAATATTTAATACTGAATACTAAATTTTGGTTTTTAACTTTTGAATTATTATTTGCACTGGTTTATAACTTTTTCGATGAATTTTGCAAGGACCATATTTTTTTAATAATAATAAATGAAGTTTAGTAGGATAGCCTTTATGAATTTCAAAATGATATTGAGGATATTTTTTACTTAACGCAAGCATTTTTTTATCTCTTAAAACTTTAGCAATTATTGAGGCTAAAGCAATAGAAAAAACTTTATTATCGCCTTTAACAATAGTTTTTTGTTTAATATTTAATTTAGGTATTTTACGATTTCCGTCAATAAGAATTAGATTCGCTTTTAGTTTATATTTTTTTTCTAATTCTTGAATACTTTTTTTCATTGCTAAAAAAGTCGCTTGTTCGATATTTATTTGATCAATTATTTTTTCGTTAATAAAAGTATAAGTAAATTTTATTTCGGGAATTTTTTTAATTAATTTAAAAATCTTCTCTCTTTGTTGGGCAGAAAGTTTTTTCGAGTCTTTAGTTAATTTTAAAAGGGTTTTAAAATTATTGTTTTTTGTAACTAATAATTTTGTTTGTATTTCAGGATTTATCATTACGCTACTAGCTACTACTGGTCCAGCTAACGGTCCTCTTCCTGCTTCATCAATACCAATAATTGTAATTCCTTTTTTCCAGTGATATTTTTCTGTTTTTAAATCCATTTTTTTAAATTTAAACTTTTTAATTAAATATTTTTAATTTAATTGTTATTATACTGTTTTCTTTTAAACTTGACAATTTTTTAATTTATTTTGTAATTTTTTAATTTTTGCATAATTTTAAAGTTATGGTAAAATGCACTTAAGTAGTTTTAGAAATTTAATTTTTAATTTTAATCCTTTAGGTATTATTATATGTTTTTTACTCATCTTCATACTCATAGTCATTACTCTCTTTTAGATGGAATGAATAGAATCGATGATATTATTTCATGGGCTGAGAAGATGGGTGTTAATTCAATTGCTCTAACTGATCATGGTGTTTTATATGGTGCCATTGAATTTTATATTAAAGCTAAAGAAAAGGGAATAAAACCGATTATTGGTTGTGAAATGTATTTAGCGCCTCGTTCTCGTTTCGATAAAACTCCAAAGATTGATACAAAATTTTATCATTTAATTCTTTTAGCTAAAAATTACGAAGGTTATAAAAATTTATTAAAACTAGTTACTATTGCTGAGCTAGAGGGTTTTTATTATAAACCCAGAATTGATAAAGAAGTATTAAAACAATATTCTAATGGTTTAATCGCTTTATCAGCCTGCCTTAGGGGAGAAATACCACAGGCACTTTTAAATAATGATTTTGAATTGGCAAAAAAATTAGTAAAAGAATATAAAGATATTTTTGGAGAAGATAATTTTTATTTAGAGTTGCAGGACCACCCCGAATTAGACGAACAAAATAAAGTTAATGAATTATTGTATCAATTAGCAAAAGAAACAAATACTAAAGCGGTTTTAACTTGTGATAGTCACTATCCTTTTAAAGAGGATAAAAATATTCATGAAGTTTTGTTAGCGATTCAAACAGGCTCTGATACTTCAAGTGATGATCGTTTAACAATGATTCGCACTGATTTACATTTAAAGACATTAGATGAAATTTTGCCTCGGTATCAGGATAAACAAGATTTATTTCAAAATATTGAAGAAATAGTTAATCGATGTAATTTAGAAATACCACTCGAAACTCTAATTTTTCCTCAATATCAAACTCCTGATAATAAGCCAGCTTTTGAATATCTAAAAGAGTTAGTATATGAGAATTTTTCTCGAATAAATTTCACAAACCAAGAAGAGGCGAAAAAACGATTAGATTACGAATTAAGCGTGATTGAAAAGACTAATTTTGCTGATTATTTTTTGGTGATTTACGATATTATTCGTTTTGCCAAAGAAAATAATATTTTAACTAACACTCGGGGATCAGCCGCTGGTTCACTTGTGGCTTATGTTTTAGGGATAACCCATATTGACCCTATTAAATACGATTTATATTTTGAAAGATTTTTGAATCCCGAACGTATTGAGCCTCCGGATATTGATTTGGATGTGGCTGATGATAGAAGACAGGATATTATTGGTTATATTGCTCAAAAATATGGTCAGGATCATGTGGCTCAGGTTTTAACTTTTGGAATTATGAAATCAAGATTAGCGGTAAGAGATGTTAATCGTGCTTTAGGTCATCCTTATTCTTTGGGTGATCAGATCGCAAAACTTATTCCTCAAAATCTTAAAATTGACGAGGCTTTGAATACTGTTCCTGAATTAAAACAATTATACGATACTAATAACGATGTTAAAGAAGTAATTGATATTGCTCGTCGTTTAGAAGGTTTGGCACGTCACGCTTCAACTCATGCTGCTGGAATAGTAATTGCTCCAGAACCAATAGTAAATTTTACGCCTTTACAACATTCTTCTCGTAGTGAAAAAGAAATAGTTACTCAATACGAGATGAATTCTTTAAAGCATATAGGTTTAGTGAAAATTGATATTTTAGGATTAGCTAACTTGACTATTATTCGTAACACATTAAGAATTATTCGAAAAGTTTATGGTCAAGAAATAGATTTAGATTCCTTAGGCTTTGATGATAAAAAAGTTTATCAATTATTGAGTAAAGGGGAAACTATTGGTGTTTTTCAAGTAGAGTCTGAAGGGATGAGAAAGTATTTAAAAGAATTAAAGCCCTCTTCTTTAGAAGATATTATTGCAATGTTGGCCTTATATCGTCCTGGTCCTATGGAATTAATTCCTCAGTTTATTCGTCGTAAACACGGAGAGGAAAAATATTCTTATTTGCATCCTGCTTTAAAACCCATTCTGGATAAAACTTACGGTATTTGCGTTTATCAAGAGCAATTAATGAAAATCGCTCATGATTTATCCGGTTTTTCTTTAGCTGAGGCCGATGTTTTAAGAAAGGCAATAGGTAAGAAAATTAAAAGTTTATTAGAGGCTCAGAAAGAAAAAATGATAAATGGTATGGTTAAAAATGGAATTAGCAAGGAGATTGCTTTACAGATTTGGGAATGGGTTGAGCCGTTTGCACGTTATGGATTCAATAAGGGACACAGCGCTTCATATGCTCGAATTACTTATCAGACAGCTTGGCTCAAAGCTCATTATTTTGATGCTTATATGGCAGCTTTACTTACTTCTGATTTTGGTAATTTAGATCGAATTGCTATTGAGGTCAAAGAATGTGAAAGATTAAATATTAAAGTTTTGCCTCCGTCAGTAAACTATTCTTTTGTAGAATTTGGTGTTGATAAAGAAAGCCATAATATCTTGTTTGCACTTTCAGCAATTAAAAATGTGGGAATAGGAGTGGCACAAATGATTCAAGAAGAAAGACAAAAAAACGGTCCTTTTAAAAATTTAAGTGATTTTATTAAAAGAATTCCACGTCAGGTATTAAATCGTAAAACATTAGAAAGTTTAATTAAATCAGGTGCTTTAGATTGTTTTGGATCCAGGGAATTAATGGCTAATAAATTAGATGAATTAGTAAGTTTAAGTTATAAACTTAACGATTCCAATAATTCACTTCAGATGGGATTATTTGGTGAAGATAATAATGATATTTTATCGCGTTTTGGTGAACCGCCTCCAATTAATAAAACTCAAAGATTATTATGGGAAAAAGAATACTTAGGGATTTATTTAAGTGGGCATCCTTTAGATGAGTATAAAAACATTATTGGTAAAATTGCCTTAACTGCTAGTCAAATTAATAATATTGCTTTGGGTACCAAAGTAAAACTTTGCGGTTTTGTTTCTCGTATTCAAAAAGTAAGAACAAAATCCGGGCAAATAATGGTTTTCTCTCAAGTTTCAGATTATAACAAATCAGTTGAGGTTATCTTTTTCCCTACTGTTTTAGCTAATTATGGCAGTAATTTAGGGGAAGATAAAATTGTTATTGTGGAGGGAAGAGTTGATCGCCGCAACGGTGAGTACCAAATTATTGGTGATAAAGTGGAAGAAATAAAATCAATAGAAGCGTGAGAATAAAGTTAAAATTCAGTATTCAGTATTGAGTATTGAGTATAATTGTTTTAAAATTTAAAATTTAAAATTTATTATTATATTTATAGATCCTAGCCTCCACTTTAAGGTTGATTTTTATTATAATTTATAGTTTAATATTTAAAAATAATCATTACATAAATTATGGCTTTAAATAAACAAAAGTATTCTTTGGATACTATTAGACATTCTTTAGCCCACGTAATGGCTTTAGCACTTCAAAGATTATATAAAGAAGTAATTTATGGGGTTGGCCCAACGACAGAAAATGGTTTTTATTATGATGTTTTGATTAAGAAATTAAATAATAATGGTTTGTCAGCCGAGGATTTGTTAAAAATTGAAGAAGAAATGAAAAAAATTATTCAAGAAGGATTAAGATTTAAAAAATCAGTCTTGTCTTTAAGTGAGGCTAAAAAATTATTTAAAAAACTCAATCAACCCTTAAAATTAGAATTACTTAATGATTTAGAAAAATATGGAACTACTGATATTGATGAAATTTCAAAAATTAAAGAATTAAAATTAAAACCAAAACCCGTAAAAACAATTACTATTTATCAAACCGGTGATTTTATTGATTTATGTCGTGGTCCCCATGTTAAAAATACTAAAGATCTTCCTTTGAGTTTTAAATTAATGAAAATTTCAGGAGCTTATTGGAGAGGAAATGAAAAAAATCAGATGCTTCAAAGAATTAGTGGCATTGCTTTTTTAACTGATAAGGAACTTAATAATTATTTGAATTTTTTAGAAGAGGCAAAGAAAAGAGATCATATTACCTTAGGGCAAAAATTGGATTTGTTTCATATTGATGAGAATATTGGACCTGGTTTAATATTATGGCACCCCAAGGGCGCAATTTTAAAAAGAATTATTGAGAATTATGCGCTAAATGAATATTTGAAAAATGATTATTATTTAGTAAACACTCCTCATGTTGCTCAATATAAATTATGGCAAATTTCTGGACACGCTGGTTTTTATAAAGAAAGTATGTTTCCCTTAATTCATTTAAACGAGATTAATCCGGAAGAAAAAGTGGATTATCAATTAAAACCGATGAATTGTCCTTTTCATATTTTAATTTATAAAAACCAGATTAGAAGTTATAAAGATTTACCATTACGTTACACTGAATTGGGTACAGTTTATCGTTATGAACGTTCCGGTACTTTACATGGATTAGCCCGGGTCAGAGGATTTACTCAGGATGATGCTCATATTTGGTGTACTCCTGAACAATTAGATGAAGAAATTCATAATTTAATTAAGCTTTCTTTTAGAATTTTAAAACATTTTGGTTTTAATGATTTTGAAGTTTATTTATCAACAAGACCAGAAAAATATGTTGGAACTATTCAAAACTGGAATAAAGCAACTAAGGCTTTAGAGAAAGCTCTACAGGAAGAAAAAATTAAATATTTAGTTGATAAAGGCGGCGGAGCATTTTATGGCCCTAAAATTGATATTAAATTAAAAGATGCCTTACAAAGATTATGGCAGTGTACTACGATTCAAATTGATTTTAATTTGCCCCAAAGATTTGAAATGTTTTACATTGATAAAAATGGTAAAAAGCAAACCCCGATTATGATTCATCGCGCTTTATTAGGTAGTATCGAAAGATTTATGGCTGTCTTAATTGAACATTACGCTGGCGACTTTCCTTTCTGGTTGGCTCCGGTTCAAATTGAAATTTTACCTGTTTTAGATAAGCATTTAGCTTATGCTAAAAGTATTCTCAAAAAATTAAAAGATTTAGATTATCGTGCTGAAATTGATTTCAGTGAAGAAACTTTATCCAAACGTATCAGAAATGCAGAAATAAATAAAATTCCCTACATTTTAGTGGTTGGAGATAAAGAAATTAATAATAATACAGTAGCAGTAAGAAAAAGGGGAAAGGGTGATTTAGGTGCTTATTCTTTAGAAAAATTGATCGCTGGGTTGCAGGAAGAGGCAAAATAGGGTATAATATACAAAA
>JBAMLJ010000121.1:10812-15378 GCA_039793615.1 bacterium
TACAAAATCGAATTGAACAGAGACTTAATATTTTAAATAAGCAAGGATTTTCTTCTTCGACTGTTAATGAAATTTTAAATTCAATGCCCCAACCAACTTTAAAAAATAAATCCATAACTCCGCCATCAAAAATTAATCATTCCACGCTAACTCCTTCCACTATTCACCGAGGAAAAAAATAAAATTAAAATAATATAATTAAAATAATATAAGCTCAAAATAATTAAACAAAAAATACAATTTTAATTTTGTTTATGAAATATCAGCCACAAAAAATAGAAAAGAAATGGCAAAAAGTTTGGGCAAAAAATAATTATAAAATTTGGCATGCTAAAGATAAACCTTCCAAAAAACATATCTATATTCTTGATATGTTTCCTTACCCTTCGGGAGAGGGGCTTCATGTGGGTCATGTAGAAGGATATACTGCTTCTGATATTTTATCGCGTTATTATCGTATGAAAGGTTATGATGTTTTACATCCCATAGGATGGGATGCTTTTGGTTTACCAGCAGAAAATTATGCCTTAAAAACTAAAAAACCACCTCAAGAAGTCGTGCCGAAAAATATTAAAAGATTTAAAGAACAATTGCAATCTTTGGGTTTTAGTTATGATTGGCAAAGAGAAATTAATACTACTGATCCCAATTATTATAAGTGGACTCAATGGATATTTCTGCAACTATTTAAAAAAGGATTGGCCTACGAAGAAGAAGTTTATGTTAATTGGTGTCCTAGTTGCAAAACAGTTTTAGCTGATGAAGAAGTAATAGATGGTAAATGCGATCGTTGTGGCACTCCAGTAGAAAGAAAAAAACTTAAACAATGGGTTTTAAAAATTACTGCATATGCCGATAGACTCTTAAAAGATTTAAATTTAATTGATTGGCCTGAAAGAGTTAAAACAATGCAAAAAAATTGGATTGGCCGCTCTGAGGGAGTAGAAATAGATTTTAAGTTGGAAGATAGCGATAAATATATTACTGTTTTTACTACCAGGGTTGATACTATTTATGGTGTTACTTATTTAGTTTTAGCACCGGAACATCCTTTAGCAGCTGAAATTTGCGCTCCCAATTATTTATTAGAAGTAAAAAAATACATTGATTTATCATTACAAAAAACAGAAGTAGAGAGGTTATTAAATGCCAAAGAAAAAACTGGCGTTTTTACTGGAAGTTATGCCATTAATCCTGCTACCAAAGAAAGAGTGCCAATTTGGATTTCCGATTATGTATTAATGAATTATGGCACTGGTGCATTAATGGCAGTTCCTGCTCACGATGAGCGAGATTTTGATTTTGCTCAAGAATTTCATCTACCTATTAAAGAAGTAATATCTTATGATGGACAAATTCATAATGAAATTTTAAAACCATATACTGGAGAAGGAATTTTAGTTAACTCAGGACCTTTTGATGGCACGCCTTCAGAAATTGCCCGTGAAAAAATTGCTTTATTTATTAATGCCCGGAAAGTAGTTAATTATAAATTACGCGATTGGGTTTTTTCCCGTCAAAGATATTGGGGTGAACCAATTCCGATTATCAAATGTCCTAAATGTGGTAATGTTCCTTTAGACGAAAAAGATTTACCATTAAAATTACCAGAAATAACAAAATATGAACCTACTGGCCAGAATGAATCACCATTAGCTGATATTTCTTCATGGGTAAATGTTACTTGCCCTCGTTGTGGTGGACCTGCCAAAAGAGAAACTAATACTATGCCCCAATGGGCTGGATCTTCTTGGTATTACTTACGTTATCTTGATCCTAAAAATAAAAAACAATTAGTAAATCCCAAAATTGAAAAATCTTGGATGCCAGTTGATGTTTATATTGGAGGCGTGGAACACGCAGTTTTACATTTGCTTTATGCTCGTTTTTGGCACAAATTCCTTTATGATATCGGAGTTGTGAGTACTTTAGAACCATTTCATAAATTAATTAACCAAGGTATTATTTTAGGTGAAGATGGTGAAAAAATGTCTAAATCACGGGGTAATGTTGTTAATCCTGATGATATTATCAAAGAATACGGTGCTGATAGTTTAAGAATGTATGAAATGTTTATGGGACCATTATCATTTTCTAAACCTTGGAATACTAAAGGAATTACTGGAATTTATCGCTTTTTAAATCGTGTTTGGGATTTAATTCAGAATGCTTTTTCTCAGAAAAATAAGAAAAAAGATGAATACAAATTAACTCCTGAAGCAAAAAAGAAACTTCAAGAGGATTTGAAAGAAATTGAGCGTCTTCGCCAGAAGACAATTAAGAAAGTTACTGAAGATATTGAGGCTTTGCATTTCAATACCGCCATTAGTGCCTTAATGACATATACTAATGCTTTAGGAGAAATTCCTAGTGAATATTTGAAGAAAACTTATTATGAAACTCTGGTAATTTTATTAGCTCCTTTCGCGCCTCATATCACTGAAGAAATGTGGCATATTTTCTTAAAGCATAAAACTCTTGTTAGTTTTGAAAAATGGCCTAAATATAATGAAAAATTAATTACCGACAATGATGTTATTATTATTGCTCAAATTAATGGAAAAACAAAATTAACTTTTAAAGTAAGAAAGGGAGAAAATCAAAAAATAGTTGAAGAGAAAGCAAGAAAATTACTAAAGAAATATTTAAATGAGAAAAAGATTAAGAAAACGATTTTTGTGGCTGATAAGTTAGTTAATTTTGTGATTTAATCGTTTTATGAAGAATGTTGTTGTTATTGGGGGAGGAACTGGTGTCTTTACAGTTTTAACAAGTTTAAAACATTTGCCAGTAAATTTGACCTCTATTGTTAGTATGGCTGATGATGGTGGTTCTTCTGGTATTTTAAGGGAAGAATTTGGAATTTTACCACCTGGCGATATCAGACGTTCTCTAGTTGCTTTATCTTCTTCCTCTTCATTATTAGCAAAATTATTTAATTATCGTTTTAAAAATGGTTACGGTTTAAAAGGCCATAGTTTTGGTAATTTGTTCTTAATGGCTTTAGAAGATATTGTCAAAGATTATAATAAAACTATTGAAGAAGCAGGAAAAATTTTAGGAATTAAAGGAAAAGTTATCCCAGTTTCTTTAACCAATACCCGCTTAGTCGCTCGTTTAGAAAATAACGAATTAATTTTTGGAGAAACAAATATTGACAATCCTAAACATAATGCTAGTGTAAAAATTAAAGAAATTTTTTTAACCCCTGAAGCAAAAGCTAATCCTTTAGCTTTAAAGGCAATTAAAAAGGCAAATTATATTATTATTGGTCCTGGTGATTTGTATACTAGTATTATCCCTAATTTTTTAGTTATAGGAATAAAAGAAGCAATTAAAAAATCTAAAGCAAAGAAAATTTATATCTGTAATATTATGACAAAGTATGGAGAAACGAATGGATTTGCAGCTGAGGATTTTTTAGCTATAATACAAAAGTATCTTGGAAAAGGAGTAGTTGATTATTTTATTGTTAATAATGAAAAGCCACCTTTAAAATATTTAAGATTATATCAAAAAGAAAAAGCAGAATTAGTTGTACCGAAAAATAAAAAACAATTAGAAGAAATGAAAAAACCAAAAGTAATTTTTGCGAAATTAGTAAGGCATCATCCGCTTTTGCGCCACGATCCCAAGAAATTAGTTAAAATAATAAGCAAGTTGATATTTGAGTAATTAAGGATTCAGTATTCAGTATTCTGTATTCTGTATAATTTTTTTAAATTGATTTAAAATTTAAAATTTAAAATTTATTATTGTATTCCAGATTCCAATTCTAGGGTTACAAGTTTTAAGCTATGACCGAACAAGAATTTATTAATTTATATAATGAAAATCTTGATAAAGTTTTTCGCTTTGTCTTTTTACGTGTTGATAGCACTGAAATTGCTCAGGATTTAACTCATCAGAGTTTTTTAAAATTATGGCGGAGCAATAATAACAATATTAAAAATACAAAGGCATTTTTATTCCAGATTGCCCGCAATGAGTTAATTGATTACTATCGCAAAAGAAATAGTAATCCTCTTTCTTTGGATGCTTTAGAAGAAAATGGCATTGAAATTCCGAGTAATAGTTTTCAGAATAAAATTGAGTTAAATTTTGAAATGGAAAAATTAAAGAAAGCTTTGAATCAAATCAAAAGCGAGTATAGCGAAATAATTATTTGGCACTATATTGATAATTTATCCATTAAAGAAATATCTGAGATTTTAAATAAAAAAGAAAATAACGTGCGGGTTTTGTTGCATCGTGCTTTGGAAGCATTAAAAGCATTGATAAACACAGATAAGAACACAGATAACATTGAGAAGCACGGCTAGAAACACTGATAAATTTAACCCACCATGATAATAAAACAATTACTCTATCCAAATCTTACTTATAAAATCAGAAAGATAGTTTTAATATCAGAAATACTTATCCCGGACATAAAGAAATAATTTGTCATTTCTTTTATCATTTTGATTCTTCAGGTTCTGTAGAAATAGGTTTAACTTCTGATACTTTCTCAGCTTCGGGATTAACTTCTTTTACTCCTTTAACTACTTGGTTATAGAGGTCGAT
>JBAMLJ010000121.1:15478-17999 GCA_039793615.1 bacterium
TCGGTAGTTCGAAGAAGTTCCTTCCCCCCGTAAATTTCTCCAAACTCACGAAATGTATCTCTTGCTTTTTGTCCATATAATATGGTATAAGCCTTCTCTAAATTTTTGTCAATATCTAATTTATCCACAAACTCCTCTGCATTCTTATATTTCATTATCTTTTCTGTTAATGACTCAAGTTCTGAAGAAATTGGTTTAACTTCTTCTGAAGGAACTTCAGTTGAAGTATCCTCATCTTTCAATATAGGAAATTCACTATCACCTAAAGGTTGTGAAACTTCCACGCCATTTGCTGTTTCTATTTGTGCTTTAATTTCATTATAAGCCCTAATTTCTTTAGGATTTCCAGTTGGAGGAGTAATTCCCTTTTTAAAGTATTCTAATTCTTTATCAATAAGTTGTTTATCTCTTAATTCAGGAGATAACCATTCAGGAAAACTAGAAGGTTCACCCGCTTTAGCTAATTGAAGAGTAGTAATAATGTGTGTTGTTGGTTTTGTATCATATAATTTAGGATCTAATGGTGTTGCTATCTTTTTTGATAATTGTGCTAAGTCTTCATTTATTCGCTGATTTATTTCTATATTAACTTCTTTATTATGTAATAAATCCATCATGTCGCTATTTGTAGGAACTTCATCATTGGAAGCAGTAGATGACATTATAGCTAACGATGGATCCTTCTCTTCTAATTTCGTCAATTCATCCTCCCATTTTACTGCCATATCAACTGCACTTTTATATCCCTGTTCTTGGGCAGCCTTATTAAATTCTTCTTCGTATTTTTCTAAAAGGGTAGTTACCTTAGGAGATGGATCATATTTGAATTCTGGAGGGGCAAGAATTTTTTGTGTAGCGAGAAAATAATAAGGTATCTAGGATAAACTCAGAGATCCTTAATAAATTTTTAATTTTTAATTTTTAATTTTTAAATAATTAAGAAATTAAAAATTATTATTGTATTTCAGATTCTAAATTCCATATTCCAGGTACTTTTGTCATTTTCCACTGTAATACTTTGCCTTATTTTTCGTCTTATATAGTGATGACTGAAAAAGAACTTTTGAACAAATTGGCTCAATTTCAGGAAATAAAGCCCAATAATGATTGGGCTAATTGGTGTTTAAATAATATTTTAAACCAACCTCAAATCAAAGAGAGCTATCCTAAAGCCATTAAACCTAAAATTAATTTGATTGGTTTTGATTTTTTCAAAAAATACCGTGTTGCTTTTGGTCTTTCTTTATTCCTAATTATTTTTGCTTCAAGCTTTGCTTTAGCACAAACTTCTTTACCCAATAGTCCTTTATATTCTTTAAAACTTTTAACTCAGAATATTCGTATTGTTTTAGCTCCTTCTTGGAAGAAACCCTTATTAAAAATGGAAATCTCAGAAATTCGTTTAAATGATTTAGCCAAAGTAAAAGATTTAGAAAATAAGAAAAATGTGATTGCCGAAGAAATCCAAAAAGATTTAGAAACAGTTCCTTCTGATTTAAAGAAATTACCAGTAAGAAAAAATACTTTAGTTGTATCTCAAAAAATTCAACAAAAAAGTTCGGATTTGTCAAAAACTTTAGAAAAACTTAATTTAGAAAATTCAACCAAAAATTCTTTATCAAAAACTTTAATTGAAACTCAAAATCAGGTTTTAGCTTTAATTAATGAAACAGAAGAAAAGATTAGTAATTGCCCCGTTTATTTAAATGAGAAATTAGATAATTTACAAAAAACAATTATTAATAATCCCCAAATGTTTTATACTTGGTCAGGCAAAGATTTAGTCCAAATGAAAGCTGATTTAGCTGATGCTTATAATGACTTAAAAGCCGGTAACTGCTTAGAAGCGATGGATAAGATAGAAAGTATTAATCAAATTTTGCAAATCCATTCTTTGGACACAACTACTTCTTTAGGGAAGTAGAAAAAATGGTCGAACATTTTTATGTCCAGAGAATCAGGATTGACTTCTGTTATTCCCTTTTGGGAATTTCTAGAAGTAAAAAAGATTATTGCCAAAAGTTAAATTAGTAGGTGCATTTTAAAGCACTTTTCACTAATTTCTTTGGCGGTCGATAATAATCATAAAAATTAAGTAAAAAATTAAATGCATATGTCTAAAAAATTAATTGCTTTAGTTCTTGCTGTCACCTTTGCTTTATCTTTTACAGTTAAAGGTGCTACAGTAGAAGAATTACAAGCCCAAATTGCAGCTTTGTTACAACAGATTCAAACTTTACAAGCTCAATTAGGGCAACAAAGTCAAACAACTGGAGGCTATTGTTTCTCAACTTATTTAAAGCTTGGAATGAAATCTGACGAAGTAAAGAAATTACAGCTTGCTT
The DNA here is from genome assembly GCA_039793615.1 of bacterium. Lineage (GTDB taxonomy): Bacteria > Patescibacteriota > Minisyncoccia > UBA6257 > UBA6257 > JBAMLJ01. Next base: position 17,824 of record JBAMLJ010000121.1, read on the forward strand.
TGGGTATTACTCCAGCTTCTGGTTATTTCGGACCTTTAACCTTACAAGCAGTAAAACAATTCCAAACTCGTAATGGTATCAATGCAACTGGTTATGTTGGTCCTTTAACTGTTAAAGCTTTAAATGAGAAATATTGCACTCCTCCAACAACAGTTCCTCCAGTAACAGTTCCTCCA
>JBAMLJ010000122.1:0-17983 GCA_039793615.1 bacterium
GCTCCAATGTTTTAATCACTCCTAAATGGGCTAATCCCCTTACTCCGCCACTACCCAAAGCTAAACCAACTTTTTTCATATTATAAAAATCAAAAAATTAAAAATAATCTTATTAATAAAGCTTTTTAAAAGCATTAGTTAAAATCAGCAGGGGCGGCAGGACTCGAACCTGCAACCAACGGTTTTGGAGACCGCTACTCTACCAATTGAGCTACGCCCCTATAAAACTTCAAAAGTATTATCTAGTATTTAAAATATAGAATATGAAATATAATTTAAATTTTAAAGGCTAAATTTTAAATGAAGTCTAAATAATTAAATTTAAAAAATAAAAAATTAAAAATTAAAAATTAAAAATTTCATAAAGAAGCTATTTTTTAGCTTCTTTATGCAAAGTATGCTTGTGGCACCATGGACAATATTTGTTTAATTCTAATTTACGCTCAACAGTTTTTTTATTTTTGTGAGTGTAATAATTAATGTGCTTACACACTGTACACTGAAGCTTGATTATGTTTTCTTTCTTCATAATAAATTATTTTATTTTGGAGCCCACGCGCGGATTTGCACCGCGGACCTCATTCTTACCAAGAATGTGCTCTACTACCTGAGCTACGTGGGCTTATTTTTTAAATTGTATTGTGTGGGCAGGGTAGGATTTGCACCTACGAAGGCCGTCAGGCCGCGAGATTTACAGTCTCGTGCGTTTGTCTACTCCGCCACCTGCCCAACTAATAACTAATATATGTTAAGCTACCTCTTGAAGTCGAACTAAAAACTAGTTTATTCATAACATTTAAGAGAGCCGAGAGAGGGACTCGAACCCACAACCTACTGTTTACAAAACAGTTGCTCTACCAATTGAGCTATCTCGGCAAATGTTGCGAAACAAAAAAACAATTACTCTTCTAGGAAAATATATATTTAATTTTTAATCTACTCTTTAATATTTGTTATTTATCATCTTTTTGTTTTTTCTCTGACTCTTTATCCTTTTCAAAAATACTAATCATTAAATCATGAACAATAATATTTTTATTATCAACTTTAAAGGCTTTAATCAAATAATAACGCGCTGATGAATAATCTTCCAAAAAAAGATTGAGTCTTGCTAAATTTAATAAAGAGTTAATATCCTCTTCATTTTTTAATAATCGTTCCTCTAATTTATTTATTTCTTTTAATATCTTTTTCTCTCTCTGGATATTTAATCTTGGCGATTTAATGGTTTTATCAATTTCATTTTTAATATTAATCAAATTAAATAAATTTGTTTTTTCTTTTGGGGATTCTTCTTTATGTTTTCTTAAAGAATATAAAATAGTATACAGAGTGTGATCAATTCTTAGAATAACAATTCTTAAACGGATAATCAATTTTTCACCTAATCTTAATAATCCTTTTAAAAATTTTTGGTTAAATTGGCCTATTTTATCTTTTAAAATAACGACTTTATCTACAATTTTTACTTTACCAAAATTCTTATCAAGATTAATTACGTCTATATCTTTTCCCGAATTTTTATTTTCACTTTTATTTTTGATTGTTTCTAAAAGAATTATTAAACCAGTAAGACCAATAACTATTAATAAAGGAGGAATAATATTAAACATAGATTAAATTTGAAAACGACAAAATCTTCCTACCTCGATATTTTCTCCAAATTTAGCGGTTGTTTCTTTTAGCAAATCTCTAATCTTTTTTGTTTCATCTTTAATAAAAGTCTGATCCAATAAACAAATCTCTTCAAATTCTTTTTCTAATTTTCCTTGAATAATTTTATCAATTATTTCTTGTGGCTTATTACTACCTTCAAGTTCTTTTTTATATTCTTCTATTTTTTTATTCATTTCTTCTTGGGGAATATTATTAGAAGAAATATATAAAGGATTTAAAGCGGCAATATGCATCGCAATATCATGTGCTAATATTTTAAAATCTTGATTTTGAGCGACTGAATCAGTTTCGCATCTTAATTCTAAAAGAACACCAACACGATTATTAGAATGAATATAGGCTTCAATAATACCACTCTTTGTTTGAGCATTTTGTTTCTTTTCGGCTCTAAGCTCTCCTTTTTTCTTTAAAATCATTTTAGCTTTTTCAAAATCACCATTTGCCTCCTCTAAAGCATGTTTACATTCCATAACAGGAGCCTGAGTTTCTTCCCTTAATTTTTGAATATCTTTTACAGTAATCATATTTATTTTTATTTTATCTTTATTATTCTTTATTATTTTAATACTTTTTAATCCAAAATTTCAAAAAATTTTAAATTCATTTATTCTGAAATAATTTCTTTAACTAATTGAGATTTTTGTCCCTCAATAAGTGCTTCTTCGATCTTTCCTATAAGAAAAGCAATCGAGGATTTAGCACTATCATTAGCAGGAATAGGATAAGTAATAAAAGAAGGATCATCGTCATTATCTAAAATTCCTACAATGGGGATATTTAACTTATTGGCCTCACGAACAGCGATTTTATGAACCCCAGTATCAATAACAACTAATAAATCAGGTAATTTATCTAACTTTCTTAAACCGGCAAATTTTTTCTGTAAACTATCTAATTCTTTATATAAATGAACCCTTTCTTTTTTAGTATATTCATTCCATTTTCCACTTTTTTCATCTTCTTCTAATTGCTCGAGAGTTTTAATTCTTAAAGATAAGGTTTTAAAATTAGTTAAAGTGCCCCCTAACCAACGTTCATCAACATAAGGATAATTATATTTTTGAGCTAAATTTTTTACTAAATTTTTTGCTCCAGGAGTCGTCCCCACAAATAAAATCAATCCTTTATTTTTTACTATTTCGATAATAGCATTTAAAGCTTCTTCTAGATATTTTTTAGTTTGTTCCAGATCAATAATACTAATAGGATTATTCCCTTTTACTAAAAATTGAGTCGCTTTGGGATGAGTATAAGTACGACTGTGCCCAAAGTGTAAACCAGCCTCAGCCATTTCTTTAATTAAATTTTCTGAATTTAAATTCATAATTATTTTATTTTATAAAATTAAAATGGTTAAAATTTAAATAACTCTTTTTAAATTTACCATAAAAAGTAAGATTAATCAACTCCTTTATCTTATTAAAACAATAAATTTGCGTTTTTTTATTTTTTTTGTTATGATACATTATTAATTAAAATTATGAAGAAAGATATACATCCAACATATTATCCTAACGCGGAAATTGAATGCAGTTGTGGCGCTAAATTTATTGTTGGTTCCACGGTTGAAAAAATGAAAATAGAAATTTGCTCTCAATGTCACCCTTTTTATACTGGACAAACAAAAATAGTTGATACCACTGGTAGGGTACAAAAATTTGAAGAGAAATTAAAAAAATCAGAAGAAATTAAAAAAACCAGATCTACAAAAAAGATTCGCCCTAAAAAAACAACTAAGAAAAAAATTGAAAAATAAATAATGGAAAGCGAGCTTCAAAAATTAATTGAAGAAAAAATTGAACTTTTAAAGAAACTCAGTGACCCTGAGTTTCTTTCAAATACAATTAATTTTCAAACTGCTTCACGCCATTTAAAAGAATTGGAAAATAAAATTAATATTCTTGAAAATATTGAAAAAGCTAATAAAAAAATAGAAGAGGCGCAATCGTTATTAGCCGAAGCTAATGATCCGGAAATGATTAAGTTAATCGAAGAAGAGATTACAAAAAATAATGAATTAAAAAATAAATACCTAAAACAATTAAAAGAATTGAATGAAAACGAAAATAAAGAAAAAATAAAAAGTGTTATTATTGAAATTAGACCTGGAACTGGCGGAGAAGAAGCAGCTTTATTTGCACAAGATTTATTTAGAATGTATCAAAAATACGCTGAAAAGAAAAATTGGCCTTATCAAATCATTGATATTAGTATTACTAATCTAGGAGGACTAAAAGAAGGAGTAATGGAAATTCTAAACGATGAAGCTTATGAAAATTTAAAATATGAGGGGGGCGTACATCGAGTTCAAAGAATTCCCGAAACTGAAAAATCAGGAAGAATTCATACTTCTACTGCTACAGTAGCAATTTTACCCCAAATTGAAAATGTAAATATCGAAATTAAACCCGAAGATATTGAGGAAACTTTTTATCGGTCCTCTGGGCCCGGTGGTCAAAATGTTCAAAAAGTAGAAACAGCAGTAAGATTATTACACAAGCCCACAGGAATTATCGTTTCTTGTCAGAGTGAAAGATACCAAAAACAAAATCGAGAAAAAGCATTAGAGATTTTAAAAAATAAATTATGGGAAATCGAGCAAACAAAAATTAACAATCAAATTACTCAAAAAAGGCGAGATCAAATTGGCCACGCCGAACGTTCTGAGAAAATTCGTACTTATAATTTCCCTCAGGATCGTATTACTGATCACCGTTTAAAACAAAATTGGCATCACATTGCCGAAATTCTTGAAGGAAATTTGGATGAAATTATCGAAGCGTTTAAAAAGGAATATCCTGAGCATTAAATTCTTCCCCATTAATTACATCATCTTCCTGTAAAACTGGCAAATCTTCCTCAGGATTTATTATTGTTTCCGGAGTTTCTTCTATCTCGGACATTTCAGGAGGAACTTTTAATTTGTCAGCTTCTTTAAAAGAACGAGGACCAAATTGAATATTTTCGGCAATAATTTCTGTTCTCATTCTTTTCTGACCATTACTATCTTGCCAACTCCTAGTTTTAAGTCTTCCCTCAATCAAAACCATTCTTCCTTTTGATAAATACTGATTGCATAACTCTGCCATTTTCCCCCAAACAACAATATTATGAAATTCTGTTTCCTGTTGCTTTTGTCCCTTATTATCAACCCAAATACGATTGGTAGCAATAGAAAAACTAGCAACCGATTGACCTGATGGAGTTGCCTTTAAATTAACATCATTTGTTAAATTACCGATTAAAAATACTTTATTTAGATTCATAAATTTATAAATCCCACCATTTTACGACCTTTTAAAATTATTCTTCTTTTAATAATTCTGATAATTTTTTATCAAGCTCTTCTAAACTAATTTTAGTATTTTTCTTTTCCGAAGTAGCTTTAAATGATTTTAATTCTTGAGACGAGGTTTTTTCTTTGTGAATCAATGGTTTTTCTTTTCTTGCTCTTTCTTGTCCTTCAAATTTTACTAATAAATATCTTAAAATTGTATTATTATTTAATAATTTTTGTTTTAATTCATTCAAATTTAAATCTTCTCCTTTAAACTGAATATAACCAAAATAACCATTAGTTTCCTTTTTAATGGGATAGGCTAATGATTTTAATTGAGGTAATTGTGAAGTTATAATTTCAGCATTAATACTTTCGACTGTTTTAAGCAAATCTTGAAATAATAGTTCTACTTCATTTTCTTGAATATTAGAACTAAACCAAAAAGATAATTCATAATTTCTTAGTGTCATAATTATAAAATTTAAAATTTATTCTTTATTGTATTTATTAGCTACCTCGTAAATTTGTTTTAAAATATTTTTAGCAATTTGAGGGTTTTCTTTTAAATAATCACTAGCTTTTTCAAAACTCGTTCCTAATTTAATATCATTAAAAGAATAAGTCATTCCAGAACGATTTATTACACCATATTTTACTCCTAAATTCAAAAGATCATTATAATAAGCAATGCCAACATTATAAATGATATCAAATTCTGCCTCTTTAAAAGGAGCGGCGACTTTATTTTTAACTACCTTAGCTTTAATACGAGAACCAATAATCTGATCTCCTTTCTTTATTTGTGCTTCTTTTTTTAATTCAATCCTAACTGAAGCATAAAATTTTAAGGCTTTCCCACCAGGAGTAGTAACAGGATTTCCAAACATTACTGTTCCAATTTGAGAACGAGTTTGATTAGTAAAAATTAAAACAGTTTTTGTTTTATTGGTAATAGCAGTTAATTTTCTTAAAGCTTGACTCATTAATCTTGCCTGAAGACCAATATACTGATCACCCATTTCGCCTTCCAATTCTACTCTTGGTGTTAAAGCGGCCACTGAATCAACTATTATAACATCAATTGAACCAGATCTTACCAAAGCTTCAACAATATCTAATGCTTGTTCCCCATTATCAGGCTGAGAAATTAATAAATCTTTAACATTAACTCCAATTTTTCGAGCATATTCTGGATCTAAAGCATGTTCAGAATCAATAAAAGCGGCTTTACCACCTCTTTTTTGAACTTCAGAAATAATATGTAAAACTAAAGTTGTTTTCCCTGAAGATTCGGCGCCATAAATCTCAATAATTCTTCCTCGTGGCACTCCTCCAACCCCTAAAGCTAAATCTAACGAAGGAGAACCAGTAGGAATACTATCAACATCCACTTGTCTTACTTCTCCCAAACGCATAATTGCCTCTTCGCCAAATTTTTCTCTCAATTCTTTAATTAAGCTATCAACATTATCACTCGCTTCTTTTTTTAAATCCACCGTTTCTCTTTTACTTGCTGAATTTTTTGCCATATTTTTATTATTTATCTTTATTTTATCTTTATTTTTTATAATACCACCTTTTTAAAAAACTCGCAATTTTATTGAGGATAATAAATTACTTTCATCCCTAAAACAGTTTCTTTACCTAAAGCATTTATTGCTTTAAATTGAAAATTATTTATTCCTGGTTTCAAAAGTATCTCTTCTGTAAATTGTGTATTATTTATCAAAGAGATTTCCCTTTCTTGAAAATACAATTTTTTGGCTCTGATTGCTACTCCTCTAATTTTTAAATTTGCTTGGTTAGTAGTTAAATTATTAGGTGGATAAAAAATTTCAATTTTAGCAGGCAAAATTAATTGCGAAAGTTCAAAAAACACATAAAAAATTATTATAATAAAAACTAAATATTCTAATATTCTTCCTAATATTTGGCCGATTACTTTTAACACTTTAAATTTTTTTATCTCAAACCTATTCCGAGGCAAAAGATCATTTTTACCAGAGCTTAAAGAACGACCATTAGATTTTTCATATAAATGCAAAATAAAATCTTCGCTGATATTTAAATAACGAGCATATTTTTTAATTATTCCCTTAAGGTATGCTTTTGGTGGTAATGAAGAATACTCATCTTTTTCAATTTTTTCTAAAATGTCTTTGAGGATTTTTAAATCTTCGCTCGCTTTATTTAAATTAATATTTTTTTGCTCTCGTACATATTTTAAATAAGCGCCACAAGTGTAGTTTTCTAAATTAATTTCATTTTTTTTTATTTTATTATCGTTCATTATTCTATGAAGATTCATTTTCATTTTTTACATAAACCTCCCTTGGTTTAGCACCATCTTGAGGACCAATTACCCCTCTTGCTTCAAGCATATCTAACAATCTTGCAGCTCGCGCATAACCAATTTTTAATCTTCTCTGTAAAAAAGAAGCGGAAGCTTTTTGCGCTTTTATTACCACTTCATAAGCTTCAGGGTATAATTCATCTTCTTCTGACTCTTTTATATTCATTTGTAATGTCGCTGATTCATTTAAATATTCGTCCAAATCGGAAGACAAATTATTTTGTTCTAATAATTTGGAATTTTTAATAATAAAATCAACTAAACGATCAATTTCTCCTTCTGATAAATAAGCACCTTGAATTCTTTTTGGTTTTGATGTTTCTGGTGACAAGAAAAGCATATCACCATGACCTAATAATTTTTCTGCTCCAGCCATATCCAAAATTGTTCGAGAATCAACCTGAGAGGCTACTTGAAAAGCAATCCTTGCCGTAATATTAGCCTTAATGAGACCAGTGATGACTTCTACTGAAGGTCTTTGTGTAGACAAAATTAAATGAATGCCAGTAGCTCTTGCCATTTGAGCAATTCTAATAATAAAAGTCTCTAAATCACGACCATAATACATCATTAAATCAGCTAATTCATCAATGATAATTACAATATAAGGAAGGATATTTTCATTATGAGCTAAAGCTTTATTATTATAACTTTCAATATCGCGAGCTTGATATTGAGATAGTAAATCATATCTTTTTCCCATTTCTTCTACTATCCATCTTAAAGCAGGAAGAACTTTTTTATTATCAGTAATAACAGAGGTTAAAAGATGAGGAATACCATTATAACGTGCTAATTCAACCCTTTTAGGATCAATTAAAATTAATCTTAAAGTATTAGGAGAATTTTTAAATAGAAATGTACTAATAATGGAATGAATACAAACGCTTTTCCCTGACCCTGTGGCGCCAGCAATTAATAAATGAGGCATCTTGCTTAAATCAGCTACAATAACTTTACCTTCTACATCACGGCCTAAAACCATCGTTAAAAAAGCGGGATCTTTTTGAAAATCAATTTCTTTTAATAAACTTCCTAAGCGCACTAAGGCAACGGATTTATTAGGAACCTCAATTCCCACTAATGATTTACCAGGAATCGGAGCTTCAATTCGTAAAGGATGAGCAGCTAAAGCTAAGGCTAAGTCATTTTGCAAAGCAGTAATACTTGATAATTTTACCCCTTCTGTTGGTTTTAAAGTATATTGAGTTACTGTAGGACCAACATTAATTTCCCCCATTTCAACAATAATGCCAAAACTCTCTAAAGTCCTTTTAATAATATTGGCATTAGCCTTTAAATCACCTACTGATGGTTTAGAAGAAGTACTCTCTAATAAATCCAAAGGAGGTAAAACATAATTATCTTTTAGTTTATAAGTTAAAGGAATTTTCTTTTTATTTACCCCCTCAAAAAGATTTTTATCTTTTATTTTGGAATTTGTTTCCTCAAAAGTTCCTTTAATTGGGGAAGGAGTTGGTGTTTCTCTTGATTCTTCTTCTTTTTTAATTTCTTCCTGTTCTTCATTAATTACAAATTTTTTTTCTTTTTCTTTCTTCTTAAAAATATTTGCTAAATGTAGTGGCTTATTAAAAATCAAAATTATTCCAGAAATTAAAACCGATAAATAAAAAATAATGGTTGCTAATTTCCCCAAATAATTTACCAATAAAGAACCAATCTCTCCTAAAAAACCACCATTATGGGGAGAAAAAATATTTAGAATAGTTAAACTAGAAAAAAGTATTAATAAAAAACCGATAAGAGTAATCGTATTAAAACTTAAAGGATCCTCATGAATTTCAAGTAAAATTAAAGCTAAAAAAATTAAAAGCAAAGGAAGTAAAAAATAGCCCCAACCCAAAAGATAATTAAAAATTTTATAAAAGAAAATTCCTAACGGCCCAGCTAAATCAAAAGCACTTAAAACTAAAATAATGGCTATTGCTAAAAAAACAATGGCTAAAATACTGTTTTTAATTTCTAGCCCAATGACACTTTCTTGAGTCTTTTCTTCGATTTTTTGTTTTTTTTCTTTTTCCTTTTCTTTTTTCTCCATTAATTTTATTATAACACAAAACGAGTTCTTTTCAATAAATTTCCTCTTAATAAAAAACAACCTTCTTAAACAAAAGATTGTTTAACTCCAAACACTTTAAACCTTAATAAGGATTACTAATCGGAATTTGGGTTTGATTGGATTATTTTAAAACGTATTTGGCATCTTTACTAAAAGCCAAGATGGGAAAGAAAATCATTGGCAATAAAATTAATCCAATACCAAAACCTGAGTCTTTGCCAAAAGCTAAAGCTAAAGAATACTCAATAATCCAAAATAAAATAATTCCTCCGAGATATAAAAAGATACCAATATAGGGAATAACACTTAAACCAAACGCAAAAGAAATTACCAAACCCCACCACCTTTGATTTTAATATTATACCACAAATATTTAAAAAATTATCCAATTCAAAATTTTCTTTTACGTATATCTATCTGCTACTTTGGAAGCTCCATAGGATTCTGGCTTAGTTTTAATTTCAAAGCCAGATCCTCTAACTAAACCAATGATTTCTTGAAGCATCTCTCTTGTTTCTCCTTTTGAGCCGATATCAACATGCACTTCAAAATCAAATTTTAACTCGTTTTCTTTTGAAAGAGTTAATAAAACTTTTTGAGCTAAATTTAACGATATTAAAACTTCTTCATAAATTCGATTCCTTAGATTACTAATTTTTTTAAGACTTTTAATCCTCCGCCAAAAGAATCGTCCCCCATGACCTACCTTATAAACAACGAGAACACTTACGAAATCAGTAGTATTATGATTAGCAGAATCAGTACCAATAATAATTTTATAATGTTTCTCAGGATCTGATTTAATATAAAAAAGAACTTCCCGAAGAAGTTCTTGATAAAAATAAGTTTTTCCTTGAGGCGAATAAAAATACTCCATATAATAATTAAGGAGCAACGTAAGGTAATAATGCGATATTTCTTGCCCTTTTTACTGCTCTTTTTAATTGTCTTTGATGTTTAGCACAAAGTCCGGTTTTTCTACGAGGATAAATTTTCATCTGGGGGGAAATAAAGCGTTTCAATATTTCCACATCTTTATAATCAATTTCCTTTATATTTTGTATACAAAAATAACATTGAGTCATAAAAGTAATCTTATTATACTAAAAATCTTAAAAATTTCAAGTTAACGATAAGCTATTTGCTCTAAAGTTTTAATATCAGCTTCATAACGGTCAGCGATTGCCATTACATTATCGCCATAAAAACTGTAAGCACGATTAGTTGAACCAGAAAAATAAATCATTGCTGCCCGCCATTCTGCCTCACGAGTTTTTTTATCTGCACCCCAATTAGTTAAATATAAAGCAGCTGCCACAAAAGCATCTCTTACATCCCAAGGATTTGGAGGATTATGTCCTGTTATTCGTGCAATTTCGTCTTTGTATACTAACCATGTTTTAGGCATAAATTGAGCTGGCCCCATTGCTCCACCCCAACTGTTTTTCCCAGCAATCATTCCTCTTTTAGGATTATGAATGGGACAAGAAATAGGAGTAACATTAGGATCTAACCCTAATTCTTTAGTAATTTGTAAAAAAGCATCACGACTATCTGGTTTCATCACTGCCTGCCAAGATTTCTCATAAGGGTCACCTGGCCGATTACAAGTCCCAACATTTTTACCTAAATTTGATTCCTGGGTTAAAATTGCTAAAAGAAAAGCAGGCCTAATACCAGTACGAGCGCTAACCCAATTAGCAATGTCTAAAGCTTCTCCAAAAGTAACTTGAGTTTTAACTCCTAATAAATCATACAGTCTACCTCGAATTTCATTAGCTTTTTTTTGAGACTCTGATAAAAGTTGTTGATATTTTGCCTCGTTTCCTTGAGTAATCTTTAATAATTGTTGCTGTTGTTTTTGTGTGTTAGTTAAACTATCTTTTTGCAATAATTGCATTGCTAATAATTTTTCCATCTCCTCACGATTCTGTGATAGTTTTTGATTTTGATTTGTTAAAGTTGTTCTCAAATCTTCCAATTCTTTAATATTATCTTGAATTTTTAATTGCAAACTGTTCAAAGCATTAATGTAATTAAAGAAATCACTAATTTTATTGGATTCTAAAAGAATCTCAATTAGAGATTTTTCTTTTAATTGATAAAGAGATTGTAAAAGATTAGCCAAATTTTGTTGAGCATTAGCCATTTGACTAGAAGTTTTAGCGATTGAGACTAAAACTTCATTTATCTGAACATTTAAATAATTTAAATTCAAATTTGTTTGCTCTATTTGTAAATTAAGTTTATTAGCTCGTTGTTTTAATTCGTTAATTTTATTTTGTAAAGTTTGCTTCGCTTGTTTGGTTGTTTGTAATTGTTTTTCGTATTCAGCAATTTGTTTTTCGACTTCCTCTAATTCTTTTTCTAATCGCAAACGTTCGGCATCATTTTGTGCCTCCACTTCATTAGGAATCAAAAAAACAGGAGAGTTTACCCACGAAAAATTGGTACTAAAAACGATAATAATTAAAATAATTGCTGTTAAAGTTTTGGAGGGGATATTTTTATTAAAAATAGAAAAAAAACGAAGAAAATTATTTTCGTTTATTTTTTGTTCATTCTTGTTATTTTTAATCCTTAATCGAATATCTTCCACTTTTTTTCGAGGAAGATATTTGATATTAAAATTACTCATGAGTTTTAGTTTCTTTGTTTTCTTCTGTCTCTTGCATTTCTTCTGATTCTTTAGAAGCTTTTGCCTCTTCTTTCTCTGTTTTAATTTCTTCAACGGTTTGCACTTTTCCTAATTCAGCTTCTAATTCTTCCTCGGTAATTGGCTTAGTTACAGTAACAACAGGAGTATTCTCTTTTACTAATACTTTTACTCCTGGTGGCAATTTTAAATCTTTGACATAAAGAGTTTTATCAAATTCATCGAGAGGAGAAATATCAATTTGAATACGATGAGGTAAATCCTTAGGCAAGGCCTCAATTTCTAATTCCTCCATTGATTTTATCAAAACACCACCATTTTTTACTGCCAAAGACTCACCAATAAATTCAATGGGAACATAAGTAGTAACAGGTTTATCCATTTCAACTTCGTAAAAATCTATATGGACCGGATCATTATTAATAAAATCATAACTAATATCCTGAATTAAAACAGTTTTTGTTTCTTCTTTGTCTCCGTCTTTAATTTTTAAATTGATTAAATCTGTTTCACCAGCGCTTTTGTAAACATCTAAAAATTCTTTTAAATTTAAGCTCAATGGAAAAGGATTAGTTTTTCTTCCATATAAAATAGCAGGAATTAATCCTTCTTTTCTCAAGGCTTTAACTTTTTTACCAAAAACTGTTCTTTTAAAAGCAAATAAAATTAAATTACTCATAGTAATCTTATTTTATCGAAAAGTAATTAAAAAATCAACCCCAAATAATTCTTTTTACTTTCTCACTAATTTCTAATGCGTTCTCTCTTTGCCAAACATTTCTTCCGACAGCTATTCCTGTAAAACCATATTCCATTACTTTTTTTACTTTTTCTAAAAATTCTTCTTCGGTTTCTTTTTCTCCTCCTGATAAAACTACTTTTGTTTTACCACTAAACTTAATAATATCTTTTAAAGATTTTTCATCATCGGGATATTTAATTTTAATTAAATCTGCCCCTAGTTCTAATCCAAGACGAGCAGCATATTTAATAATTTCTGAATCGTTCTCATTAATAATACTTTTGCCACGAGGATACAACCAAGCGATTGCCGCCATATTTAATTGATGGGCTTCTTCTTGAATTTTCCCAAAATCTTCAAACATTTTATTTTCATATTCACTTCCTAAATAAATAGTATAACCTACTGCTTGAGCACCTAATTTTTTTGCATATCTCACGCTACAATTAATAGAACTATAAGGTTCCTCGTTAAATTTTAAATTTGTTTTGCCGTTAATTTTAATAATTAAAGGAATTTTCTTTTGATATTTTGTATTAGTATAATAATTTTCTGCAATGCCTTTTTGCAAAATAATACCTGTAAAACCACCCTGAACTGCTAAATCTAAAATATAATTAGGGTCAAAACTTTTATTAATCAAATCTTGGGGTCCATGTTCAAAACCATGATCATAAGCCAAAAACATAGCTTTATTATTTTTTAAAAATGGCATCAAATAATTTTTCATAGAATCTAGTTAATTTTATAATTTTTAAGTTTTAAGCCTATAAAGCTTATAAAGCTTGGGAATGTATCTTAAGAAACACTCAGACGACGAGCGGGCAGGGTTTCTAAGCGAAGTGAAAGAGGAGCTTGCACGAGTCTAAAATCCTTGCCGGGACTTTTAGATATTTTCGAAAGGTATATATCCCTGATCTCCTTTTTATTAGACTTATTTTGTCATTTATAATTTTATTAATTATTTCTTATGATTTCTTTCACTTTTTTCTTAATACTTTCCGAATCTAAATGATATTTTTCAATTAATTCTTTTGCAGTACCAGATTCCCCAAAAGTATCATTTACTCCCATAAAATATATTTTTATGGGATATTTAGCGCTTAAAAATTCGGAGATAGCTGAACCCATACCACCAGCAACTTGATGCTCTTCTAAAGTAATAATTGCTTTTGATTTCTTAGCCCATTCTAAAACTAAATTTTCATCAAGGGGTTTTATAGCAGAATTATTAATAACAGCGATTCCAATTCCCTCAATTTCCAGTTCCTGGGCAGCCCTTAGAGCTTCTACTACTAATAATCCATTTGCAAAAATAGTAACGCCTATAAACTGTTCTTTATTAGAGGGGAGCCAAAAAACTTGTGATTTTCCAATTTCAAAAGGGGTATCTTCAGTAGTTAAAATAATTGAAGGTTCCCGAGGTAAACGAATATAAACTGATGTTGGGTAATCTATTGCTTTTAAAATTGATTTTTTAGCTTCGAGAGCATCGGCTGGGCTAATAACAGCCAAATTAGGTAATACTCTAGTTAAAGCAATATCTTCTAAGGCCTGATGCGATGCTCCATCAGGTCCAACATTTAAACCGCTATGGGATCCAACAATAATAATTTTTTGTTTGTTATAACAAATAGTTGTTCTAATTTGTTCCCAATTTCTGCCCGGTGAAAAAACAGCATAAGCACCTACCACAGGAATTTTACCGGTACTTGCTAAACCAGAGGCAACACCGATCATATTTTGTTCTGCAATTCCTAATTCAATAAATCTTTCTGGAAATCTATTTTTAAATAAATGCATTCTTAAAGAATCTGTAACATCAGTACATAAAGCTACAACATTTTTATTAATTTCTCCAGCCAAAACTAAACCTTCGCCAAAACCATCGCGTAAAGATTTCTTAACCGGAGAAGAAAAAAAATCAAGATTTAAATTTAATTCTGGATTTAACATAATTAAATTAATCTAATTCAGATTGAATTTTTCCTTTTAGATTACGTAACTGCCTTAAAGCTTCTTCTGCTTCGCGAGAATTAGGCACTTTACCATGCCACTTGTATTCCCATTCCATAAAATTAATTCCCTTACCAGGAATGGTATGGCAAATAATTACAACTGGTTTGGAAAAAATTGATTTTGCTTTATTTAAAGCATTAATAATTTCTTCAATATTATGGCCATCTACTTCTAAAACTTTAAAACCAAAAGCTTCATATTTTTCTTTGAGAGGTTCTAAAGGCATGACTTTTTCCGTGAAGCCATCAATTTGAATATTATTGCGGTCAATTAAAATTGTTAAATTGTCTAACTGGTATTTAGAAGCCAACATTGCTGCTTCCCAAGTATTACCACAGTCTTGTTCGCCGTCACCCATAAGACAATATACTTGTGATTTTATTCCACTTAATTTTAAACCAATTGCCATTCCTACTGCTTGAGATAACCCTTCACCTACTGGACCAGAAGAAGTTTCAATTCCTGGTAAACTTAAGCGGCTGGGGTGGCCCTGCAAACGTGAGCCTAATTTCCTTAAAGTTTTTAATTCTTCTTTATTAAAATAACCAGCATAAGATAAAACGGTATAAAGCAAAGGGGCATAATGACCATTTGAAACAACTACTCTATCTCTTTCGGGCCAATCAGGATTTCGAGGATCATATTTTAAAATGTTTCCAAAATATAAAGCAATATATTGCTCTACGGCTCCTAATGGTCCGGCGCAATGGCCAGATCCAGCCTCAAGGAGCATTTTTATAATCTCTTCTCGAATAATAACACTTAATTCTTCAAGTTTTTTAATCTTATTATTTTTAAAACTGCTTTTCTTTTTTCTTGCCATGTAATTACTATTTTTTAATTAAATCGTTAAAATATTTAATCTGTTTCATAGGATCTTCTTTATCAAAAATTGCCGAACCAATTGCTAAGAAATCAACATTAGTTTTTAAAATTTCAGAAATTGTCTCTTCGTTTACTCCTCCGTCTATTTCTAATTTAATCTGAGAATATTCTTTTTTAAACTCATCTATTTTATCAAGTACAAACCATTCAAATTTTTGTCCGGATGGCCCAGGTTCCACAGAAAGAAAAACAACATAATCAATTTCTTTTATTATCGGATTTAAAACATTAAAAGGAGTTAAAGGTTTTAAAGCAATTCCTAATTCTGTTTTAGTTTGTTTAAATAATTCTTTAATTTTTTTAAAATCCTTAATTGCTTCCTTGTGAATAATAATTCTTTTTGGTCTTGATTCGAGCCATAAAGGAAGTACTGTTTCTGGATTATAAACCATTAAATGTAACTCAATTCTTGAAATAATATTTTTTAAGTTCTTTAAATATTCAGGGTTATTCCAGGTTTTCCATGGAGTAAAAATACCATCAGCAATATCAATTTGAATAATGCCATTATAGCGTGAAATTGTTTTTAATCTTTCTTCTAATTTTTTAATTGTTTTAACATTAATAACAGGAATAATTTCTTTTTTAGGTTTATTTTTATTCGAAAAAAGAATCATAAAAAATTATTTTAAAATTCTTTCAATTTTTGTTATTTTTTGAATCCTTCTTTTATATCGTTTGTCATTCGAAAATTTAGTCGTTAAAAAAGTTTTTACAATCCTTATCGCAGTTGCCTCATCAGTTAAATCACCACTTAAACATAAAATATTGATATCGTCATCTTCTCTGGCTTTCTGGGCCATAAAAGAAGATAAACATAAACCAGCTCTAATTTTAGAATATTTGTTTGCCACAATAGTCATTCCAATTCCTGAGCCACAAATTAAAATACCATAATCTTTAAAAGGATGCTCTTGCACTTTTTTTGCTACTAATTGAGCAAAATCAGGATAATCATCATTTTCTTCATATTTTAAATTTCCCAAATCCTCGAATTGAATTTTTTGAGAAATTAAATATTTTTTAATTGCTTCTTTTAAATAATAACCACGATGATCGGCACCCAAATACAACATATCGCAAATTTTAAATTTTAAATTAAATTTCGCAAAACCTTTTCTTTTTTATAAACTTATTCTTCTTAGTTGTTCTACCAAAGTCCAAGCATAACCCCATTCATTATCATACCAAACTAAAACTTTAACCAAATCTTTATCGACTACTTTGGTAAAACTTAAATCAACAATTGCCGGAGAACTATTTTGAATAATATCAGAAGACACTAATGGCTCAACAGAAACAGCTAAAATGTTTTTCCATTGATCCTGATGGGATGCTTTTAATAGCACCTCATTTACTTCCTCAACACTCGTTTCTCGATTACTGATAAAAGTAATATCAGCTAAAGAACCGCAAATAACTGGCACCCTAATTGCTAAACCGTCAAATTTATTTTCTAAATCTTTTAATGCTTTGGTAATGCTAATAGCAGCTCCAGTAGTTGATGGAACAATATTTAAAGCTGCGGCACGGCCACGTAAAAAATCTTTTCCTTTAACAGTACCATCAACTAAATTTTGAGTAGCGGTATAAGCATGAATAGTATTAAGAATTGCTTTTTTAATACCAATTTTTTCGTGAAGAACTTTCAAAACTGGACTTACGGCATTAGTAGTACAGGAACCATTAGAAATAACAGGAAAATTATAAATTTCATCGTCATTAATATTAAGTAAAATTAATCTTCCATCTTTTCCTTCTTCTCCTTTAGCTGGAGCAGTAATAATTACTCTCTTAGCTCCTGCCTCTAAATGATTTTTTGCTAAATTATAGTCCTCAAAAACACCAGTCGCCTCAATTACCACATCAATTTTTAATTCATCCCAAGGTAAATTTTTAGGATCTTTTTCTTGAAAATACAAAATATTGTTACCACCGTTAACATTAAAATCACCAGTAGGATTAGCTTTTAAAAAATGATAAGGATTATCATTTTCTGAATAAGTAAGATAGGCTAAAGTTTTGTCAAACAAACCATAAACAGTATCTCTCCTTAAAAGATAGATAATATTATTTAAATCAGTTAAATCATTAATCGCCACGATTTGAAGATTAGGTTCATTTAGAGCTTGTTTAAAAAAAGCTCGCCCAATTCTTCCAAAACCATTAATCGCAATACGCATATATTTCAAAATTTTTTAATTTTTTATTTTTTAAATTTAATTATTTAGACTTCATTTAAAATTTAGCCTTTAAAATTTAAATATCTTTCGAACTTCATATTTCAGATT
>JBAMLJ010000123.1:0-2153 GCA_039793615.1 bacterium
ACTCATATATATTAATATTTTTGAAAATTTTTTATTGCATCTGGTTCATGAACTGGCTCGTGTCCATTCCTGTAATATCCGTATAAATTGAAGTAACGAAGATTGTTTACTTCATGGTATCTGATTCATAAACTGTGATGTATCCATTCCAGTTATCTGTGTATAAATGCTTGTTGTAAATATGCTTGAATATATAAATAAAGATATAATAATATTAAAAGCGCACTTTTTTTAATACAAAAAACAGTAAGTTATTTTTAGTAATATTTTTATATCATTAATTACTACTTTTAGGGTGATAAAAATATGATTGGAAGTCAAAGCAGTATTCATCAAGGATATATTCATGGAATTATCAAAAATAAGGGTGATAGAATTAACTAACGGAGATAGAATAATTACAGAAATTCAAAAGAAAGTTAGAGAAATTTTGGAAGGATTAAACGTAAAAATTGATGACATTGTTATTAAAAATCCGGGAGATTAGGATCTAAAAGTTCTACTGATATTTAAAAATGTTAAATTGGAATTAACTTATTTTTTACATTTATTATTCTATTTTTAGATAGAAAAGTCCTCTATTCATTAAACCTAATGGGAAAGGGGGATGATGTCAAGTGCATCCTTTTGTTATCTTTCCTATTTTTAATTAAGATCAGATTAAATCAATTAAATTTGTAAGCCGTAAAATTATTTTGCCATTTTTTCCAGCATAAAATAATTCATTAACAAATCCCAGTTTTATTAAAAGGTCTTTAGCTTCTCTTGTAATATCTAACATGTCTTTTTCATGATTACTAAAAATTATATAGATATTAGGTAAATTAACCTCGTATTCATCTTCCAGCATAGTTCTTAATTTTTTTAGTAGTTCATGTTCTAATGGGGATAATTTTGTTTTATTTTCAAAATATATATTTTTATAAATTTCTTTATTTTCGACATAATCTTTAATCTCTGAATAAATAGGATCTATAATTTTATAAACTGGTTCCGTGTTTTTGAAGCCACCCATTGGGCTTCCTAAATGAATATAAGGCTTAATTAGAGTCTCTATTATTTCTTTATTTAATACATCTATGCATTTCTTAGCTTTTTCTTCATTGTATCTTAATTTCAAATTTTTTTCTATATATTCCAAGTTTTCATATATGCCTAATCCTGCAGTACTATACGCTGTTGGATTGGATGCAAATTGATATAATGCATCCAATATTTCTGAATTATTCTTGTATTTCTCAAGAACTCTACCTATTTCTGTTTTTGGAGGAGGAGAGGCGGTTGTTGAATTACATTCTTCTACACCTAATTTATTAATAATTTTTTTTATGTCATCATTATTAATAGGAACACCTTTTATTTTGTTTAATTTTTCAGGAAGATTTTTTTCATTAACAACGTCAAACCACATATTTGCTTTAAAATTTATCTTTTCGACATCTTTATTTTCCGGATCTGCATCTTTATATTCGCTTGAGCCATTAAAGAATACCCAAACATTAACAATATTATAAATGGGATCTATTTCATCATTAGGAGATTTATTTGGTAAATTTAAATTTTCATTATCTCTTAATTTTATTAAAAACTTTGTAAAAGTAGCTCTTTCTGAACGGCATTGATTATAGATATTATTTTTACCCTGATACTTTATTTCTGTAATTATTCCATTTTTATCTTTAATTTTCCAGTCGTTATTTTCACTACCATATATTTCCCCTTCATAATCTTTCATTTCTAATATCAAAAATTCCTGTTCGTTTTTTATTAATAATACATCATATTGATTGTTTTCAATATGAAAATTATAGATTATATATACATCTTCGGGATCATTTTCAAATTTTTGTGCTAATATTTTTTTTACTACTTGAAATTGCTCAAATTCATTGCCTGTAAATTCATTACCACAATAAAATTTCAGTGCCATATTGAAAATTCATGAGTTTCGTATATAAAAACATTACTATAGTTTTGCGATTTTGTATAGTCCTATTTCCTTTACTATTATGTTTTTCGGTTAATTTTTCTACTCACCTTTTTTCATTTCTTTTGAGGTAAGATATTCAGAGACTATTATTCGTGCTTTAAATGCACATTTTGAAATTCATTTCAAGAACAATCCTAACCTCAAACTCTACATCGGGTTTTTA
>JBAMLJ010000124.1:0-2135 GCA_039793615.1 bacterium
ATTTAATTTTCTATACAATAGAAAGGTTTCAAATTTTATTTTTTCATTCTCAAGCTTAGATTTTGAAATTCCATTTAAAATAACACCAAAAACATCTTTAAAAAACGATAACATAAAGCCATTTCTAATATAATTTTTAAAGTGAGGAACCAATTTATAAATTGCAATAGGCAAGGCATATTTTATAGGTAGAAGCCGAAAGACATTTTCAATGTCATGTCTAAATCCATAGTATATTATATCATATCTAACTCTGCCTTTTGGTGAAGGCTTATGATAAATTTTACAATTGGGATTATATATTATGTCATAACCTTTATCAAGAATTTTCAAAGCTAAATATGTTTCTTCTGCTTGTCTAAAATAATCGGGGAAAAATCCGACTTCTTTTAATACATCCCTTTTTATAGCAAAACCACCTCCATTAAAAACTCCTACTTTTCTAACAGTCTCATAATTTTTCCTGCTGGAATTTTCTTCTTCTATTTTACAAGCAACTACGGCAGCAGTTGGAAAATCGTTGAAAGTCTTTACAACTTCTTCTAAACAATTATTGTCTATTTCTGCATCATCATCCAGAGAGAAAATTATATCACCTGAAGCATTTGCCATAGCTATATTTCTGCCTATAGGACATCCCAGATTTTTATATGTTCTTATTAATTTGATGTTTGGATGTTTCCTAACTAAAGTATTTAAAGCTTCAAAGGTGCCATCTGTTGAATGATTATCTACAACTACTATTTCAATATTCTTATATTTTTGATTTAATACACTATGTATCGCTTTTAAAACCTCTTCTTTTCTATTCCATGTAAGTATTACAACTGAAATTAATGGATTATTTCCCATTTTTTACCTCTTTGTAAATCTTTATCAGAGATTCTGCGTATTTCTTTTTATCTAACATAGTTTGAGCTCTATTTTTGAGATTTTGACTTAAAGTTTCTGTAACTTTTAGTTCCCACAATTTCAGAATACCATTACTAATAGATTCAACATCGTAAGGGTCAAAATATATTCCTAAATCACCTAATTGATATGGCATGCCACATATATTTGATGTAGCAACTGGTTTTCCTAATATCATAGCCTCCCATACTGGTAAACTTACAGATTCAAACAAGGTAGGAACAATAACCCCATGGCTCAATTGATAGAGGGAAACCAAGTCTTCTAAAGGAACAAATCCTAAGTATTTTACATTCTCCTTTAAACCAAGAGAATTAATCATCGCCATTATCTTACCAAGCATACCATTATCAGAACCGGCTAATATTAAATTAATTATTACTCCTTTATCTCTTAACATCTTAATGGCTAACAATAATCTTTCATGGTTTTTATCCGAAGCAAGAGTAGCTGGATAAAATATATACTTATCCGGCAGAGAATACTTTGCTTTTGCCTTTGATAAATCTTCAATTATGGATAATCTTTTTGTATAAATGTCTGGCAGAGGAGAAACTAAGACTTCAATTTTTTGGTATGATGTGTTTAAAAATCTTATTATATCTTCCTTTACAAAGGGTACCTCTGTTATTATTTTTGAAGATTTTTGGGCTACTTTTTTAAAAATTTTTTTCATTGTTAAATGAGTAAAATAAAGTTTATCCGTAGGTTTTTTGGAAAATTCAGGATAAAATAACCTTAAATCATGCAAAGTTACAACAAATGGTTTCTCTATAAAGAAAGGTATAGAGGAACAAGAGTGAAATACGGTATAGTGAATTAAATCCAGAGAATTTATTACATCTAAAGGTAGAGAAACAAATCCGGTTTTGGTATAATCAAATTTTAAGTATTCTGTAAATGGAAGAAACATTGGAGCTACTCTGTAGATTTTTTTAAAAGCTGAAAAATCTTCTACTAAAAGAGGTTTAACAAATATTTTTTTCCATCTTTCATTTTCTGTTATGTGTTCATAAAAGGGTCTATTTAATTCAGATAATATTAATACGTATTCATTTTCTGTATCATACTTGTATAAACTTTCTACTAATGCTAAAGAATATGTATTAACACCAGTTAAGGATGGACCACTACCCAAAGAGGCAGCAAATATTCCTATTCTCATACCTTTAAAACCCTCCTTTTAATTTCGATGAAATCTGTTTTTGATATAAAAGTAAAGC
>JBAMLJ010000125.1:0-1461 GCA_039793615.1 bacterium
AGATCTCAGCTAACAAGGATCCTTTTTTTTGTTGTGCAACTTTTTTCAGAGGCCTAAGATCTATCATAAGATCACTCCTCATTTTCCCTTTAATTTAGGATACCAATTTAAGCCAGCCAATATCATATATCTACTCAAAGAGAGGTGCATTTCTTTTGCCCTTGCTTGTATGTTCTTAAACTCTTCTTCCGATAGGTCTATTTCTATTCTTTTTTTCATTTTTTACCTCTTTTTCTTTTTGAGTTTTAACTCATTTATTTAACTATAAATAAAACTCATTAATAAACTTTTTCTTTTTTTGTAAAAAAATTAATGAAAATTTGATAATTTACCATAAAGTTAATATTTGTGTTTTACATACTTTTATTATGAATAAGTATATTATAAGAATAGATTCTATCGGTAGTTTTTATTTAAATATGATAAGGGTAGATCCTATTTTTAATGGTAGAGGTATTTATGAATGCTATAATTATAATGACATTATCGAAGGTATTATTTATTATTATTATATTATTAATGAAGACATAAAATTAAAAAAATCATCTAAAAATGTTATTGAAAATTCTTTAAATGAGAATATGCAAGAAACAATTATTGATGAAAAACAAGAAGATTATGATTTAAAAGATGTTCAAGAATTTAAAAATTTTTTAAAACAGGATAAAGAATATTTCAATATGTTTACAGGTGAGGAAGAAAAAGTTTTATCTATTTATCCTTCTCCAGAAACCGAAAAAATATTAAATTATATTAAAGAATTAAAAGGATGGAATGAATATAACAATAATAAAGTTTTTAAACACATTTTTAATTCTTTTATGAAAAATGAAGTTTTAAGAGAAGATTTCAGAGACATAATCTTTTTTGGTTCAGTTTATGGATTACAGCCCCAAGAAAGTGTAAAATTATTTTTAAAAGATTTCCCTTTAAGTGAAAAAACAACATCCATTCTGAAATATATGAAATATGATTTACCTAATTGGGAAAATATTATAAAAATTTATAGAAAACAGCCCATTCGTGATTTCTTGTATAAAAATCCCAAAATACCTAGTTATACAATGAATTTTTATTTAGAAGATTTTATTATTGGTTTTTATTTAATTAAATATTCTGAATTGACTTTCAGGAGGTATAGCCATTTTTCATTAATTTCAGTTTTACGAAATTTTCTAAATTTTGAAATAGATAATAAAAAAATGAAAAGCTTTTTATTATTTATAGAAAAAAGTTTTATAATGGATCTAGATACTTTAATAGTTACATTAATCTATACAAGAAAATTGAAAGATTAAAAACTTATTTTTTAATTTTTCAAGCAACAAAAATAGCCCTATTAAGATGCAAAATTTAAATATTGAAAATTGAAAAAGTGCGAAATTGATACCATTACTGACCAAAAAAGGTATGCTCCCGGCGGGATTTGAACCCGCGTCGAGGGATTGAGAGTCCCTAATG
>JBAMLJ010000125.1:1471-2070 GCA_039793615.1 bacterium
TAGATTTTTGAAAGTACACTCCCTGTACCCCTTGGTATGCTCCCGGCGGGATTTATACTCTTTTTGGTATAAACCCATAATTTTATATACTAGCATGCTATACATATAATCATGGTATTCAAAAGCAAATATGAAAACTTAAAAGCTAATAAATTAGTCATGGAGTGGTATAAGAATTTACAAGGTGGATCTTTGATAACTGCCGATAATTATTTAAGGACTTTAGGTCGTTATTGTAAATTAACAAAAAATACCCCAGAATCTATTCTGAAAAAAGCTAAATCTGGAGAATTGAAACATGAGTTTATTGAGTTCGTAAATGATCTTCAAAATCAGGGTAAAAACGGTTCTTATCTTGTATTGTTTAAAAAGACCCTTAACTCATGGCTTTCATTCAATAACATAGATCAAAAGCTCCAAGGAATAAAGATAAGGGGAGCAAATTTAACCCCAACAATTCAAGATGAAAGGCCTCCCACAAAAGAGGAATTGGATAAGATATTGAGAAATGCAAGTCTAAGAGGTAGAGCAATAATAGGAATTCTAGCTTTTTCAGGAATCAGGCCTGAATCCCTAGGTAATTACAAAGGAACTGATGG
>JBAMLJ010000126.1:0-1932 GCA_039793615.1 bacterium
ATGATTTTTTTCTGAAAAATTTTTTTATTCATAGAATTTTGGTCCTTTAAAAATAATTTTTGGTGGAAAAACTCTAATTAATTTGGCTTCAATTTGACCCTGTTCGTTTGGCGAACCAATGATCACTATCATATCCCCCACTTTTAAATCCGAGATTTTAATGTCTTTTAAACCTGATTTAATGATTGTTTTTTCATCCACTAAAACAATTTTTTCAATATTTTCTCTTCCTTTGACGATTAAATTATTCCCTTCAATTTTAATAATTTCTCCGAAAGTGCCGTGGCTTTCAATAAATTCTCCTCCGGGGAACATTCGCCAGTCACCGAAAAATCCGGCCCTGGGTCCGACAAAGTTTTTATAATATTGTTCTGCCCAACGATAAGAAAATCTGGCTTTCATTCCACCAACAAACACACCAGCACCAAATATCAAAATAATTACCACAAAAGCGGCTAGCCCAACAATAATCCATTTAAGCACATCGCGATTTATTTTTTTATTGAGTTGTTTGTCATTATTCATAATAATGATTTTGTTATTAATAATTTATTTAATACGATCGATTTTTAGCTAAAGTTATGCATTAAATATCCAAATAATAATCTTTTTCGATAAAGAAACAAACGAAGAGTAAAAAGCGTCATTCCAATGCTTATGGTAAAAGCTACAATACCCATAATTGGCAATGATTCAAGAATAGCCAAACCGAAATCCTGCCATAAAGTAAGAAAAATGTCAAAATCACTAAGCGCGGTCGAGACAAAATAAAGAATACCGGAATTCTCCACTTGATTTTGGAGCATTGCCCAAGAAAAAGGCGTCGCAATAAATGAGGCGACCAAAAGGAATAAAAAGCCAAATAGTAGTTTTCTTGTGTGTTGTAGTTCCTGTTCTCGTTTAATTGCAAGGATAATACGATCAAAAAGACCCGCAGGTGGTTCCTTTGGTTTAATATGGGTAAAAAGTTCTTCGTAATCCTTGTGCATACTCTCTCTCTATTACTAATACGAAAAAAGGATGCCTTTTGGTGCATCCTTTTGATGAAACTTAATTATTTTTATGTATTTGTATTAAGAATCAGAAAGTAACCCTTTGAGTTTTATAAGGGCTCGTCTATGCCGGCTTTTTATGGTGTTGAGCGGTTCGCCTAAAGCTTCGCTAATTTCCCGAAAAGTAAAGTGATCATTATAACGGAGAAATAAAATCATACGATATTTCGGAGCTAACCGGTTCATCACCGTATGAAGTATCTCGCCAACATTGGCTCGCTCAAAAAGTTCGTCGGGAAGCGGTGCCGGATCAATGAGTGTTTCGATAAGTTTATTTTCTCCTTCTTCATTTTCAAATTCAGAAAACGGTATGGCCCTTTTCTTTTTGAGAAAATCAAGAGAAGTATTTTTAGCGATATGGAAAATCCAGGTTTTAAACTTTTTCTTTTGATCAAATTTCTTTAAGCTTTTCCATATCTTCACAAAAACTACTTGAGTAATGTCCTCGGCTTCCTGTTCGTCACCAATATACCGATAAACAAAGTTATAAATCGGTTTGAGATAACGATGAATTAAAATCTCCAACGATTTTTCATCACCCGCAAGATAATTAGTTATGAGTTGTTCATCAGAATACATACTTATATACAAACAGTACTATTTATTTCAGAAAAAGTCCAGAGCCACTTTCAGAAAACCGCAAAACAGGAAGGTAAAAACTCGATATTCGGATTTAGAGTAAATGTCATTTTTGATAAAAAAATTTCAGCCATTTTAGAGGATTTTTGATTTTTTTACCCATTTTTGAATATAAAATAAGGGCGAGGTCGCGAGCCAAAGCGAGCGACCGAACCCCCAAAGAGAGAACTAACGAGAGAATAGAAACAACAGTGAAACTGTATATAGTCGGGGGTCAGGTTTTGAGGTTTTTTTGTCTTGA
>JBAMLJ010000127.1:0-1925 GCA_039793615.1 bacterium
CCTCAAGTTATAAGTCCTAAATTTATTTATCCTAAGCAAACAATGAAAAAAGATTTCTTATATAGAGTTTATGGCAAAGTTGATGACAAATGGATGACTGTTGGTAAAGCTTTAATTTGTTTTGGTGAGACTATTTTTTCTGGTTTTAATTTTGTATCTTCTTTGAGTTTAGATTTAAGATCAAATATATTTAGAATAAATTTTATATCTTCTGTTTGTTCTGTTAATAATTTTAATATACAACAAATTTCTTGTGTTATCAATAAAAATGTTTGGGGTTCTTTTTATAATTGGGTTGATATGAAAATAGCTAAAAAAGATACTTGGAGTGGTTAATTAATGATTGACTATTTAAATGGTAATATGGTTTTTGTTAAACAAGATAAAGACGGTTTATTTATTCAAACTCCTACATTAATTGATTATATTGACACTGGAATAACAAATATAAAAGAAGCTGTTGTTGACACTGAAATAACATATATAAAAGATGCTGTTGTTAATGATAAATTGATTGGTTGTTTAGAAAATTACACAGATTATTTTTCTGGTGAACTTCGTAATAATGTTTATTATGTAGATTTATTAACAAAAAGTGTTTATAAATATAATTTTGGTGATGAACCAATTTATGGTTTGTTTTGTTATAATGATACTTTGTATGTTTTTACTGAAAGGAATATTTATTTTATTACAAAAGATGTTAAGACTTCTAAAGCTCATAATTTTGTTTTAAAGGGTTTTGATTTAGTTAATCCTTATACTTTTATTATTCTTGATGTTTCTGATGTGCCTACTGTTTGTTTATTTTCTATTGTTGAATTGTTTAAATTTAAAGATGAATCTGATTACAAGTTTAGTAAAACTTCTTTTGCTTCTGTATATATTCCGAATGTATGGTTTGATTATAACAATTTGATTTTTAAAGACGGTTATATATATGTGCGTGGGCAAAACGGTTTATCTATATTGAAACTTAATTATGTGGGTTTGCAAGGATTGATAATAGAAGTTGAAAAAATGTATAATACTTATAAACCTTTGTTTCAAGATGAACTATATAATCAAGGGATTAATTTGCTACGGTTTTTTAGAAAGATAAACAATTCTGTTTATTGGTTTGTTCACGAGAAGACTAATAGAAATGTTTTTATGATAGATGATTTTTTTGTTTTAGGGGATTTTAGGGTAGCTTTTGATAGAAATTGGTTCTTTGATTGGGTTGACAATAAATTTTATAGATACAGTTTTTCATCTGAATTAGGGAGTTTAATTAATTATAAAAAATGTTTTTTGAGTTACCTTTTGCTTGGAAAAGTTTTTAAAGGGATAAAATATGATGTATTTGAAAGCTTGACTCAAAACTTTTCATTATTTGTTATAAGTATGTTGAGGAAGCAAGAGAGGGGGTATAATTTTCTATTGGATGTTGACAAAAAAGAGTTTTATTGTAATATTTATGGTGAAAGTTTTATATTAAACTTATTTTTTGCGAATAGAACAAGAATGAAAATAAAAGAAATAAGGGTGGAGTAAAGATGGCTATTAGAGTTCAAACAACTTTAGCCGATAATATAAAAAATGCAGTGTTTAATCAGTATTTTAAGAAAATTGGGTTGTTTTATAATGGTACTGAGAAATCTGGTGGAGGTTATGCAAGAGCATTATGTAGCCAGTTTGTTTATCATAGTGAGGATAACGATTATTTTTATTATGTTAATCCAGTTCAAATAACTTTTTCTACGGCGTTGTCTGATTGGGGTTATGTGAATCAAGTTGGGTTTTTTGATAGTAATGATACTTTACAGTGTATTGTAGATTTAAATTTTACAATAGTTGTTTCGTCTGGTAATACATTAATTTTTTATCCAAACACATTGATTTTAAGAATACCTAAAGTTATGAGGTAAGGTTATGTCTTATTA